>NZ_JBIUSS010000007.1:79881-237510 GCF_044741445.1 Kitasatospora sp. NPDC088160 | reverse complement strand
CCGCCCCCCCCCCCGGGGCGCCGGGGGCGGGGGGGGGCCCCCGGGGGCCCCGCCGCCCCCCCCCCCGGCGGCCGGGGCCTGAGGGCGGCCCCCGTACGGCCGCCGCTCAGTCGCCGCTCAGTCGCCGCTCAGCTGTCGCTCGGCTGGACGACGCACGCCGAGTTCGCGAGCATCGACCCGAAGCCGCCGAGCAGCGTGGAGACGACAGCCTTGCAGGCGGCAGCCTCCTGGGGCGTCTTGGGCCCGTCGGCGGCGGCGGCCGGCTGGGCGAGGGCGATCGGCGCGGCCAGCAGCAGTGCGCAGCACGCCACGCCCAGTACGGACCGCTGCACGAGGGCGGACTTCTTCAGGAAGGACGACGGGAAGGACATGTGAGCCCCTTCGGGGGAGGTGGGATCGGCGAAAAGCCGAGCCATCCCTATCCGAAGGGGCTCACCCGTTCCCGGATTCTGCGCCATCCGTGAGCGTGTCCAGGTCAATGGTCCGGTCGGGGCCGGGCGATCGCCCCGGGCCCGTCGGCCACCCTGGTGCCCGAGCCCGGCCGAGCCCCCCGAAACATGGTCACGCTCCGGAACCGCCCAGGTCATTCCTGCGTTCACGATCACGTAACCGGCCGGAAGCGCGGCGTCGGTAGCGTCGGCGGCATGACGGCATCACGCACTCGCCCCGAACGGCTCTGGCACCGGCCTTTCCGCAGGTCCGAGCGCAGGTGCGCGGCGCCCGAGGGCCAGGCCGCCCGGCTGCCCGCGCTCACCGGGGGCCCGTTGCGGTCCGCCCGCCCGCACCCCCCGGTCGACCGGCCGCGAGCCGTGACGGACCCGGACCGGGAGGCGCCGTCCCGGCTGACGCTGGCGGACGGGACGGCGCTGACGCTGCGCCCCGCCGGACCGGCCGACCGGGCCGCGGCCCTGGCGATGCACCTCCGCTGCTCCCCCGCCTCGCTGCGGCTGCGCTACCACGGGCCGGTCCGCGACGCCGGCCGCTACCTGGACCACCTGCTGGACGCCCGGCACGGCCACAGCCTCGCCGCGACGGCCGCCGACGGGCGGATCGTCGCCCTCGGGCACCTGATGTGGGACGACGACGAGGCGGAGCTGGCGGTGCTGGTCGAGGACGCCTGGCAGCGGCGCGGACTCGGTCCGGCCCTGCTGCGGCAGCTGTCGGCGGCGGCCCGGGCGGCCGGTGTCACGACCGTGTACGCGGTGACCCACGCCTCCAACACCGGGCTGATCACCGCGATGCGCCGGCTGGCCGCGCCGCTGGACTTCCGGGCCGAGGACGGCACCCTGGTGATCACCGCCACGCTGGCCGCGGACGAGCCGGTCTCCTGCGCCCGCCCGGGCCGCTGATCTTTTCTTCACCACATCCTCACCCGGGAACCCCGAGAGCCCGGAGAGCGTCCCAAGCGGCGAAGGCCCCCTCCGTACACCGTCTTCCCCGACGATCCGTCAGGACGCCCGAGGCGGCGCCTCCGGCCGTGTCGCAGCAGGCTGCCTGGGGTCCGGATCGTCGAGCCGGGCGGCGGAGTCGGTAGGCTGGCCCCGTCCCCGCCGCCCGACGGCCCGTTGATCCGGACCCGGGTGGTGCCGCAGCAAGGAGGAACCACTGAGCATGGCAGGCACCGAATCGGAGCCCACAGGCGCACGCGACGCCTCGCTGCCGGCCCGCGCCAAGATCGCGGTCACGGCCGGTCGGGTCGCTGCCGCCGTGTCCCGCAAGGCCGGACGCGGAAGCGGCTCGGTGATCGGCGGCAAGGTCGCCCTGAGGCTCGACCCCGACCTGCTCGCCACCCTCGCCGACCACCTCGACGTCGTCCTGGTCAGCGCCACCAACGGCAAGACCACCACGACCCGCCTGATCGCCGAGGCGCTGCGCGCCGCCGGCCCGGTGGTCTCCAACGCCCTGGGCGCCAACATGCCGGCCGGCATCACCTCCGCCCTGGCCGGTGGTTCGGACGCCCGCTTCGGCGTGATCGAGGTCGACGAGAAGTACCTGGCGGGCGTCGCCCGCGACACCCGCCCCAAGGCGATCGCCCTGCTCAACCTCTCCCGCGACCAGCTCGACCGCGCCGCCGAGACCCGGATGATGGCCGAGAAGTGGCGCGAGGGCCTTCAGGACACCGAGGCCGTGGTCATCGCCAACGCCGACGACCCGCTGGTGACCTGGGCCGCCTCGTCCTGCAAGAAGGTGGTCTGGGTGGCCGCCGGGCAGGCCTGGAAGGAGGACGCCTGGTCCTGCCCCGCCTGCGGCGGTGTGATGCAGCGCCCCGGCGACGACTGGTTCTGCCAGGAGTGCGGCTTCCGGCGCCCCAACCCGCACTGGGCGCTCCAGGGCACCCACGTGATCGACCCGCAGCGCGGCGCCTGGCCGATCCAGCTCCAGCTGCCCGGCCGGGCCAACCTGGCCAACGCCACCAGCTCGGCCGCCGTCGCCGCCGTGTTCGGCGTCTCCCCGCAGGTCGCGCTGGAGCGGATGCGCTCGGTCACGGCCGTGGCCGGCCGCTACGACGTGGTCCAGTACCAGGGCCGGGACATCCGGCTGCTGCTGGCCAAGAACCCGGCCGGCTGGCTGGAGACGTTCTCGCTGATCGACGGCCCGCCCGCGCCGGTGATCCTGTCCGTCAACGCGCTCGACGCCGACGGCACGGACACCTCCTGGCTGTGGGACGTCGACTACGAGCGCCTCGCCGGGCACCCGGTGTTCGTGATGGGGCAGCGCAAGCTGGACCTGGCCGTCCGCCTGGAGGTCGCCGGACTGCAGTTCCACGTGGTGGACACGCTGGAGCAGGCCGTCCGGATGGCCCCGCCCGGCCGGATCGAGGCCATCGCCAACTACACCGCCTTCCAGCAGCTGCGGAAGGTCGTGGCCGGCTGATGCCGCGCCTGCAGCCCCATCTGATCGTGACGGAAGGCCTTCGAGGATGAGTGAGAGCAGCCTGCGCGTGGTCTGGGTCTACCCGGACCTGCTCAGCACCTACGGCGACCGCGGCAACGCCCTGGTCGTGGAGCGCCGGGCCCGCCAGCGCCATCTCAACGTGACCCGGATCGACGTCCGCTCCGACCAGGCGGTCCCCACCAGCGGCGACATCTACCTGATCGGCGGCGGCGAGGACCGTCCGCAGCGGCTCGCCGCCGAGCGGCTGCGCAACGACAGCGGCCTGATCCGGGCCTCCGAGAACGGCGCGATCATCTTCGGCGTCTGCGCGGGCTTCCAGATCATGGGCCACGAGTTCGTCAACGACCTCGGCGAGCGCGAGCCGGGCCTCGGCCTGCTCGACGTCTGGACCACCCGCGGCGACGGCGCCCGCTGCGTCGGCGATGTCCTCGCCGACGTCGACCCGCGCCTCGGCCTGCCGCAGCTGACCGGCTTCGAGAACCACCAGGGCGTCACCCACCTCGGCCAGGGCGTCCAGCCGCTGGCCACCGTGGTCGCCGGCCGGGGCAACGGCACCGGCGACGGCACCGAGGGCGCCTGGCGGGACACCGTGTTCGGCACCTACCTGCACGGCCCGGTGCTGGCCCGCAACCCCGCCGTGGCCGACATGCTGATCAAGCTGGCGCTGGACGTCAACGCCCTGCCGCCGGCCGACACCACCTGGTACGACGCGCTGCGCGCCGAGCGCATCGCCGCCACGACGCGCCCCGCGTAGTACGTCCGTCCGCCCCGACGCCCGGGTGCCCGCGATGCGGTCACCCGGTTCAGGGGCGGCCCCGGACGTACCACAATGGGGCTGCCTACTGCACACCCTCCTCGGCAGCAGGCTGCACTTTCCGCGCGGGGGCGCCGACGGCGCCGCTCCCGCGTCGGCTCCTGCCCGGCCGGACCAGGGGCCGTATGCTCGACTTCGCGGCCGTTTTCGGGCGTTCTGTCCGGATCGGCCGGTCCTTCACCCCGCGGCCACCTCCCCGCCACTCCGGCGTGGGAGCGCCCCGCTACGGTGACGGCTCGTCGTCCCAGCCTGTAGTCCGGCCGTTCCTCGGTTCTGCTCGGGAGTTGCAAAGCTAATGCGTATCGGAGTGCTGACCAGCGGCGGTGACTGCCCCGGCCTGAACGCGGTGATCCGTTCCGTGGTCCACCGGGGGGTGGTCGACCACGGCGACGAGATCATCGGTTTCCAGGACGGCTGGCGCGGTCTCCTGGAGGGCGTCCACCGGCCGCTCACCCTCGACTCGGTGAGCGGCATCCTGGCCCAGGGCGGCACGATCCTCGGCTCGTCCCGGGTCCAGCCCAGCCACCTGCGCGACGGCGTCGAGCGCGCCAAGCGACTGTGCGCGGACCTCGGCATCGACGCGGTGATCCCGATCGGCGGCGAGGGCACCCTGAAGGCCGCCAAGCTGATGAGCGACGCCGGACTGCCGGTGGTCGGGGTCCCGAAGACCATCGACAACGACATCGCCTCCACCGACGTCACCTTCGGCTTCGACACCGCCGTCTCGGTCGCCACCGAGGCGCTGGACCGGCTGAAGACCACCGCCGAATCCCACCAGCGGGTCATGGTCGTCGAGGTCATGGGCCGGCACACCGGCTGGATCGCGCTCAACGCGGGCATGGCGGCCGGCGCGCACGCCATCGTCGTCCCGGAGCGTCCGTTCCACATCGACAAGCTGACCGCCGTCGTCCGCGAACGCTTCGACCGGCAGAAGAAGTTCGCCATCGTGGTCTGCGCCGAGGGCGCCAAGCCCGAGCCCGGCACCATGCACTGGGAAGAGGGCACCAAGGACATCTACGGCCACGAGCGGTTCACCGGCATCGCCACCCAGCTCTCCCGCGAGCTGGAGCACCGGCTCGGCAAGGAGGCCCGCCCGGTGATCCTCGGCCACACCCAGCGCGGCGGCACCCCGACCGCGTACGACCGGGTGCTCGCCACCCGCTTCGGCTGGCACGCCGTCGAGGCCGTCCACAAGGGCGCGTTCGGGCACATCACCGCGCTGCAGGGCACCGACATCAACCTGGTGCCGATCGCCGAGGCCGTCGCCGAGCTGAAGACCGTCCCGCAGGAGCGCTACCTGGAGGCGGAGACGGTCATCTGACCTCCCCCACCCCGTCGAGGGCCCGGACCGCTACCGGTCCGGGCCCTCGTGCGTCCGACGGGCGCCCCTGCGACGGCCCCGCTAGCGTGGCCGGTGGAGCGGACCACTCGCGGAAGGGCAACCGATGGAGATCCTCGCGTACGGGGTGCAGGCCGACGAACGGCCGCTGCTGGAACAGGCCTTCGCCGGCCGGCACGGGCTGCGCTGCCTGAGCATGTTCCTCAACCGCGACACCGCCCCACTCGCCGCCGGCTACCCGGCCGTCAGCAGCAGCGTCAACGCCGTCCTCGACGCCGAGACCCTCACCGTCCTCGCCGCCGGCGGCACCAAGCTGATCGCCCAACGCTCCACCGGCTTCAACAACATCGACCTCGACGCCGCCGCCGACCTCGGCCTCACCGTCGCCCGCGTCTCCTACTACAGCCCCTACGCCGTCGCCGAACACGCCTGGACGCTGGCCCTGGCCGTCAACCGCCGGATCGTCCGGGCCGCTGGACGCAGCCGCGAGTTCGACTTCCGCCTCGACGGCCTCCTCGGCCGGGACGTCCACGGGATGACGGTCGGCGTCATCGGCACCGGCAAGATCGGCGAGTGCTTCACCCGCATCGCGGCCGGCTTCGGCACCGAACTGCTCGGCTGGGACATCGCCCGGAACCCGGCCTGCCTCGACCTCGGCATGACCTACACCGAACTGCCCGAACTCCTCACCCGCGCCGACCTCATCAGCCTCCACGTCCCCCTGCTCCCCGCCACCCACCACCTGATCGACGCCGCAGCGCTGGCGCGGATGAAGGACGACGCCATCCTCGTCAACTCCAGCCGCGGCGGCCTCATCGACAGCGCCGCCCTCGTCGAGACCCTGCGCGCCGGGCGCCTGTCCGGCGTCGGCCTCGACGTCTACGAGGAGGAAACCGGCGTCTTCTTCACCGACCGCTCCATCGAAGGCATCACCGACGACGTCCTCGCCCGCCTCGTCACCTTCCCCCAGGTCCTCGTCACCAGCCACCAGGCCTACTTCACCCACACCGCCGTCGGCCAGATCATCGACGCCACCGCCCGCAACATCGACGACTACGCCGCCGGCCGGACCAGCGAGAACACCCTCGTCCCGGCCTCCCGCAGCTGACCCAGCGCCGGCCGGGGACGGAACGGGCGCAGCAGACCGCTCCGGCTCGGGAGCCCGGGCCTCCTCGCCACAAAGCCTCAAGCTTCACATCGCGGCGCCGACTCCGGGACCGGGGCTCCCGTGGAGCAGGGCGCTCCGTCCCTCCCGGAGTTCTCGAACACCGTTGCCGAACCGTTGGGACTCTCGTCGAGGACGACCGCCCGAACAGCCACTTACCAGCACTTCTAGCGTGCCTGCGCACACGACCGCGCACACGACCGCGCCCAGATCGGCTCCCCGGTGGCGGTTCTCCTCCCCTCGCGTATCCGTCGGACCGGGCAGAGAGTGGAGGGAGTGGGCTTCAGGGAGGCTTGATGGTCATGGACCGGTACCCGCCCATCGCCGAGCATGGCCTTGTCGGCGACCTGCAAACCGCTGCTCTGGTCTCTTCCCGGGGAGTCGTCGACTGGTTCGCCGCCCCCCGGTTCGACTCGCCGAGTGTCTTCGCGGCCCTGCTGGACCACGACCGCGGCGGCTATTTCCGCTTCGCCCCCGTGGAGGAGTCCACCAGCTGCAAACAGCTCTACTACCCGGACACTGCGGTCCTGGTGACCCGGTTCATGTCACCCGACGGGGTCGGTGAGGTCTTCGACTTCATGCCGCCGGACCGGATGGGTACGCCCACCGACCGGCACGTCCTGGTCCGCGGGGTGCGGGCCGTACGCGGCACGGTGCGCTTCACCCTGGAGTGCCGGCCGCGCTTCGACTACGGCCGGGCGACCCACGAACTCGACCTGCGCGACAACACCGCGGCCTTCCGGGCACCGGGCATCGCCGCACACCTGCAGAGCACCGTGCCACTGCGGCCGGACGGTGCCGAGGCCCGGGACGTACGGGGGGAGATCACCCTGAACACGGGCGAGCACGCGGCGGCCCTGCTGACCGTCCACGGACCGGACGGTGAGCCGCCGCCTCCGCTGACCCAGGGCGGGGTGTCCGAGCAGTTGTGGGAGGTCGTCGACTTCTGGCAGCGCTGGGTGCGCGGCTCCCGCTACCGCGGCCGGTGGCCCGGGATGGTCAACAGGTCCGCCATCACCCTCAAGCTGCTCACCTACGCCCCCACCGGCGCCCCGATCGCCGCGGCCACCATGGGCCTGCCCGAGCAGGTCGGCGGGGAGCGCAACTGGGACTACCGGTACACCTGGGTCCGCGACGGCTCGCTGTCCGTACGGGCGCTGCTCGACCTCGGGTTCGTCGAGGAGGCCGCGCAGTTCACCAGTTGGCTGGGCGAGCGGCTGGGCGACCGCCTGCGCGGCATGGACGGTGTCGAGGGAGAACCCCTCCAGGTCATGTACCGGGTCGACGGTGACCCCGAGCTCACCGAGGAGATCCTCGAACACTTCGAGGGCTACCGCGGCTCGTACCCGGTGCGGGCCGGGAACGCCGCCGCCGACCAGCTCCAGCTCGACATCTACGGCGAGGCGCTCTACGCCCTGGCGGAGGGCCAGGAGATCAACATGCGGGCCGGTTACCACGGCTGGAAGAACCTCGCCCGCACGCTGGACTGGCTCGCCGACTCCTGGGACCGTCCCGACGAGGGCGTCTGGGAGACCCGCGGCGGACGCAAGGACTTCACCTTCAGCCGGGTGATGTCCTGGGCGGCCTTCGACCGGGGTCTGCGGCTGGCGGCCGACTTCAGCCGTCCCGCCGACACCCTCCGCTGGACCGCCGCCCGCGACGCCATCCTCGAACAGGTGATGGAACGCGGCTGGAACGAGCGGGAACAGGCCCTCACCCAGTACTACGGCGGCGACGTCCTCGACGCCTCGCTGCTGCTCATCCCCAGGGTCAGGTTCCTGGCCCCCCGGACGGAGAGCTGGCTGAAGACGCTCGACGCGATGGAGCGCACCCTGGTGTCCGACAGCCTGGTCTACCGCTACGACCCCACGGCCTCGCCCGACGGCCTGCGCGGCTCGGAGGGCACCTTCAGCCTCTGCACCTTCCTCTACGTCGACGCCCTCGCCCGGGCCGGGCGCCTGCGGGCGGCCCGCTACGCCTTCGAGAAGATGCAGACCTACGCCAACCACGTCGGCCTCTTCGCCGAGGAGATCGGTCCCAGTGGCGAGCAGCTGGGCAACTTCCCTCAGGCGTTCACCCATCTCTCGCTGATCATGGCGGCCACCACTCTCGACGACACCCTGGACAGGGCCCTTGACCGAGAGCACGGCTACTGACCGGACACCCTGCGGTTCTGCCAGAGCGGAGCCCCCTTGGGGACGGTGATCCCGGCGATCTCGATGTCGGCCAGTGTGGTTTTCTGGGGCGCCCTCGTTCCGGCCTCGCGCAGCTGACCCACAGTTCGGTCAGGCAGACGGCCCGGGGCTCAGCCGTGTTTCGACTCCGGCAGGCGGGCGCAGGGGGCGCCGTCCGGGGTGTCGGGGGCGGTGGTGTCCCAGGCCCGCAGGGCCGTGAGGGCGGCGGCGCGGGCGGGGGCCGTCGGGCGGACGCCCTCCGGGGCGAGCAGGAAGTCGGCGACCGGGGTGAGCAGCAGGGTGGCGGGTCCGGCCGGGAGGAGGCGGGCCTCGTCCCACTGGTGCCGGATGACGGTGCGGCGCAGCAGGGTGCCGTGCCGCGGCCGGAGCGGGCGGGCGAGGGATTCGCGGCGGCGGAGTTCGGGGGCGACCTCGGCCTCCAGGACGGTACGCACGCCCCCCAGGGAGTCCAGCGGCACGTGTTCGGCGGCGAGGTCGAGCAGCGCGACGGCCTCCGGGGCGAGCCGGTAGGCGGCGACCACGGCGGCGGTCTCGACGGGCTCGAAGGACTGCCGGCCCAGGCGGGCCACGTCGATCACGTCACCCGCCCGGAAGGCGCGGCCGAGTCCCTCCTCCGCGAGGGCGATCAGGCACTCGACGTGGTCGTCGGCCGCCAGGTAGGGCCGGACCGGGACGGTGGCGAGGTCGCCGGTGAGCGCGGCGGTGCCGAGCCGGACCTGGTACCACGGGTCGAGCAGCGGGTCCTCGGCCGGCCAGCGCAGGGTGACGGAGGTGTGCCGGGGGCGCTCGCCGATCAGGGTGACCTCCACGGACTCCACCGGGTGTTCGGTGACCAGCCGGCTGACGGCCTGCCAGAGCGCGGCCTCGGTGGGGCTGACGAGGGTGAGCTCGCCCAGCGGCCGGGGCAGGTCGGACGGGTAGTAGCCGGCCAGCGGGAGGTCGCGGATCGGGCGCACCCCGGTGGCGTCGGCGAGGTCGCGGGCGATCCGGGCGTAACAGTCGGCCCGGTCGCGGGCGCGCTGAAGTTCGGCGCGGGCGTGCTCGCCCATCCGGACGTCCTCCCGGACGAGCGCGGCGAGCACCAGGTAGGGGAGGTCGCGGGCGCCGCGGGCGCGGTGGAGCAGTTCGACCGGTCCGGCGACCGGGTCGACGTCGAGCAACCGGTAGAGCAGGTCGGTGTTCACTGGCGTCGGCCTCCGAGAGACGTGGTGGTCGCCCGGGCGGCGACACCCGGGGGGTGTGGCGGGCCCGGCGGGTCGTACCGGGCCGACGGCTGGGGCCACACCAGTGATTGTGACGGTGGGCGATCAACACCGGATCACTACGGGGTCGACGATCCCTCGACAGCCCACCGGCTGGCGTGGGTTGATAGTGACTCATCAATCGGGGGGCAGACGCGTGCGTGGGCGGGGGCGGGCACATGAAGCGGGCAGGTGCACGAATGGGTGATTTCCGGTTCTCGGTGCTGGGGTTGATGAGAGCGCAGTGCGGCACGACCGTGCTGAAGGTCGGCAGTCCCCAGCAGCAGGCGATGCTGGCGGTGCTGCTGCTCCGGCCGGGGCACGGCGCGAGCGCCACGGACCTGATCGACGCCCTGTGGGGTGAGGAGCCGCCGAGCACCGCGGTGACGACGGTGCGGACGTACGCCTGGCGGTGGCGCAAGATCCTGCACGGCGACGAGCCGGACGCGCCGACCGTGCTGACCTCGGTCGGGGACGGCTACCGGCTGGTGCTGCCCAAGCACTCCGTGGACGCGGCGCAAGGGGAGGAACTGGCGGCGCAGGCCGAGCGCACGGCGGCCGCCGGACAGCCGCAGCAGGCGCGTGACCTGCTGAACCAGGCGCTGGAGCTGTGGCAGGGCGAGCCGCTGGCCGGCATCCCCGGCCCGTTCGCGCAGCGGCAGCGCCAGCGGTTGCAGGAGCTCCGGCTGACCCTGCTGGAGGAACGGATCGCCCTGGATCTGACGCTGGGCCGCTTCTCCCGGTGTATCCCGGAGCTGACCGCGCTGACCACCGAGCACCCGCTGCACGAGCGGGCGTACGGGCTGCTGATGCGCGCGCTGTACCAGGCCGGGCGGCAGGCGGACGCGCTGGCGGTGTACCGGGGCGTGCGTCAGTTGTTCCTGGACGAGCTGGGGGTGGAGCCCGGGGCCGACCTGGACCAGCTGCACCGGCGGATCCTGGAGGGCGACCTGTCGCTCGCCGCCCCGGCGCCGCCCGTGGCGCTGCTTTCCAGCCCGGTGAAGCCGGCCGGGCCCGGGCCCGAGGCGCAGGATCCGCCGGACGGCCCCGCGGCGGCGGGTGCGCCCGCCGCGCCCGCCGGCACCACCACGGCGTCGCCCAGACCGGCCCAGCTGCCGCCCGACGCGGCGGACTTCACCGGCCGCACCGTCCTGGTCGAGCGGCTGGGCGAGGCCCTCGGCGCCCCGGACCAGCAGGCGCTGGTGATCGCGACCGTGGTCGGCATGGGAGGGGTCGGCAAGACCGCGCTGGCCCTGCACGTCGCCCACCGGGCCCGCGACGCCTACCCCGACGGGCAGCTCTACGTCGACCTGCGGGGCGCCGACACCACGCCGGCCGACCCGGAGGCGGTGCTCAGCAGCTTCCTGGTGGCGCTCGGCGTGCCGGCCGACGGGGTGCCCGAGGGGCTGGACGCCCGCTCGGCGCTGTTCCGCTCGGTGGTCGACGGCCGGCGGCTGCTGCTGGTGCTCGACAACGTCCACGACACCGCGCAGATCAGACCGCTGCTGCCGGGCGCGGTCGGCTGCGCCGTACTCACCACCAGCCGTACCCGGCTCTCGGGCCTGCCCGCGTCCGTCCAGGCCGACCTCGGCGTGTTCGAGCCGGCGGAGGCGCTCGAACTGCTGGGCCGCACGATCGGCGGCGAGCGGCTGGCCGCCGAGCCGGAGGCCGCCCGGGAGCTGCTGCTCGTCTGCGGCCACCTGCCGCTCGCGGTGCGGATCGTGGCGGCCCGGCTGGCCGCCCGGCCGAGCTGGACGGTCCAGACGCTGGGCCGCCGGCTGGCGGTCGAACGGCGGCGGATCGACGAGCTGCGCATCGGCGACCTGGCGGTGGAGGCCGCCTTCGAACTGAGCTACCGCCAGTTGACGCCCGCCCAGGCCCGGGCGTTCCGGCTGGCCGCCTCGGTGGACGGCCCGGACATCGGGCTGCCCGCCGCGGCCGCCCTGCTGGACCTGGACGAGTACGACGCCGAGGACCTGCTGGAGTCTCTGGTGGACGTGGCGATGATGGAGTCGCCGTTCCCCGGCCGCTACCGCTACCACGACCTGCTGCGCGCCTTCGCCCGGCGGCGCCCGGACCACCCGGGCGCGGCCGTGGAGGCCCGTGACCGGCTGCTGGACCACCTGCTGGCCACCGCGTGCGCGGCCTTCCAGCACGCCGTCCCGGGAGATCCGGCCGCCGGTGCGCTCGGGCCGGCCCGCAGCGCGGGCGTGGACCTCGGCGGCCCGGACGGCGCCCGGGCCTGGGCCGAGGCGGAGGGTTCCGGGGCGATCGCGCTCGCCGCCCAGGTGGCGTGCTGGACCGTCGCGGACGACGCCGCGCCGGCCCCGGCCGACGGCGCGGCACCGGACCCGTTGCGCGCCGCGATCGACCTGCTGATCGCGCTGACGCCGTTCGTCCTCGCCCCGCCCAGCCGCCAGCTCGCCAGTACGGCGGAGGCCCTGGCCGCCGCCGCGAACCACCACGCCGACCACCGGGCAGCTGGTCGGGCGCACTTCCTCCGCGGCAACGTCGCCCTGGCCGCCACCCGGTTGGAGGAGGCCGAGGCGGCCTCCCGGCTGGCGGTGGCCGCCTCCCGCTCGGCGGGCGACACGGTGATCCTGCGCCAGGCGCTGAACGACCTCGGCCTGGTCTGCCAGTTCCTCAGCCGCTACGACGAGGCCGTCGGGCACTACGACGAGGCGCTGCTGCTGGCCCGCGAACTCGGCCACCGCTCCGGGGCGCTGGTGACGACGGTGAACGCCGCGTTGGCCCGGGTGCGCAGCGGGCGGGCCGCCGAGGCCGTGCCGATCTGCCACGAGGCGCTGGCCGAGCTGCGGACCCGGCACGACGATCCCGGCCGGGCGTACACGCTGTACGTGCTGGGGCTGGCGCTGCACGGGCTGGGGCGGCACGAGGAGGCCGTCACCTGGTTCGGCGAGTGCCTGGCGGTGGCCTCGGCGGCCGGGCTGCGGGCCCGGGCCGCGCACGCCCGCTACCGGATGGCGGACAGTCTGCGCTCGCTGGGTCGGACGGACGAGGCGCTGGAGCACGCCGGGCAGGCGCTGACGCTGTGCGAGGAGCTGGGGGCCGAGCGGGACCAGGGCCAGGCGCTGGTGGTGCTGGGCCGAACGCTGGCGGACCTCGGGCGAGAGGCCGAGGCGTGGGGCCGGCTGCGGGAGGCGCATCGGATCTTCGTCCGGCTGGGGCTGCCGGAGGCGGAGGAGGTGGCGGGGCTGCTGCCCCGGGGGGAGGGTCCGAACGCTTCGGCCGCTACGGCTGCTTCGGCTTCTTCGGCTCCGTCGACGTCGTCGGCTCCGTCCGTCCCGGACGGGCGTCGGGGCGGTGGCCGGGGGGCGTCGGGCGCTCCGGTGACGAGCTGCGGGCCGGGCCGCTGACGAGCTGATGACCGGTCACTGAAGAATCGATCCTGCCGCTTTCCGGTGCGGTCAGGAGCCAGTGCGGTCAGGAACTGGTGCGGTCAGGAGCCGGTGCTGTTCCAGTCGCCGGTGCTGCCGTGGACGGTGCCGGTGGGGCTGGGCTGGGCGGGGGTGGGCGTCGGCGTCGCGTCGCCGCTCACCACCGTCGCCGTCCCGGTGCCGGCCGTCTCCGCCACGGCGGCCGTGGCGGAGAGGCCGGCGCCCAGGGCGACGACCACCCCGAGACCGACCGTGAACAGCCGGAGGCGGGTGGGGGCGGTGGCCGGACGCTGCGTCATCTCTGGTGCTCCCTTGGCTCGCTTCCCCGGTGGGAAGGGCTTCCGTCGTGGTGTGCCACCAGTCTGGCCGGGAGCGTTCAACGGCGGATCTACAGCCGAGCACCACTGATCACGGCCTCCCGTCGAGGCCGTCGTTCAGGCCGCCGCGCGGATCTCCAGGGTGCAGCACTTGACGCTGCCACCGCCCTTGAGCAGCTCGCTGAGGTCCATCCCGATCGGCCGGAACCCGCGCTCCCGCAGCCGCGCGGCCAGGCCGACGGCCGCCTCCGGCAGCACCACGTGCAGGCCGTCGCTCACGGCGTTGAGGCCGAACACCGCCGCGTCGGCGCCGTCCACCAGCAGGGCGTCGGGGAACAGCCGGCGCAGGACGGCACGGCTGCCGGCCGAGAAGGCCTCCGGGTGGTACATGATCTCGTCGCCGTCCAGCACGGCCAGCGCGGTGTCCAGGTGGTAGAAGCGCGGGTCGACCAGCTCCAGGCCGATCACCGGGCGCCCGAAGAACTCCTGGGCCTCCGCGTGCCCGTCGGCCACGCTGCGGAAGCCCCGCCCGGCCAGCACGGAGCTCGCGGTCAGCAGCAGGTCCCCCTCGCCCTCGTTGACGTGCTCCGGATCGCGCGTCTCGAAGCCCCGGGCGCGGAACCACTCCAGGTAGGCCGGGCCCTCGGCGGCCCGCTCGGCGTTGCGGAAGCGGGCGCCGAGCACCTTGCCGTCCACCACGGTGGCGCCGTTGGCGGCGTAGACCATGTCGGGCAGGCCGGGCAGCGGGTCGATCAGGTCGACCCGGTGGCCGAGCTCGCCGTAGAGGGCGTGGAGCCGCTCCCACTGGGCGACGGCGAGGTCGGTGTCGACCGGCTTCGCCGGGTCCATCCACGGGTTGATCGCGTAGGTGACCTCGAAGTGGGTCGGACGGCACATCAGGTAGTGGCGCGGGCGGGCGGTGCGGGTCATGGGAGGCTCCATGGGTCGGGAGGGAAGGTCAGGCAGGTCAGGTCAGGTCAGGTACGGGCAGGGCTGGCGGTTCGGGTGCTGCGGCGGTCCGGTCAGGAGACGGGACGCCCGGGGCGCTCGGGCAGCTCGGGCAACTCGGGCCGCTCGGGGAAGTCGCGCAGGCTCCGCAGCGGGCTCGCCAGCAGCACCCCTCCGGCGGAGAGCAGCACGCCCGCCATGATCCAGATGGTGGTGCGGGCGCCCAGCGCCTCGCCGAGCCAGCCGCCGGCCAGGGCGCCGACGGGGATCGCACCGTAGTTCAGGGTCGCCGCGCTGGCCCGGATCCGGCCGATCATCTCCGGCGGGCAGTAGGCCTGGTTGAAGCTTCCCGCCAGCACGTTCCCGGCGATCACCCCGCCCACCGCGACGGCCCAGGCGAGCGCGCACACCGCCAGCGGCAGCCGCTCCCCCGCGAGCGGCAACAGGAGGATGAACGGCGCCACCACCAGCTCGCAGAGCAGCAGTCCGCGCGCGCTGCCGAGCCGGCGGGCGATCCGCCGGGCCAGCGTCGCCCCGGCCAGACCGCCGACGCTGACCACCGCGAACACCATGCCCACCGCGCCCGGTTCGACGCCGACCGACCGGATCAGGAACACCGTCTGCACCGCCTGGATGCCGTTCAGCCCCAGGTTGCCGACGGCGCCGAACAGCGCCAGCGTCCGCAGGTACGGGTCGTGCGCCAGGAAGCGCACCCCGTCGCCGATCTCCCGCAGGAGGCCGCGCCGCGCGGACCGCGGCGGCGGCTGCTCGACCGTCCGGATCCGGCTGACGCAGATCGCGGAGACCACGTAGCTGACGGAGTCCGCGAGCAGCCCGCTGGCCGCGCCGAACGCCTGCGCCAGCAGACCGGCCACGCCCGGCCCCGCGATGTCGGCCGCGGAGGCGCCGGAACGCAGCTTGACGTTGCCCTCCAGCAGGTCCTCCTTGCCGACCAGGGTCGGCAGCACGGCCCCGTAGGCGGTGGAGAAGAACACCTTCACGGCTCCGGTGAGCAGGGCCACCACCACCAGCTGCGGCATGCCGAGCACGCCCAGCCAGCCGGCCACCGGGACGCTCGCGAACAGCAGGAGCAGCAGCAGGTCGCAGACCAGCATCACCCGCAGCCGCGGCCAGCGGTCCACCCAGGCGCCGGCCGGCAGGCCGAGGAACAACCAGGGCAGCCAGGCGGCGGCGTTCAGCACACCGACCGCGAGCGGGCCGGCGTCCAGCGTGACGACGGCGACCAGGGCCAGTGCCACGCTCCCGACGGCCGTGCCGAGACCGCTGGAGGTCTCACCGATCCAGAGCCGGCGGAAGTCGCCGTGGGCCCACAGGCCCCACCGGCCGCGGGGCGGTCCGGTCGGCGGTGCGGCGGGTGCGGGGACGGTGGTGGTCATCGTGGATCACACTCCAAGCTTCTCGGCGAGCACGGCGGCGATCCGTGCGAGGGACTCCGGACGGGTCAGGTCGCCGTGCCCGCAGGCCAGGCGGTGGCTCTCGATCCGGCCGTCCAGGTAGGGCCGCCAAGCCTGCTCGTACGGCCAGTCGGCGGGCTTGTCGAGAGTGGCGCCGAAGAACACGGCGTCGCCCCGGTACTGCTCGGGCAGGTGCTCGGCCATCAGCTTGCGGTGCCGGTCGAACACCTCGGGCAGGACGTCCGCGGCCTCGCCGAGCACGGCCGCCAGGTCGGCCTGGCCGCTGCCGTCCGCCGGGTCGTAGCCCAGCGAGCGCAGCAACTCGGCCAGCGTGTCGGCCGGTTCGGTGGTGGGCGGGGCGGCGTCCGTGCGAACCGCCGGGGCGCCGTCCAACAGGGCCAGCAGGCCGACCGGCGCGCCCTCGGCCCGCAGCCGGACCGCCATCTCCTGGGCGACCACCGCGCCGAAGGACCAGCCCAGCAGGTGGTACGGGCCGGACGGGTGCACCGCGCGGATCTGCCGCACGTAGTCCTCGGCGATCTCGGCGACGCTCGCCGGCGCCCCGCCGCGCAGGCCACGGGCCTGGAGGCCGTACATCGGCAGCTCGGGGTCGAGGTGGCGCAGCAGCCCGGAGTAGACCCAGCTGATGCCGGCCGCCGGGTGGACGCAGAACAGCGGGGCCCGGTCGCCGCCGGTGCGCAGCGGCAGCAGGACGTCCAGGGCGTCGGCCGCCGGGCCCTGGTCAAGCCGGCGGTCGAGCCCGGCCACGGTCGGCGCCTCGAACAGCGCCCGCATGCCGAGGTCGACGCCGAGCGCGGTGCGGATCCGGGAGAGCAGCTTCATGGCGAGCAGGGAGTGTCCGCCGAGGTCGAAGAAGCCGTCGTCGATGCCGACCCGCTCCAGGCCGAGGGTCTCGGCGAACAGCGTGCACAGCAGGCGCTCCCGCGGGGTGCGGGCCGGGCGGCCGGCCGGCAGGGCGGCGAAGTCCGGTGCGGGCAGAGCGCGGTGGTCGACCTTGCCGCTGCCGGTCAGCGGCAGGGCGGGCAGCGCGACGAAGGCGGCGGGCACCATGTGGGCGGGCAGGGACTCGGCGGTGAAGGCCCGCAGCCCGGCCGGGTCGAGCGGACGGTCGGTGACCAGGTAGGCGACCAGCCGGCTGCCGCTGTCGTCCGGTCGGACGACGGCGGCGGCGACCTCCGGGTGGCGGGTCAACGCCTGCTCGATCTCGCCGAGTTCGATCCGGAAGCCACGGATCTTCACCTGGTCGTCGGTGCGGCCCAGGTACTCGATCCCGCCGTCACGGGTGCGGCGGACCAGGTCCCCGGTACGGTACATCCTCGTACCCTCGGCGAACGGGCTGGCGACGAAACGCTCCGCCGTGAGCGCCGCACGACCCAGGTAACCGCGGGCCAGACCGGCCCCCGCCAGGTACAACTCCCCGGGGACACCGGCCGGCACCGGGTTCAGGTGCTCGTCCAGCACGTACCCGGCGGTCCCGGCGACCGTCCGGCCGAGCACCGGCCGCTGGGTGCCGTCGAGCGGCTGCACCAGCGCGTCCACGGTGGACTCCGTCGGACCGTACAGGTTGTACGCCCGGGTCCCCGGCGCCTCCCGCAACCGCGTCCACAGCGCCTGACCGACCGCCTCACCCCCCAGCAGCACGAGCTTCGGGGCGGGGGCGTCGAGCAGTCCCTCCTCGACCAGTTGGGCCGCGAAGGACGGGGTCGAGTTCACCACGTCGAGGCCGTGCGTGCCGACGTGGCGGACCAGGGCGGCTGCGTCGAGGCGCAGGTCGTCGCCGATCAGGTGCAGTTCGTGCCCGGCGACCATCCACAGCACGCCGTCCCACGAAGCGTCGAAGCACAGCGAGGCCGTCAACGCGACCCTCCGCCGCTCCTCACCCGCCATCAGCTCCATCCGGTGGCCCGCCAGCAGCGTCGCGAGGCTCCCATGCGACACCACCACGCCCTTGGGGCGACCGGTGGAGCCCGAGGTGTAGATCACATACGCCGCATCCGCCGACTCCAGCCGACGGCTCAGACTCCCGTCCGGACCGGGCACATCCGTGACATCCAGAACGGACAGCCCCGCCAGCACCTCCGGCAACGGCCAGCGCCCGTCACTCAGCACCAGCACCGGCGCCGCATCCTCCAGCGTGTACGCCGTCCGCTCCGCCGGGTACGACGGGTCCAGCGGCAGGTAGACGCCACCGGCCTTCAACACCGCCAGCAACCCCACCACCGACTCCACCGAACGCGGCAGCGCCAACGCCACCACCGACCCGGGGACCACCCCGGCGGCGATCAGCCGGTGCGCCAACCGGTTCGCCCGCGCGTCCAGCTCCGCGAAGGTCAACGCGACGCCCCCGTGGACCAGCGCCACCACCTCCGGAGTCGCCACGGCCTGAGCCTCGAACACGGCCGGAACCAACGGCACCTCCGCCTCCAACGGCACCACCCCGCCCAGCAGTTCGACCCGCTCGACCGGGGACAGCAGCTCCGCCCGACCGATCGGCTGGTCCGGCTCGGCCGCCACGGCCGCCAGCAGCCGGCCGAGCCGGAGGGCGATCGCCTCGGCCGTCTCCCGGTCGAAGAGGTCGGTGGCGAAGTCGATCACGCACTCCAGGCCGGCTGGGGCGCCGTCCGCGTCGAAGGACTCGCCGATGCCGACGCTCAGGTCGAACTTGGCGACCGCGCCACCGGACGGCTCGACGGAGACGTCCAGACCGGCCGCGTCGAGCGGCGCCGCGTCGCCGTCGCCCTGCATCACCAGCATGACCTGGAAGAGCGGGTGGCGGGCCAGCGAGCGGGCCGGGTTCAGCTCCTCCACCAGCCGCTCGAACGGCACGTCCTGGTGTGCGTGCGCGTCGAGTTGGGTCTCCCGGACGCGGGCCAGCAGTTCGGTGAAGCTCGGATCTCCCGAGGTGTCGGTGCGCAGCACCAGGGTGTTGACGAAGAAGCCGACCAGGTCGTCCAGCGCCTCGTCGGACCGCCCGGCCACCACCGAACCGATCGGCACGTCGGTGCCCGCGCCGAGCCGGGTGAGCAGGGCGGCGAGGGCGGCCTGGACGGTCATGAACATCGTCACCCGCTGCGAGCGCGCCAACGTCACCAGGTCGCGGTGGAGTTCGGCGCCCAGCGGATGGACGATCCGGTCGCCGCGGTGGCTGGCGACGGCGCCCCGGGGGCGGTCCGCCGGGAGCGCCAGCTCCTCCGGGAGGTCGGCCAGCGCGTCCCGCCAGTAGGCGAGTTGGCGACTGAGGAGGCCGCCCTGGGCCTGGCCTTCGCCTTCGCCCTCGCCTTCGCCGAGCAGCTCACGCTGCCAGAGCGCGTAGTCCGCGTACTGCACCCGCAGCGGCGCCTGCTCGGGCGCGGCGCCCGCCACCCGCGCCGCGTAGGCCGCGGCGAGATCGCGCAGCAGCGGGCCCATCGACCAGCCGTCACCGGCGATGTGGTGCAGCACCAGGACGAGCAGGTGCTCGTCCCGGCCGGCCGGGATCAGGTGGGCCCGGATCGGCAGTTCGGCGGCGAGGTCGAACGGGCGCGAGGTGCAGGCCTCCGGCGCGGTGCCGCCGGGCAGCAGCTCGACGGGGACGCGGGCCGCCTCGGCCGGTCGGATCCGCTGGTACGGGGTTCCGTCCTCCTCCTCGATCACCGTGCGCAGGCTCTCGTGCCGGGCCACCAGGTCGCCGAGGGCGAGCTCCAGGGCCGCGGCGTCCAGCTCGCCCGTCACGCGGAGCACGAGCGGCAGGTTGTAGAGGGCGCTCGGGCCCTCCATCCGGTCGATCAGCCAGAGCCGCTGCTGCGCGAAGGACAGCGGCACCCGCTCGGGCCGCTCGGCCCGGGCGCTCAGCGCGAGCCGGTCGCAGCCCGCGTCGAGGCGGCCGGCGAGCCCGGCCGCGGTCGGCGCCTCGAAGACGTCCCGGATGCCCAACTCCACACCCAGCACGGACCGGACCCGGCTCAGCAGCCGGGTGGCGAGCAGCGAGTGCCCGCCCAGCGCGAAGAAGTCGTCGTCGGCGCCGACCGCGTCCAGGCCGAGCACCTCGGCGAGCAGGCCGCACAGGATCTCCTCCTGCGGGCTACGGGCCGTCCGGCCGCCGGCCGCCGCCAGGGCGGCGAAGTCCGGGGCGGGCAGAGCACGGCGGTCGACCTTGCCGCTGCCGGTCAGCGGCAGGGCGTCGAGCGGCACCACGGCGGCGGGCACCATGTAGCCGGGCAGCGACTCGCCGGCGAACCGGCGCAGCGCGTGGGCGAGTTCGGGGGCGGCGGCGCCGTCCACCGCGCAGTAGGCGACCAGCCGGCGGTCTCCTTCGCTGCTCTCCCGAACGGTCACCACGGTCTGGCGGACGGCGGGGTGGCGGGTCAACGCCTGCTCGATCTCGCCGAGTTCGATCCGGAAGCCACGGATCTTCACCTGGTCGTCGGTGCGGCCCAGGTATTCCAGCTCGCCGTCACGGGTGCGGCGGACCAGGTCCCCGGTACGGTACATCCTCGTACCCTCGGCGAACGGGCTGGCGACGAAACGCTCCGCCGTGAGCGCCGCGCGACCCAGGTAGCCCCGGGCCAGACCGGCCCCGGCGAGGTACAACTCCCCCGGAACACCCGCCGGCACCGGGTTCAGGTGCTCGTCCAGCACGTACCCGGCAGTCCCGGCGACCGTCCGGCCGAGCACCGGCCGGTCCGCGCCGTCGAGCGGCTGCACCAGCGCGTCCACGGTGCACTCCGTCGGACCGTACAGGTTGTACGCCCGAGTCCCCGGCGCCTCCCGCAACCGCGTCCACAGCGCCTGGCCCACGGCCTCACCGCCCAGCAGCAGGAGGCCCGGCGCCGGTGCTTCCAACAGTCCTTCTGCCAGGAGCTGTTCGGCGTACGAAGGGGTGACCTCCAGGACGCCGATTCCGGCCTCGCGCACGTGGCGGACCAGCAGGGCGGCGTCCCGGCGGACCTCGTCGCCGATCAGGTGCAGCTCGTGCCCGGCGACCATCCACAGCACGCCGTCCCACGAAGCGTCGAAGCACAGCGAGGCCGTCAACGCGACCCTCCGCCGCTCCTCACCCGCCATCAGCTCCATCCGGTGGCCCGCCAGCAGCGCCGCGAGACTCCCGTGCGACACCACCACGCCCTTGGGGCGACCGGTGGAGCCCGA
Organism: Kitasatospora sp. NPDC088160; assembly: GCF_044741445.1. Classification (NCBI taxonomy): domain Bacteria; kingdom Bacillati; phylum Actinomycetota; class Actinomycetes; order Kitasatosporales; family Streptomycetaceae; genus Kitasatospora; species Kitasatospora sp. NPDC088160. Next base: position 216,635 of record NZ_JBIUSS010000007.1, on the reverse strand, counting down.
CGTGTAGATCACGTACGCCGCATCCGCCGCGCCCAGCCGACGGCTCGGACTCCCCTCCGGACCGGGCACATCCGTGACATCCAGAACGGACAACCCCGCCAGCACCTCCGGCAACGGCCAGCGCCCGTCACTCAACACCAGCACCGGCGCCGCATCCTCCAGCGTGTACGCCGTCCGCTCCGCCGGATACGACGGGTCCAGCGGCAGGTAGACACCACCGGCCTTCAACACCGCCAGCAACCCCACCACCGACTCCACCGAACGCGGCAGCGCCAACGCCACCACCGACCCGGGGACCACCCCGGCGGCGATCAGCCGGTGCGCCAACCGGTTCGCCCGCGCGTCCAACTCCGCGAAGGTCAACGCGACGCCCCCGTGGACCAGCGCCACCACCTCCGGAGTCGCCACGGCCTGAGCCTCGAACACAGCCGGAACCAACGGCACCTCCACCGCCAACGGCACCACCCCGCCCAGCAGTTCGACCCGCTCGACCGGGGTGATCAACGGGAGCAGCCCGATCCGGGTGTCCGGCCGCTGGACGGCCGCCGTCAGCAGCCGCGCGAAGTGGCGGACGACCGTCTCGGCCGTCTCCCGGTCGAAGAGGTCCGTCGCGAAGTCGAGCGCGCAGTCGATCCCGGCGGGTTCGCCCTCCGGGTCGAAGGACTCCTGGGCGATCAGGTTGAGGTCGAACTTGGCGACTCCGGTGGCCGCCGGCAGCGCCTCGCCCCACAGGCCGGTGGGCGACGCGTCGGCCTGCTCGTTGTTCTGGAGCACCAGCATGACCTGGAAGAGCGGGTGGCGGGCCAGCGAGCGGGCCGGGTTCAGCTCCTCCACCAGCCGCTCGAACGGCACGTCCTGGTGCGCGTAGGCACCGAGGTCGGTCTCCCGGACGCGGGCCAGCAGTTCGGTGAAGCTCGGATCGCCCGAGGTGTCGGTGCGCAGCACCAGGGTGTTGACGAAGAAGCCGACCAGGTCGTCCAGCGCCTCGTCGGACCGCCCGGCCACCACCGAACCGATCGGCACGTCGGTGCCCGCGCCGAGCCGGGTGAGCAGGGCGGCGAGGGCGGCCTGGAGGGCCATGAACACCGTCACCCGCTGCGAGCGCGCCAACGCGACCAGTTCGCGGTGGAGTTCGGCACCCAGGAGTTGCGACACCCGGTCACCGTGGTGGCTGGCGACGGCGCCCCGGGGGCGGTCCGCCGGCAGCGTCAGCTCCTCCGGGAGGTCGGCCAGCGCGTCCCGCCAGTAGGCGAGTTGGCGGGCGGCCAGGCTCTCCGGATCGACCTCCTCGCCGAGCAGCTCTTGCTGCCAGAGCGCGTAGTCCGCGTACTGCACCGGCAGCGGCGCCCGATCGGGCGCGGTGCCCGCCGCCCGGGCCGCGTAGGCCTCGGCGAGATCGCGCAGCAGCGGGCCCGTCGACCAGCCGTCGCTCGCGATGTGGTGCAGTACCAGGACCAGCACGTGGTCCTGGTCGGCGGTGCGCAGCAGGACGGCCCGGAGCGGGAGTTCGGTGGCCAGGTCGAAGGCCCGGCGAGAGGCCGCGTCGACGGCCTCGGCGACCTCGTCGGCCGGGCAGTCCCGGACGTCGAAGGGCACCGCCGCCGCGTCGGCCGGGCGGATCAGCTGGTGGGGCTCGCCGTCGGTCTCGACGATCACCGTGCGCAGGCTCTCGTGCCGGGCCACCAGGTCGCCGAGGGCGAGTTCCAGGGCCGCGGCGTCCAGCTCCCCGGCCAACCGCAGGGCCAGCGGCGAGTTGTAGAGGGCGCTCGGGCCTTCCATCCGGTCGATCAGCCAGAGCCGCTGCTGCGCGAAGGACAGCGGCACCCGCTCGGGCCGCTCGGCCCGGGCGCTCAGCGCGAGCCGGTCGCAGCCCGCGTCGAGGCGGCCGGCGAGCCCGGCCGCGGTCGGCGCCTCGAAGACGTCCCGGATGCCCAACTCCGCACCCAGCGCGCCCCGGACCCGGCTCAGCAGCCGGGTGGCGAGCAGCGAGTGCCCGCCGAGGGCGAAGAAGTCGTCGTCGGCGCCGACCGCGTCCAGGCCGAGCACCTCGGCGAGCAGGCCGCAGAGGATCTCCTCCTGCGGGGTGCGGGCGGCCCGGCCGCCGGCGAGGGCGGCGAAGTCCGGGGCCGGGAGCGCGGCACGGTCCAGTTTGCCGTTGGCGTTCAGCGGCAGGGCGGGCAGCGGCACGATGGCGGCCGGGAGCATGTAGCCGGGCAGTGTCTCCGCGGCGAAGGCGCGCAGTCCGGCCGGGTCGAGGGGGCCGTCGGCGACCACGTAGGCGACCAGGCGCAGGCCGCTGTCGTCGGGCAGGACGGCGGCCCGGTGCACCTGCGGGTGCGCGGCCAGGACGCTCTCGATCTCGCCGAGTTCGATCCGGAAGCCGCGAACCTTGACCTGGTGGTCGGTGCGGCCGAGGTACTCCAGCTCGCCGTCGCGGGTGCGGCGGACCAGGTCCCCGGTGCGGTACATCCTCGAGCCCGCCGCGAACGGGCTGGCGACGAAACGCTCGGCGGTCAGCCCCGGCCGATTCAGGTAACCCCGGGCCAGCCCGGCCCCCGCCAGGTACAGCTCCCCGGGGACGCCGACCGGCACCGGGTTCAGGTACTCGTCCAGCACGTACCCGGCGGTCCCGGCGACCGTCCGGCCGAGCACCGGCCGCTGGGTGCCGTCGAGCGGCCGGGTGAGGGCGTGCACGGTGGACTCGGTGGGGCCGTACATGGTGTGGCCGGCGGTCAGCGGGGACGCGCACAGCCTGCTCCACAGGCCCTGGCCGATGGCCTCCCCGCCGAGCAGCAGCAGCTTCGGCGCGGGCTCCTCCAGCAGGCCCTCCTCGACCAGTTGCTCGGCGTACGAGGGGGTGACGTGCAGCGTGTCGATCCCGGTCTCGCGCACGTGGCGGACCAGCAGGGCGGCGTCCCGGCGGACCTCGTCGCCGATCAGGTGCAGCTCGTGCCCGGCGACCATCCAGAGCACGACCTCCAGCGAGGCGTCGAAGCAGAGCGACGCGGTCAGCGCGGCCCGCAGCCGGCCGTGCGCCGCCTCGGCGTCCGCGATCATCGTGGCCCGGTGGCCGGCCAGCAGGGCCGCGAGGCTGCGGTGCGGCACCAGCACGCCCTTGGGGCGGCCGGTCGAGCCGGAGGTGTGGATCACGTACGCGGCGTCCGCCGCGTGCAGGCGGGGCCTCGGGTCCTGGGCCGGGCCGGGCTCGTCCGTGACGTCCAGGACGGGCAGGGCGGCCAGCAGTTCGGGCAGCGGCCAGCGGGCGTCGGTCAGCACCAGGGCGGGCGCGGCGTCCGCGAGCATGTGCGCCGTCCGCTCCGCCGGGTACTCGGCGTCCAGCGGCAGGTAGGCGCCGCCGGCCTTGAGCACCGCCAGCAGCCCGACCACCGTCTCCGCCGAGCGCGGCAGGGCGAGGGCCACCACCGATCCGGGGGCCACCCCGGCGGCGATCAGCCGGTGCGCCAGCCGGTTGGCCCGCGCGTTCAGCTCCGCGAAGGTCAGCGCGGTGCCCGCGTGGACCAGCGCCACCGCCTCCGGGGTGGCCGCGGCCCGGGCCTCGAACACGGCCGGGAGCAGCGGCGGTTCCCCGGCCGACGCGGGGCCGGCCGTCAGCGCGGCCCGCTCGGCCTCGGGCAGGACCTCGGCGGCGGTGACGGCCAGGTCCGGGTCGGCGGCGGCCTGCCGCAGGATCAGGACCAGCGCGGCGCCCAGCCGTTCCGCCGTCTCCCGGTCGAACAGGTCGGTGGCGTACTCCAGCCCGCCCGCGAGCCCGCCCGGGGTCCCGTCCGCGCGGTGGCGCTCGGTCAGCGACAGCTTGAGGTCGAACTTGGCGGTGCCGTAGTCGACGGGCTCCTCCGCCGCCGCCACACCGGGGAAGGACGGTCCGGCCTCGGCGGCGGTGGCGAAGGTCAGCATCACCTGGAACAGCGGGTGCCGGGCCAGCGAGCGGACCGGGTTGAGCTCCTCGACGAGGCGCTCGAACGGCGTGTCCTGGTGCTCGTACGCCGCGAGGTCGGTGTCCCGGACGCGGCGCAGCAGTTCGGCGAAGCCCGGCCGGCCGGAGAGGTCGGTGCGCAGCACCAGGGTGTTGGCGAAGTAGCCGACCAGGTCGGTGACGGCCTCGTCGAGGCGGCCGGCGACCGGAGTGCCGATCGGCAGGTCGGTACCGGCGCCGAAGCGGTGCAGCAGGGTGGCGTAGGCGGCCTGGAGGACCATGAACAGGGTCGCGCCGTGCTGGGCGGCGAGCTCGCCGAGGCGGGCGTGCAGTTCGGCGTCGAGTTCCAGCGGGACGACGGCGCCGCGGTGGGTGGCGACCGGCGGCCGGGGGCGGTCCACGGGCAGCGGCAGCTCCTCCGGCAGGTCGGCCAGCGCGTCCCGCCAGTAGGCGAGTTGGCGGGCGGCCAGGCTCTGCGGGTCGTCCTCGTCGCCGAGCAGGGCGTGCTGCCAGAGCGCGTAGTCGGCGTACTGGACGGGCAGCGGCTCGCCGTCGGGGGCGCGGCCGGCGAGCCGGGCCCGGTAGGCGTCGGTGAGGTCGCGGTAGAGCGGGCCCAGCGAGGCGCCGTCCCCGGCGATGTGGTGCAGGACGAGGACCAGGACGTGCTCGTCCGGGCCCTCGGGCCGCAGGTAGGCGTGCAGGGGCAGGTCGGCGGCCAGGTCGAAGGTGTGGCGGGCGAGTTCGTCCACCGGCCGGTCGGTGGTGGTGAGCAGCGGGGCGGTCGGCCCGCCGAGGATGTGCTGGTGGGGGGTGCCGTCGTGGACGGCGAAGACGGTGCGCAGGGCCTCGTGCCGCCGGACGGTGTCGCCGAGGGCGTCGGCCAGGGCGGCGGGGTCGAGCGGGCCGCGCAGCCTCAGGGCGAGGGTCACGTTGTAGGTGGCGGCGGGGCCCTCGGCCTGGGCGAGGAACCAGAGGCGGCGCTGGGCGAAGGAGAGCCGCACCCGGTCGGGCCGGGGGCCGGGCCGCAGCGCCGGGCGGGCCGGGGCGGGCACGTCGGCCGCGCGGTCGGCGAGCCGGTCGGTGAGCCCGGCGACGGTGGGGGCCTGGAAGAGGTCGCCGATGGCGAGTTCGATGCCGAGTTCGGCGCGGGCCCGCCCGGTGAGGCGGGTGGCGAGCAGCGAGTGGCCGCCGAGGGCGAAGAAGTCGTCGTCGATGGTGATGTCGTCGATGCCGAGCAGGTCGCCGAAGAGCTCGCACAGAGCCCGTTCGCGCTCGTCGCGGGGCTCGCGGCCGGTGCCGTCGGCAGCGACGTCCGGGGCGGGCAGGGCCCGGCGGTCGACCTTGCCGTTGGCGTTGAGCGGCAGCGCGTCGAGCAGGACGACGGCGGCGGGGACCATGTAGCCGGGCAGCGTGGTGCCGGCGAAGGTGCGCAGCTCGGCCGGGGTGAGCGAGGCGTCGGCGGTGCAGTAGGCGACCAGCCGGGTGTCGCCGGGGCGGTCCTCACGGGCGATCACGATGACCTGGCGCACGGCGGGGTGGCGGGAGAGCGCCGCCTCGATCTCGCCGAGTTCGATCCGGAAGCCGCGCAGCTTGACCTGGCCGTCGATCCGGCCGAGGAACTCCACGGCGCCGTCGGCGCGCAGCCGCACCAGGTCGCCGGTGCGGTACATCCTCTCCCCGGGCGCGTACGGGCAGGCGACGAACCGCTCGGCGGTCAGGCCCGGACGGTTCAGGTAGCCCCGGGCCAGCCCGGCACCGGCGATGTACAGCTCTCCCGGGACGCCGGGCGGGACGGGGCACAGCCGGGCGTCGAGGACGTAGCTGCGCATGGCGTCGAGCGGGCCGCCGATCGGCACCCGGGGGCCGTCGAGGTCGGCGTGGACGAGCGGGTGGTGGGTCGCGAAGGTGGTGGTCTCGGTGGGCCCGTAGACGTGGGCGAGCAGCAGGTCGGGGCAGGCGTCCAGGACGCGCCGCATCAGGGTGCCGGAGGCGGCCTCGCCGCCGGTGCAGACGACCCGCAGGGCGGCGAAGGTCTGCGGGGCCTGCTCGGCGACGAGGTCGAACAGGGCTTTGGTGAGGAAGACGGCGGTGACGTCGTGGCGGGTGGTGACGGCGTGCAGGGAGGTGGCGTCGAGGGCGCCGGGCGGGGCCACCACGACGGTGCCGCCGGCCAGCAGGGGCGTCCAGATCTCGTAGGTGGCGGCGTCGAAGGCGTGCGGGGAGTGCAGCAGGACCCGCTCGTGCCGGCCGTCCTGCCAGCGCCGGTCGGCGGCGAGGTCGAGGACGTCGCGGTGGCGGACGGCGACGCCCTTGGGGCGGCCGGTGGAGCCGGAGGTGTACATCGCGTAGGCGAGCTGGTCCGGGTGGACGGGCACGCCGGGGCGGTGGGCGGGGGCGGCCGCCTCGTCGCCGGGGCGGACCACCACGGCCCGGTGCGGGAAGCCCGGGTCGGCGCGGTCGGTGAGCAGCACGGGGGCGCCGGTGTCGGCGAGCACGTCGGTCATCCGCTCGGGCGGCAGGCCGGGGTGCATGGGCACGTAGCAGCCGCCGGCCTTGAGGATCGCCAGGGTGGCGACGACGACGTCGACGGAGCGCTCCATCAGCATCGCGACGGGGGTCTCGGTGCCGACGCCGAGGGCGATCAGGTGGTGGGCGAGGCGGTTGGCCCGGGCGTCGAGTTCGGCGTAGCCGAGGGTGCCGCCGTCGTGGGCGAGGGCGGTGGCGTGCGGGGTGCGGTCGGCCTGGCGCTCGAAGGACTCGGCGAGGGTCCCGGGCCGGCCCGGGGCGCCGGTGGCGTTCCACTCGGTGAGGATGCGGGTGCGCTCCTCGGGGGCGAGGACGTCGAGGGTGGCGATGGGGGCGTGCGGGTCGGCGGCGGCACCGGTCAGCAGCAGGCCGAGCCGGTCGGCCAGGGCGGCGACGGTGGTGTGGTCGTAGAGGTCGGCGGCGTACTCGATCGAGCCGGTGAGCCCGGCGGGGGCGCCGTCGGGGCCGTGGCGTTCGGCGATGCCGATGTTGAGGTCGAACTTGGCGACCCGCAGGCCGATCGGTTCGGGTGCGGACTCCAGCCCGGGCAGGTCGAGTTCGGCGTCCTGTCCGTGGTTCTGGAGCACCAGCAGGGTCTGGAACAGCGGGTGGCGGCCGAGGGCGCGGGTCGGGTTGAGCTCCTCGACGAGGCGCTCGAAGGGGATGTCCTGGTGGGCGAAGGCGTCGAGCTGGGCCTCCCGGACGCGGCCGAGCAGCTCGGCGAAGCTCGGGTCGCCGGACGTGTCGGCGCGCAGCACGAGGGAGTTGACGAAGAAGCCGACCAGGTCGTCCAGGGCCTCGTCGGCGCGGCCGGCGAGGCCGGTGCCGAGCGGGACGTCGGTGCCGGCGCCGAGCCTGGTGAACAGTGCGGCCAGGCCGGCCTGGAGGACGGTGAACAGGGTGGTGCGGTGCGCGCGGGCGAGGTCGAGCAGGGCGCTGTGCAGGTCGGCGCCCCAGGTGAGGTCGACGGAGTCGGCGGCGCCGGTGGGGGCGGGCGGCCGGGGGCGGTCCGTCGGCAGCTCCAGTTCCTCCGGGAGGCCGGCCAGCGCGGTTCGCCAGTGGTCGAGTTGGCGGGCGAGCAGGCTCTCGGGGTCGCGCTCGTCGCCGAGCAGGTCGCGCTGCCAGAGCGCGTAGTCGGCGTACTGGACGGGCAGCGGCTCCCAGTGGGGGGCGCGGCCGACGAGCCGGGCCCGGTAGGCGGTGGCGAGGTCGCGCAGCAGCGGGCCGAGCGACCAGCCGTCGCCGGCGATGTGGTGCAGGACGACGAGCAGCACGTGCTCGGTCGGAGCGAGGGTGAACACCGTGACCCGGATGGGCAGTTCGCGGCTCAGCTCGAAGGTCTCGGCGGCGGCCGCGTCCCGGCGGGCGGGGTAGTCGTCCGGTGCGCAGTCCACGACCAGGAAGCGCGGCTGCGCCTCCTCGGCCGGCAGGATCTGCTGCACCGGGACTCCCCCGGCCACCGGGAACACCGTACGCAGGGCCTCGTGCCGGGCGACCACGTCCACCGTCGCGGCGCGCAGCGCGGCGGTGTCGAGCTCGCCGCGCAGGCGCAGGGCGAACGGAAGGTTGTACAGCGCGGTCGGCCCCTCGATCTGGTCGATCAGCCAGAGACGCTGCTGTGCGTACGAAACCGGGATCACGGTGCTTCCTCTACTCACGTCACGGCACGGGGTGGTCTGGGACGGTCAGGCGACGGCCAGGGTGGGCCGGACGCTGGGCCGGCAGTCCAGGACGTCGAGGGGCTGCCCCATCGCGACGGCGATCCTGCGGTCGCCGCGGTACGGGTCCCGGCCGTGCGCGCACAGCACGTTGTCGACCAGCATCACGTCGCCGACCTGCCAGCGCTCGCGCACGGTCGCGGCGTGGTACGCCTCGTTGAGGGCGTCGACGTCGGCGCGCTCCAGGGGTTCGCCGTCCCCGAAGCCGGTGTTGAACGGGAAGCCGTCCGGGCCGAACTCGTCGGTCATCGCCTCGCGGATGTCCGGGTCGAGCGACCACTCGCTCCAGAAGGCGAGGTGGTTGAACCAGACCTCCTCGCCGGTCGCCGGGTGGTGGATGGTGCCGGGGCGCAGCTGGCCGGTGCGCAGGTTGCCGTCCGGCAGCCACTCCCAGGTGATGCCGTTCTCCCGGCAGTAGGCCTCGACCTCGGCCCGGTCCTCGGTGGCGAAGGCGGTGCGCCAGCCCAGGGAGACGTAGTCCGAGTAGTTGCGGGTGAGCGTCCAGCCGGACGTCCGCATCCGCTCGACCAGGTGCGCGGGCAGGTGGTCGAGCACCTGGCGGCAGTCGGCGGTCGGGGTGGCGCCGCCCTCCTCGGGGGCGGTCAGGCAGGCGAAGAGCAGCCGGCCCGGGAAGGTGAGGGTGTAGCTGTTCTCGTTGTGCATCCGGATCGGCTGGGGCGACGGCAGGTCGGTGGAGGAGAAGACGCCGTTGCCGTAGTCGCTGCGCGGGGTGGCCTTCTCCCGGTAGGGGGTGCGCTCGGGGATGAGGACGTCGCGCACGGCGGCGACGTCCTCGGTGCTCGCGACCGGCAGGCCGCGCAGGAAGATCGTGCCGTGCCGGTGCAGGGCTTCGGTGAGCTCGGCCTCGTTCTCGCGCAGCCATGCGCGGGCCTCGCCGATGTCGGCGGTGCGCGGGGCGTGCGCGAGGGCCGGACGGCCGGGGTTCAGTTCCCAGGTCAGCATGGTCGCGCTCACTGCCGGGCGAGGGAGGCGGTCAGGCTGGCGGGCCGGATGTCGGTCCAGTTGGCCTCGATGTGGTCGAGGCAGCCCTGGCGGGTGTCCTCGCCGTGGACGGTGGTCCAGCCGGCCGGCACGTCGATCCAGACCGGCCACAGCGAGTGCTGGTTCTCGTCGTTGACCAGCACCAGGTAGCCGGCGTTGTCGTCCTCGAACGGGTTGCTCATGGTGTCCTCCTTGGGTTGCTTCGAAGGTAGGGGCGGGCCGGGGGGCGCAACGGCAGGAGTCGCGGCAGGAACGCGGCAGTTCGGCTCGGGCGCCCGTCGGCGGTCCGCGGCGGCCCGGTTCAGCGCGGGGTGAGGCGCACCGGGAAGTGGTCCAGGCCGAAGTTGATGATCGAGCGGTTGTGGACGACCGGCCCGGTCGGTTCGATCACGGCGACGCGCTCCAGCATCGCCGCGAACAGGGCGCCGAGTTCGGCCTTGGCCAGCGGCGCGCCGATGCAGTAGTGGGCGCCGAGGCCGAGGGCGAGGTGCTTGTTGGGGGCGCGGTCGAGCAGGATCTCCTCGGGCCGGTCGAAGGCCTCCGGGTCCCGGTTGGCGGACCACACCCAGACCGCGACCCGGTCGCCGCGCCGGATGGTGCGGCCGTCGAGCTCGGTGTCCCGGCTCGCGGTGCGCAGGGTGTGCAGCCCGACGGACGTCCAGCGCAGGAGTTCGTCCAGCGCCGAGTCCATGCCGACCTCACCCCGCTGCAACTGCCGCCACAGTTCCGGGTGCTGGACGAGGGTGTGCAGGCCCATGGCCGCGGTGTGACGGACGGTCTGGACGCCGCCGACCACGATGTTGTCCAGGTTGAGGACGACGTCCTCGATCGGCAGCAGCTTGCCGCCGACCCGGTAGGTGGCCATCTTGCTGATCAGGTCGTCGCGCGGGTCGGTGCGGCGCAGCATCACCTGGTGCAACAGGTAGGGGATGAGCTGCTGGTGGCCGGCCCGGCGCTCCTCGGGGGTGCGGCCGAGGAAGGCGACGTCACAGACCCGCTCGACCATCTCGCGGTCCTTCTCGGGGACGTCCAGGAGGTCGCACATGACGGACAGCGGCAGGGCGGAGACGGCGTCGACGAGGTCGACCTCGCCCAGCTCGACGGCCCGGTCGACGATCGAGGCGGCGAGTTCGGTGATGCCGCGGGACGCTCCGCGCACCGGGCCGGGGGCGAAGAACGGGTTGGCGGGCGCGCGGAGTTCGCGGTGCCGGGGCGGGTCGGTGAGGGCCATCATCCGGCCGGAGCCGACCGGGACGTTGCCCTCGCCGGCGCCGAGCAGCGAGCCCTGCTCGGAGCTGTAGAGCGTGGCGTTGCGCAGCACCTCCGCGGAGTGCCGGTAGGAGAGCACCGACCAGATCGGCCCGTCGTCGACGGTGTCGGTGCGGTGGACGGAGGCCTCCCGGCGCAGTTCCGCGACCAGGGCGGGGGTGTCGGGGCGGGCCCACAGGCCCGGGTCGGTGAGGTCGACCGCGGTGGTGGTCAGCATGGCTACTCCGTCGTGGACTGGTCGGCGGCGGCGCCGGCCCGGTGGCCCGGGCCCGGTCGCTCGATGAGGGAGGTCAGCAGGTCGACCGGGCCGGGCCCGTCGACGGTGGCGAGCAGGTGGCCGCCGGGGACGATGTGGTGGCCGCTGGCACCACGGGTGTGGACGGCCCAGCCCTGGAGTCCGGCGGAGCCGAGCATCGGGTCGTCGGCGCCGGCGACGGTGTGCAGGTCGGAGCCGATCGGCGGGTGCGGGCGGGGGCGGTAGGTGGCGACCACGGCCAGGTCGGTACGGATACCCTGAAGCGCGTGCTCCTTCAACTCCGAGTCGCCCTCGATGAGTTCACCCATGCCGGCCAGGCGAAGCAGGTCGTCTGCGGTGTGCTGCGGGCGGTCCCGGCCGGCCCAGGTGGCAGGCGGCGAGGCGGAGGCGGCGACCACCAGTTCGGGCCGCCGCTCGGCGGGCAGCGCCCGGGCGACCTCGTAGCCGAGCAGGGCGCCGAAGCTCTGCCCGTAGAAGCCGAACCGGCCCGTCAGGTGCGGGGTGAGGGCGTCCACGACGGCGTCGACCAGCAGGTCGAAGCTCGCGGGCATCGGGTGGCCGAGGCGACCGCCGCGGGCGGGCGGGCGCACCGCCCAGACCTCGGCGGTCGGGGCGAGGGCGCGGGCGAGCGGGGTGTAGGCGGTGGCGTCGCCCCCGGCGTGCGGGAAGCAGAACAGCCGGAACGGGCGGTGCGGTTGGGGCGCGGGGACGAGCAGCCAGTCCCCCTCGACGCGGGGGCGCACCCGCGTGGCGGTGGTCATGCGCCGCTGACCCGGGCGCGGGCGGTCAGGGCGGGCCGGGGGGCGGCGGTGCCGGCCTCGACGGCCTTCCCGACGGTGGCGGTGAAGGCGGCCAGGTCGGCCGAGTCCAGCAGGTGGCGCAGCTGGAGCTCGATGCCCAGCCGGCGGCGCAGCAGGTGGACGACGCGCAGCGCGGCGAGCGAGTGGCCGCCGAGCGAGAAGAAGTCGTCGGTGGGCGTGACGCCGGTCAGGCCGAGCACGGTGCGCCAGACCTCGGCGACCTGCTCCGCCAGCCCGCCGGGGCCCTCGGCGGGCGCCTCCTCGGCCGCGGGGGCGGGCTGCGCCGCGGGGGCGGGCAGGGCCGCGTGGTCGACCTTGCCGTTCGGGGTGAGCGGCATGGCGTCCAGCACGGTGATCGCCGAGGGCACCAGGTGCGCGGGCAGGGTGGCCCGCAGGCGCTCGGTCAGTTCGGCGGCGGCGGTGGCGCCGGTGACGTAGCCGACGAGCCGGCGGTCGCCGGGGGCGGGCTCGTGGACGGTGACGGCGGCGGCCTGGACGCCGTCCAGCCGGGCCAGCGCGTGCTCGACCTCGCCGAGCTCGATCCGGTAGCCGCGCAGCTTGACCTGGCGGTCGACCCGGCCGACGTACTCCAGCCGGCCGCCCTCGCCGCGCCGGGCCTGGTCGCCGGTGCGGTACATCCTCTCGCCGGGGGCGGTCGGGTCGGCGACGAAGCGTCCGGCGGTCAGCCCGGGGCGGCCCGGGTAGCCGTGGGCGAGCCCGGGCCCGGCGAGGTACAGCTCGCCGACGACGCCGTCGGCGACCGGGGCGAGCTTCTCGTCCAGCAGGTGGAGGCGCACGCCGGGCAGCGGATCGCCCAGGTGCGGACCGGGGCCGCTGATCGGCGTGGTGACGGCGTCGACGGTGCACTCGGTGGGCCCGTACAGGTTGAGCGCGTCGATGCCGCCGTCGGCGAGCTCCCGCCAGGTGTGCTCGGGGACGGGCTCGCCGCCCATGAACAGCCGCGGCACCCGGGCGCCGGTGAGCGGCTCGCGCAGCAGCTCCCAGTGCGAGGGGGTCAGGTCGAGGTCGGTGACGGCGTGCTCGGCCAGCAGGGCCGCCACCCGGGCGGGGTCGGCGCGGTGCTCGTCGCCGATGACCAGGACGGTGTCGCCGCGGCAGATCCGGGCCCACTGCTGGACGGAGGCGTCGAAGGAGACGCTGGCGTTCCAGCCGACCACCCCGGGCTCGGCACGGTAGGCGCCGGCGGCCTCCAGTGCCTCCACCAGGGCGGCGACGGCGCCGCGCGGCACCTCGACGCCCTTGGGGAGCCCGGTGGAGCCGGAGGTGTAGATGACGTAGGCGGGGTCGAGCGGGTCGGCCGCCTCCGGCAGATCAGGCCCGCCGGCGGCGGCGTCCGGGCGCAGGACCGGCACGCCCTGGGCCGCCGGGAGGCCGTCCGCGCTGATCAGGGCCGCGAGCCGCGCGTCGGCGGCCATGAAGGCCAGCCGCTCGGCGGGGTAGGCCGGGTCGAGCGGGACGTAGGCGGCGCCGGCCCGCCAGACGGCGAGCAGGGCGACCGGCAGGTCGGCGGTGCGGGCGAGGTGGACGCCGACCCGGTCGCCGCGGCCGACGCCGTGGGCGCGCAGGGCGCGGGCCAGCGCGGCGGTGCGCAGGTCGAGTTCGGCGAAGTCCAGGCGGGCCGCTCCGGCGAGGACGGCGGTGCGCTCGGGGTGGGCGGCGACGGCATCGCGCAGGCGGTGCAGGAGGTCGGTCATGACGGTTCCTCAGGACTCTCGGACGGAGGCGGCCATGGCGTGCAGGGCTGCCGTGTAGGTGTCGATGAACTGCTCGGCGGTGGTGTCGGTGACCAGGGAGCGCTGGTGGTCCACGGCGAGCAGCACGCGCTGCGAGACCGGGTCCTGGATCAGCGAGGCGCCGAACGCGAAGCTGTTGGGCTCGTGGCGCAGGGTCGGCTCGCAGCCGATCCGGCCGTCCACGATGCGGGCGGAGCTGAGCCGGCCCAGGGCGTGGAAGCGCAGGTAGCCGAACTGGCTGTCCAGCGCGGTGTCGGTCATCAGCCGGGCGAGCCGGGCGAAGGGCACCCGGCGGTGCGGCATCATGTCCAGTTCCTCCCGGTGCACCTCGCGCACCAGGGCGAGCAGGTCGTCGGTGGGCTCGCAGCTCAGCGGGACGGTGTTGAGGAACAGCCCGTACACCTCGGTGCCGCCGAGCCGTTCCAGCCGGCCGTTCACGGCGAGGCCGGTGGTGACGCGCCGTCGCCCGGTGACGGCGGCGAGGGCGTGCAGGTGGGCCGCGAGCGCGACCGACTTGAGGGGCACGGCCAGGGCGTCGGCGACCTGCCGCAGTTGCTCGGGCGCCTCGGGCAGCACCCGCTCGACGGTGCGCGGCGCCTCGTGCACGTCCTCGCTGCCGGGGAAGGACTGGCCGCTGACGCCGGACAGCCGGTCGCGCCAGTACGCGAGCGAGCGCTCGTCCCCGGCGGCCTGCCGTTCGACGGCCACGAAGTCGCGGAAGGCGGTGCGCGGCGGCGGGGTGGGGGCGCCGAGCGGGTCGGCGGCCAGGGCCGTGTGGCGCTCCAGGATCTCGGTGAACAGCGAGGTGAAGCTCCAGCCGTCGAGGATGGCGTGGTGCTCGGAGATGGTGAGCTGGAAGGCGTCCTCGGCCAGGCGCTGCACGGTGATCCGGAACAGCGGCGGGGCGGTGAGGTCGAAGGGCGTCCACCGGTGGGTGTCGAACACCTCGCGGACCGCCGTGTCCTGGTCGGGCTCGCCGCGCAGGTCGGTGAACTCGACGGGCGCGGGCAGCCGCCCGTACACGAGCTGGAGCGGTTCGCCGTAGCCGGACAGGTCGAGGCCGGTGCGCAGCACCGCGTGGCGCTCCATGGCCTCGGCGACCGAGCGGCGGAAGGCCTGTTCGTCGAGGTCGCCCGAGATCCGGTAGGAGTTGACGTTGTGGTAGCTGTCGGTGCCGCCGGCGATCTCCATGTGGAAGACCATGGAGAGCTGCATGGAGACCATCGGGTAGGCGTCGGCCAGGCCGGGCGGCAGGTCGTCGCGGTCCTCCGGGGTGATCAGGGAGAAGGGCTCGTGATCGGCCGGGCCTTCGGCGACGGGCTCGGCCAGCGGCAACAGGGCGGCGACCGTGGGGGCGTTGAAGACGTCCCGCAGGCTCACCCCCCAGCCGCGCTCGTGCAGCGCGCCGGCGAGCTGGACGGCCCGGATGGAGTCGCCGCCGAGGTGGAAGAAGTCGTCGTGGACGCCGATGCCGTCCACCCCGAGGACCTCCGTCCAGACGGCGGCGAAGGCCTCCTCCTCCGGGGTGCGCGGCTCGACGTGGCGGCCTCCGGTGGCCGTGCTGCGCTGGCCGGGGGCGGGCAGCGCGGCGCGGTCCACCTTGCCGTTGACGGTGAGCGGCAGCGACTCCAGGACGGTGAAGCTGGCCGGGACCATGTACGGGGGCAGCGAGCGGCCGAGGAAGGCGCGGACGTCGGCGGGCTCGCGCCCGGTGACGTACGCGGCGAGCCGGTCGTCGTGCACGGTGACGACGCAGGCGTCGACGTCCGGGTGGGCGGCGAGCGCGTTCTCGATCTCGCCGAGCTCGATCCGGAAGCCGCGCAGCTTGACCTGGAAGTCGGCGCGTCCGATGTACTCCAGACCGCCGCCGGGCAGACACCGGGCGACGTCGCCGGTGCGGTAGAGCCGCGCCCCGGGCGGGCCGTAGGGGTCGGCGACGAAGCGGCCCGCGGTGAGGCCGGGGCGGCCCCAGTAGCCGTGGGCGAGGCTGCCGCCGCCGATGTACAGCTCGCCGGCCGCGCCGGGTGGCACCGGACGCAGCCAGTCGTCCAGGACCTGGGCGGTGAGGTGCGGCATGGGCGCGCCGATCAGGCTGCGCTCGAAGCCGGCGCTGCCGGCCAGGTCGTGGGTGGTGACGTGGACGGTGGTCTCGGTGATGCCGTACAGGTTGCAGAGCCGGGCCGGGGGCGGCGGGTCGAGTTCGAACCAGCGCTGGACGACGCCCGGGTCCAGCGCCTCCCCGCCGAGCATGATCCACTTCAGCGCGGACAGGTCGCGCGGGCCGCGCCGCAGCACGGGCTCCAGCTGGCGCAGCGCCGAGGGGGTGAGGCAGAGGAAGGAGACCCGCTCCTGCTCCAGCAGTTCGGCGAACTCCTCCGGCGAGCGGCTGGTGACGTAGGGGACGACGACCAGGCGGGCACCGTGCAGCAGGGCGCCCCACATCTCCCAGACCGTCCAGTCGAAGGCGTAGCTGTGGAAGAGCGTCCAGGTCTCCTCCGGGCCGAAGCCGAAGTGCTCCGCGCCGTCCGCCATGAGCCGGCTGACGTGCTCGTGGGCGACGGCGACGCCCTTGGGGCGGCCGGTGGAGCCGGAGGTGAAGATGATGTAGGCGACGTCGCCGGGGCGCCCGGCGGCCGGCGGGCGGTGGTCCGGCCGGGCGGCCAGGTCGGCGGCCTCGGCGGTCAGGTCGTAGGCCTGCCAGGGGCCTTCGGGGGCCCGGTCCGGGCGGTCGGTGACGACGAGGGTGACGTCGGCGTCGGCGAAGACGAGCGCGGCGCGGTCGGCGGGGGCGGCGAGGTCGACGGGCACGTACGCGGCGCCGGTCTTGAGCACGCCGAGGACGGTGACCAGGACGTCGGCCGTGCGGTCCAGCAGCATTCCGACGCGGTCGCCGGGGCCGGCCCCACGGGCGCGCAGGGCATGGGCCAGGCGGTTGGCCCGGCGGTCGAGTTCGGCGTAGCTCAGGGTGTGGCCGGAGTCGCTGACGGCGGGCCGGTCGGGGTGGGCGTCGGCGGCCTGCTCGAACAGCCGGTGCAGGCAGTGGCCGGGGGTGTCGGTGGCCCGGACGGCCTCGGCCCCGGCGGTGCGGCCGGTCAGCCGCAGCACGGTGGCGTCGGGCTCGTCCAGGGCCGCGGTGAGCAGGGCGCCGAAGTCGGCGGCCAGCCGGCGCACCGTCCCGGCGTCGAACAGCTCGCTGCGGTACTCGGCCTCGCCGCGCAGTTCGCCGCCGGGGTCGCCGGGGTCGCCGCCCGTCCCGCTGCCGGTCCCGCTGCTGTCGAAGACGGACCAGGTGAGGTCGAACTTGCTGGTGCCGTTGGAGCGCACCCGGCTCCCGGCGGTGGCCCGGCCGAGCACGAGCGGGGTGCGGTCCTCGCCGTGGGCGCCGAACACCACCTGGACCAGCGGCGGGTGCTGCGCGGTGCGGGCGGTGCCGAGCTGGTCGACCAGCTGGTCGAAGGGCACGTCGAGGTAGCCGTAGGCCTCGAAGGCGACGTCCTGGACGTGCTCCAGCAGGGCGCGGAAGCTCAGCCCGGGTGCGAGCCGCAGGCGCAGCGGCAGCAGGTTGACGAAGTAGCCGAGCAGGTGCTCCAGTTCGGGCCGGTTGCGGGTGGTGACGGGGGTGCCGATCACCAGGTCGTCGGCGCCGGTCCAGCGGTTCAGCAGCAGGGCGAAGGCGGCCAGTTGGACGGTGAAGGGGGTGACGCCCTCCGCCTCGGCCAGGGCGCGCACCTTCGCCGCCGTGCCGGGGGCGAGCCCGAACTCCTCGGTCCGTCCCGCCGCGCCGCGCTCGGCGGGACGGGGCCGGTCGGTGGGCAGCTCCAGCAGGGCGGGTGCGCCGTGCAGCTGCTCCTTCCAGTAGGTCAGGTGCTCCTCGAAGGAGGTGTCGAGCTCCTCCACCGCGTAGTCGGCGTACTGCACGGTCAGTTCCGGCAGGTCGGCGGCCCGGCCCTGCACCGCGGCGCCGTACAGGTCGGCGAGTTCGCGCTCGAAGACCTCGGCGGACCAGCCGTCCCAGACGATGTGGTGGACGGTGAACAGCAGCGTGGTGCGCTCGTCCGCCAGCTGGAAGGCCTCGGCGCGCAGCAGCGGTCCGGCGGCCAGGTCGAAGGGTTCGGCGCAGCGGGCGGTGAGCAGTTCCTCCAGGCGTCCGGCCTGCTCGGGGCCGCCCTGCGGGCGCAGGTCGGTCACCGCGAGCGGCACGGCGAGGGTGTGGTGGACCTGCTGGCGCGGGCCGTCGGGGTGCAGCGCGAAGGTGGTGCGCAGCACCTCGTGCCGGGCCACCAGGGCGTCCAGCGCGCGCTGGAGCAGCGGGAGGTCGAGCGGGCCGGTGACGTCGACCGTCCAGGGCGTGCAGTAGGTGACCTGCCGCGGATCGAGGCGGTCGAGGAACCAGAGGCCGCGTTGCAGCCCCGAGGCGGGCGCGGTGCGCGCCGGGTGGTCGGACGGGCTCACGGCCTCGTTCCCTTCGTGTGCGGTGCGGCCCGTCATCGGGCGGCCAGCCGTTCGGCGATGGCACTCACGGTCCTGGCCCGGAACACCAGTTGCGGGGGGACGCGGGTGCCGGTCTCCCGGGACAGCCGCATCGCGACCCGGACGGCGGCCAGCGAGTTGCCGCCGATCCGGAAGAAGTTGTCCTCCCGGCCGACCTCGGTGAGGTCGAGGACCTCGCACATGGCCTCGGCGACCAGCCGTTCGGCTTCGGTCAGCGGGTCGCGGGCGGCGGCCCGGCGCCCGGCGGGGGCGGGCAGTGCCTTCCGGTCGACCTTGCCGTTGTGGTTGAGCGGCAGGGCGTCCAGGACGTCCAGGGTGGCGGGCACCATGTGCTCGGGCAGCAGGCCGGCCAGGTGGTCGAGGAGCACCTCCGGGTCCGGTGCGTCGGCCCCGACGGTGACGTAGGCGGCCAGGCGGTGGTCGCCCGGGGCGGGTTCGTGGACGGTGACGGCGGCCTCCTGGACGGCGGGGTGCCGGGTGAGCGCGTCCTCGATCTCGCCGGGCTCGACCCGGAACCCGCGGATCTTGACCTGGTCGTCGATCCGGCCGGTGACCTCCAGCAGGCCCCCGGCGTTGACGTAGCCGAGGTCTCCGGTGCGGTAGAGGCGCTCGCCGGGGACACCGAACGGGGAGGCGACGAAGCGTTCGGCGGTGAGGCCGGGCCGACCGAGGTAGCCGTAGGCGAGACCGCCGCCGGAGGCGTACAACTCGCCGATCACGCCGGGCTCGACGGGGCGCAGCAGCTCGTCCAGGACCAGGACGCCCTTGCCGTTCAGCGCGACGCCGATCGGGACGGAGCTGCCGGTGACGTCCTCCGGGCCGACCTGGTGGCAGGTGGTCAGGCCGAGGCTCTCGACCGGGCCGTAGCCGTTGGCGACCACCAGGCCCGGGTGGTTCTCCAGGGCCTTGGCCACGTGGGTGACGGAGGCCCGCTCGCCGGCCGTGATGGCCAGTTTGAGGCCGTCGTAGGTCTCCGGGAGCTCCTCCAGCAGGAAGTTGAACAGGCTGGCGGAGAGCTGGAGTTCGGTGACGCCGTGGCGGCGGGTCAGCTCGGCGATGGTCTGCGGGTCCGGGCGCTGGCCGGGCTGCAGGACGCAGGCGCCGCCGAAGCAGAGCGCGCCGTAGAGCTCCAGCGCGAAGGCGTCCCAGGAGACCGGCGAGCACTGCAGCCAGACCTCGTCCGGGCCGAAGCGGGCGTAGTCCTGGCCGAGGTAGGTGGTGGTGAGCGCGCGGTGCGGGACGGCCGCGCCCTTGGGGCGGCCGGTGGAGCCGGAGGTGAACATCACGCAGGCGAGATCGGCGCCGTCGACCGGCAGGCCGAGGTCGTGCGCCGCGTACCGGGCCAGCTCGGCGGCCGCGGCGTCCAGGTCCACCTGGCGCCGGACGGCGAACGGCACGGTGGCGTGGCGGTGGGTGATCACCGTGGCGGCGCCGGTGTCGGCGACCGCGCCGGCCAGCCGCTCGGCCGGGAAGTCCGGGTCCAGCAGGGTGTAGGCGGCGCCGGTCTTGAGTGCGGCCAGCAGCGCGGTGACCATCTCCGGCCCGCGCTCGGCGAGTACGGCGACGGTGTCGCCGCGGCCGATGCCGAGGCCCACCAGGTGGCGGGCCAGCCGGTTCGCGGCGGCGTTCAACTCGCCGTACGGGACGGTCCGTTCACCGGAGATCAGGGCGGTGGCCTGCGGGGCCCGGGCGGCCTGCGCCTCGAACAGGGCGTGCCCCGGCACCTCCAGGGCGGCGGCCAGGGTGCCCAGCCACTGCTCGCACAGGCCGGCCATGGTGGAGGCCTCGAAGAGGTCGCTGTCGTACTCGAAGCGGCCGGTGAAGCCGGTGCCGCGGTCGTCCACCGAGACGGACAGGTCGAAGCGGGAGACGGGGTTGGAGTGCAGATCGCGGGTGACCTCGCACCCGCCGACGGTCAGCGGGCGGGTGTCCAGCGGGTGCAGCTCCAGCAGCACCTGGCACAGCGGGTTGCGGTCCTCGGGGCGTTCCTCCAGCACCGCGTTCGCGATGTCGTCGAAGGGCACCTCCTGGTGCCGGTAGCCACCGATCGACACCTCGCGCACGTGCCGGACCAGTTCGCGGAAGGAGACGCCCTCCTCGACCTTCAGGCGCAGCGGCAGCAGGTTGACGAAGTAGCCGATCAGGCCGTCGAGTTCGGCCCGGCCACGGACGTTCACCGGCGAGCCGAGCACCAGGTCGCGCTGCCCGGAGCGGCGGTGCAGGGTGAGCGCCAGCCCGGCGAGCAGCACCATGAACGGGGTGGCGTCCTCGCTGCGGGCGAGCGCCCGGACGGCCCCGGCCACCGGATCCGGCATCGCGAAGCGGTGGAACGCGCCGCGGAAGGCCTGCTCCTCGGGGCGGGGGTGGTCCGGCGCCAGCGCGTCGACGTCCGGAACGTCAGCCAACTGCTCGCGCCAGTGATCGAGTTGCCGCTCGGCGGTGTCGTCCTGGTACTGCCAGGCCGCGTAGTCGCCGTACTGGACGGCGAGTTCCGGCAGCTCGGCCGGGCGCCCCTCGGCCGCCGCGGCGTACAGCTCCTGGAGCTCGGCCTCCAGCACCGGCAGCGAGCCCTCGTCCCAGACGATGTGGTGGAGGAGCAGCAACAGCGTGGTCGCCCCGGCGGCCCGGAAGACCCGCGCCCGCACCAGCGGCCCGACCGCCAGGTCGAAGGGCTCCAGCGCGGCCTCGGCCACCAGGTCGTCCACCTGGTCGGCGGTGGTCTCGGTGAGCGTGAACGGCAGCTCCACGGCCGGGTGGACGACCTGGCGCGGACCGTCCTCGGCGAGCTCGAAGGTCGTCCGCAGGCTCTCGTGCCGCGCCACCACCCCGGCCAGCGCCTGCCGCAGCAGCTCGGGGTCGACCGGCCCGGCGAACCGGAACACCCAGGGCACCACGTAGGTCGGCGCGTCCGGGTTCCACTGGTCGAGGAACCAGAGGCCGCGCTGGAACTTGGACAGCGGGGCCTCGGCGGCGCCCGAGCGGACCAGCGCCGGGCGCTCACCGCCGGAGGCGGCGGTCACCGCGGCGGCGAACTCCGCCAGCGTCGGCGCGTCGAAGATGGTGTACGGGGACACCATGCCGAAGACGTCGAAGACCCGGCCCACCACCCGCACGGCCGTCAGCGAATCGCCGCCCAGGTGGAAGAAGTTGTCGTCCGCCCCGACTTCGGGCACCCCGAGCACGTCCGCCCAGACCGCCGCGATCAGCTGCTCGGCGGGCGTGCGCGGCGGGCGGCCGGCGGGCTGGCCCTCGGGCGCGGCCTGCGGCTCGGGCAGGGCCTGGCGGTCCACCTTTCCGCCGCCGGTCAGCGGGAAGGCGTCCAGCGCCGTGAGCGTCGCCGGGATCATGTGCTCGGGCAGCCGCTCGGCCAGCCAGTCCCGCGCCTCGGCGTACCGCGGCGCGGCACCGGTCAGGTACCCGGCCAGCCGGCCCTCGCGCGCCACCACCACGCAGCCGGTGACGCCCGGGTACCCGGCCAGCACCTGCTCGATCTCGCCCGGCTCGACCCGGAAGCCGCGGACCTTCACCTGGTGGTCGCTGCGGCCGACGAACTCCAGCGGGCCGTCCTCGGTCGTGCGGCGCACCACGTCGCCGGTGCGGTACATCCGCGCGCCGGGAGCGCCGCTCGGCGCTGCGGCGGGGTCTGCGGGCGGCTCCGCGGGCGGCTCCGCGGGCGGGGCCACGAACGGGGCCACGAACGGGTCCGCGACGAAGCGGTCGGCGGTCAGGCCCGGGCGGCCGAGGTAGCCGGAGGCCAGCAGCGGCCCGCCGACGTACAGTTCGCCGGCCGTGCCGGGCGGCACCGGGCGCAGCCGCTCGTCGAGCACGTAGAGCCGCCGCCCGCCGAGCGCGGTCCCGATCGGCACGCCCGCCTCGGGCTGCTCGCCCGCGAGCCGGTGGGTGGTGGCGGTGACCACCGTCTCGGTCGGTCCGTACGCGTTCAGCAGCGGCACCCCGGTCGCGGCCCACCAGGCGGCGGCGGTGGCGGGCTCCAGCTTGTCGCTGCCCGAGATCATCAGCCGAAGGGTGCGCGGCACCCTGCCGCCCAGGGCCGCCACCACGTCCTGGAAGTAGCCGGCGGCCAGGTTGGCGACGGTGACGCCCTCGGCGTCCAGCAGGTCCAGCAGTTCGGCCGGGGAGAGGAGTCGGTGCTCCGGGAGGACCAGGCAGGCCCCGGCGGACAGCGCGCCGAGGACCTGCTCCACGGCCACGTCCACCGTCGGACGGGCGAACTGCAGCACCACGTCCCGCTCGGTCAGGCCGAAGGTCCGGACGGCGGCGGCCAGGTGGCCGGTCAGCGCGGCGAGCGGGACGTGCACGCCCTTCGGACGGCCGGTGGTGCCGGAGGTGTAGATGACGTAGCCGGCACCGCCATCGCCAGCACCGGCAACGGCGCCCGCGCCGTCGCTGAGCCCGGTGAGCTCGGTGAGCTCCTCGCCGCCGAGGGCCAGGGAGGCCCCGGCGTCCTCGGTGATCCAGCGGTTGCGCTCCTCCGGGGCCTCCCGGTCCAGCGGCAGGTAGGTGGCCCCGGCCCGCAGGACCGCCAGCAGCGCGACCACGTGGTCCAGCCGGTCGCGGCCGGTGACGGCGACCGTCCCCCCGGGGGCGAGCCGGGCGGCGAGCGCGGCGGTCAGGCCGTCCAGCTCCCGGTAGCTGACGGTCCGGCCGCCGGTGCGGACGGCCGGCCGCTCCGGAAAGCGGCGGACGGCGGAGGCGAACGGCTCGAAAGCGGGCGGCTCGAAAGCGGACACCGTGATTTCAGGCGCCGTGATTTCGGGCGCAGCATTCTCAGTAGGGAAACCGCGAGAGGACATCATCCAGCCCCAGAAGTGAGATGAATCGGCGACGAGTTCGACGATAGGGGGAATTCGACGGCCCTATCGGCAGGAAATGAGGAAGGAAATCGGCAGTTTCCGGTGCCGCTTTCCGGACCTGCCGCAGGAATCGACCCGGGCAGGCCGGGGCTACCGGCCGGCGGTGGTTCCGTATTCCTCGGGGGACCAGACGTCCTCCCGGTCCAGGGCCTGCGGCGCGTACTTTCCGAGCGCACTGATCAGCAGTCGGAGTTCCAGCGCCAGACAGTCCACGAAACGGCGGAGCCCGGATTCCCGGTCCTCCGCCACGGCGAGCAGCGCCGCCCGCCCGAGGCCCACCGCGCGGGCCCCCAGGGCCAGGCTCTTGACCGCTCTGGCGCCTTCCCAGATGCGCCCGGAGACCAGCAGCGAGGGCGGCGGCGCGACCGCCAGCCGGCGCAGGCACTCCGCGAGCGGCAGTCCGACGTGCGGCAGGAACACCCCGGGCGCCCAGCCGGTTCCGCCTTCGGCGCCGTCCACCACGACGGCGTCCGCCCCGGCCTCGTGCGCCACCCGGGCGGCCTCGGCCACGTCCCGGCCGGGGTAGAGCTTCACCCAGATCCGCACCCGGGGGTAGTTGTTGCGCATCAGCCGGATCTGCTGGCGCAGGATCTCCGCGGTGAAGGTACCCGGGGTGGCGGCGCGCAGCACCCGCCCGTCGCCGAACAACGGGTCCAGCCCGAAGCGGTCGCCCAGCGCGGCGGCGGCCTCGGCCTCCAGCACGGTCATGCCGCCCAGGCCCGGTTTGGCGCCCTGGCCGACCTTCAACTCGAAGGCCAGCCGTCCGGATTCCAGCAGGGGCAGGGCGGCCGGGTCGCTGTGGACGAGGTTCCACACCTCGGCGTCGGCGTCCTCGGTGCTCTGCTGGACGGCCACGCCGCCGAGGCCGTCCGGGAGTTCCTCGGTGTAGGCGCGCAGCCGGCCGAGCAGCGTGCGGTCGGCCGCCTCGCCGAGCCTGCCGTAGCCGTTCACCGGCACCACGTTCTCGCCGATCACCATCGGGATGCCGAGCGCCCCGGCCTGCCGGCTCAGCGCCAGCCCGAGGTCACCGCCGGCGGCCCGGGTGGAGCCGGTCGCGGAGACGTACACCGGCAGCGCGGAGGCGAACCCTCCGATGGTGGTGGCCAGTTCGACGTCCCGGTAGTCGGGCTCGCGGCCGAGGTCGATCAGCTTGGCCAGCCGCTGCGGCAGGAACAGCGGCGGGACGATCCGCAGCGCGTCCAGGGCGTCCGGCGGCGCCGCCCGGTCCGCCGCGCCCGGCCGGCCGGCGCCGAACAGCACGTGTCCGTACTCCTCGGCGGGCGGGAAGGCGGCGGCGGCCCCGGCGCGGGCCCGATGCCGGACCTCCTCCTCCGGGAATCCCGGCGCGCTGAGGTCGCTCACGGGGACACCACTCCGGCGATCTTCGGGAAGGCGCTGGCCTGCCAGACGGCGTCCAGCCCGGCGACGTACCGGGTGAGCCTCTCGACCCCGATGCCGAAGCCCGCGCTGGCCGGCACCCCCTCGCGCACCAGGTCCAGGTACCAGCGGTACTTCTGCGGGTTCTCGCCGGTCTCCCGCATCCGGGTGACGATCTCCGCGTAGTCGTTGGTGCGCTGGCTGCCGCTGCACAGTTCACCGTAGCCCTCGGGCGCCAGCAGGTCGAAGTTGCGCAGCAGGCCCGGGTCGTCGGGGTGCTCGCGGTCGTAGAAGCCGCGCGAGCCCTTCGGGTAGTCGGTGACGAAGAACGGCCGGTCCCGGCGGGCCGACAGCAACGCCTCGCCCTCCCAGTCGAGTTCGGCCTCGGGGCTCTGCGGGTGCCCGATGCCCTGGAGTTCGGCGACCGCCTCGGCGTGCCGGATGCGGCCGAAGGAGCCCTGCAGCAGTTCGGCGAAGGCCTGCGGGTCCCGGCCGAGTTCGGCGAACTCCTTGGGCAGCGCGCGGACGGTGCTGTCGACCATGTGCACCACCAGGTCCTCGGCCAGCTGGACGACGTCGTCCCGGCTCGCGCCGGCGACCTCCACGTCCAGCTGGTGGAACTCGGCGAGGTGGCGGCTCGTCCCGGCGGTCTCCAGCGGTTCCAGGCGGACGTTCGGGGCGATGCAGAAGATCTTGTCGAAGGCGAGCAGCGAGGCCTGCTTGTACAGGATCGCGCTGGTCATCAGCTTGTAGCGGTGGCCGTAGAAGTCGATGTCCACCTGCTTGGAGCCGCGCGCACCGGGATCGGTGACCGGGCCGATGATCGGCGGCAGCAGTTCGGTGAAGCCCCGGCCGCGCAGGAACTCGCGGGCCGCGGTGAGCAGGTGCTGCTGGATCCGGAGCGCGCTGCGGGTGGCCGGCGCGGTCAGGTGCCGGCCCGGGTCGGTCGGCGGCAGGAGCGTGGGGTCGGGCATGGTCGGGTCCTCTTCTCTCGTTCTCTCGTGGAGCGTGGAGCGTGGAGCGTGGCTTTTCACCCGGCGTCTCACCCGGCGTCTCACCGTGCGGCGGGCAGGCCCCGGAGTGCGGGTGCGGGCGAGCGTTCGGCCCGCTCGTCGTAGCGCTGCTGGACCTGGGAGAGCGCGGCCAGCAGCCCGGCCGAGCCGAGGATCGGCGCGCGGCCGCCCTCGGCGAGCCCGGCGATCGGCATCGAGCCGACGGCGGACCACAGCAGCCGTCCATCCGGGCCGAGCGAGCTGCGCGTCCGCCCGGCGTTGTCGGGGTGCAGGCAGTACGGCACGTCCAGGTAGCCGGCCGCGAACGCCCGCACCAGGGCCCGCCCGACGTCGGCGTCCAGGTCGAGCACCGCGCCGATCAGCACCCTGGCCTCGGCCTCGATCCCGGTGTCCGGCGGGGCGGCGGGCCGGGGGCGGGCGCGTTCCGCCGTGGCGGCTGCGGCGGCGGTCTCCAGCGCCCGGACGTTCTCGGCGACGGTCGGGATGCGGTGCGCCTCGGCCGTGGTCTTGACGATCAGCCGGGCGGCGCCGCCGCGCACCGCGAGCCGCGCGGCGTCCTCCAGCAGCAGCCGGGCGCCGCCGGGCGAGCGCGGGTACACGCCCATGTACGCGTACACCACGAGGTGCCGGTCGACGTCCGCGAGCAGTTCGCCCGCGATCCGGCCGAGCGCGGCCAGCGCCTCCTCGTCCTGGCCGGCGTTGGCCTGCTGGGCGTAGCTGAGCGAGATGCTGCGCAGCCCGTGCTGGCGGAAGAACAACGCCTCCAGGACGCTGATGGCGATCAGCAGCGAGGGCGGGCAGAGCTGGCCCATCATGCAGCCACCGAACGTCTCCAGGTGCGGATCCGCACCGAACTCCCGCATGGACGACAGCAGTTCGCAGCTACGCTGCCAGCGGGCCACCGCCTCGTGCAGCGGGGTGCGGCCGTACGGCAGGCAGTAGGAGACCGGTCCGCCCTCGGTGGCGTCCAGGCCGGCCGCCAGCAGCGCCCCGATGATGTGCTCCGGCGCGGCCGAGCCGTGCCGGACCTGCACCGGGAAGCCCGCGTCCGCCACGCCGGCCAGGACCGCCCGGGTGACCTCGACCGGGTGGGTGGCGATCGGGTAGCCGTTGAGGCCGGCCCCGGCGGCCAGTGCCCGCCGCGCGGCGTCGAGGTCGCCGGTGCGGGTGTAGCTGTCCAGGGTGATGGTGCCGACGGTGACGGCGGCCGCCGCCCGGGTGGCGAGCAGGCCCTCCCGCATCCGGGCCGCCTGCGCCATCCCCATCCGGGGCTGGACCACCAGTGCGCCGGCCTCCGCGGCCTGCGCCACGAACGCGCCGAAGCTCGTCACAGCAGGACCCGGGAGCGCAGCCCGTCGACGAACTCGCGGAACCCGGCCACCGCGGAGCCCTCCTCGAAGACCCGGTCGAAACCGGCCGCGAGCAGTACGCGCTCGCGGTCGGGGTCGTCGGTTCCGGCGATGCCGAGCTTGCCGCCGATGACCGTCGGGGTGCGCCGCAGTTCCGGGCAGGCGCGCAGGGCCGGGATCACCCGCAGCCCTTCCTGGTGACCGTGCCCGTTGACGCTGCTGACCACGATCAGGTCCGGTTCGATCCGGCGGCATTCGGCGAGCAGCAAGGCGTCGGGGACGCACGCGCCCAGGTTCGTCACCCGGTGGCCCATTTCCTCCAGCAGCAGTTGCAGGAACACCAGGTTCCAGGTGTGCGAATCCGAGGCCGTCGTCGTCACGACGACGTCCAGTCTTCTCTCTCCGTCATTTCCGTGCTCCACAGCCCAGCCCTCGTCGGTAGCGATCGTCGATGGAATTCCGCCGACGCCCCAGCCGGCGGCCCGGGAATTCCGGCGCGTATTCCGCGGCGGTCCAGCCCCACGGAGAACGCTAGGAACGATCGGGCCCGGCGACCGGCAGCTCGTGCGGCAAGATGCGGGCAAGAAGCGGCAGTATCGACACCCGGCCGGCCTGCCGCCGCGCGGTCAGCCCGCGACGGCGAGCAGTTGGACGTCCGCGGCCGGCGCGAACCGGTGCCCGGGCTCCTCCCGGAGGAGGCGGCGGCACACGTTGAGCACCGTGAAGCGCACCCCGTCGCGGGCGGGCACGCTGCGGATCAGTCCGCGCGACAGCAGTTCGTGCACCGTCGCCAGGCAGGTCTGCGGCGCCCAGCCGCTGCGGACCACCGCGTCCTCTCCCGACCAGTCGCCGGGCTCGTCCACGAGCACGTCCAGCAGGGCCCGCTGGCGTTCCGTCAACCGCTGGATCGCCGGCTCCACCTCGTCCCGGACGTCACCGCGCGTGCCGTACACCACCGGCGGCGCGGCCAGCGTGAACGGGCCGGCCGACAGCCGGGCCAGCAACTGGGCGGTGGACTGCACCAGCGTCCACCCCGCCGCGCGCTCCAACGCTCCCGGCAGGCCGTCCAGGTGGCGGCAGAGCGCGGCCACGGCGGGGGCCTCGGAGCGCTCCAGGGTGTAGCCGGGGCGCAGCCGGCGCAGGTGCGAGAGCAGCAGCCGGACGGCGCCGATCTGCGCCAACGCCTCGGGTTCGGCGTCGAGTTCGGGGGCCGGTACGGGCAGCGGGGCGAGCGGGACGACCTGCCCGCCGGGCAGCGGCCAGGCCTCCCGGGCGGTGATCAGCACCCGCAGCCCGGGGCAGTGGTGGAACAGCCCGTCCAGCCGGTCGGCGTCCACCCCGCCGTCGGCGCCGTCCAGCACCAGCAGGGCGGGCCGGTCGCCGATGTCCCGGACGATGTCGTCCATCCGGCCGTGCCAGGGAGCCGAGTCGCCGGCGCAGTCCACCCAGCGCACCGACCAGCAGGCGGCCAGGTGCAGGCGGCGGGCCACCTCCAGGGCGAGCCGGGTCTTGCCGACCCCGCCGAGCCCCACCAGCGAGACCAGCCGGTCCCCGTGCACGGCGAAGGCGTCGGACAGCACCTCGGCCTCCATCTCCCGCCCGACGATGGCCCCGCGCGCCACCGGCGGGGCGACCGGCGCCACGGCCGTCGGCTCATCGGCGAGCGGGTGCCGACGGGCGGCCTCCTCGAAGTCCGCCCGGCTGCGACCCTCCAGCCGCAGCGCGTCCGCCAGCAGCCGGACGGTCTCGTTCCGTGGCCGTCTCACTCGGCCGCTCTCCATGTCCCGGATGGCCCGCACGCTCAGGGTGGCGTGATCGGCCAGGCACTGCTGGGTCAGGCCGATCCGCTCGCGCCGCACCCTCAACTGCTCTCCGAAGCCCGCCGCCGTCCTCACCGCTTGCACCCACTGCCCGCCGTCCATGCCTCGTCTGCCCTTCGTGGTCCGGACTCCTGATGGGGGTCGGGACCAGTGGCGGCATCAGCGCTGGGTACCCGCGCGGTCCGTGGTCCGACCGCGTGGGACCCGGTGGTCAGGCTGTGGCCTCCGAACCGGTCCCCTCCGGTTCCAGATGCTCCAGGCTCGCCGTCTACGCCCGATCAACGGCCGATCACCGGCCCCACCCACGACCTTCACGCGGGCCTCACAGCCCGTCGGCGGACTGCTCCTCGAGTGCGGCGCGGGCTGTGTCCATCAGTTCGTCGAGCGCGTCACGGGTCCTGGCCATGTCCGCGATGTGCGCGTCGAGCTTCGCCCGCTCCTGCCCCATCCGCTCCAGCGCGGCCACCGAGTGCTCCTCGCTGGGCGCGTCCACGCACGGCAGCAGTTCGGCGATGGCGCGGCTGGACAGCCCCGCCGCGTAGAGGCGCTGGATGAACAGCACCCGCGCCACCGCGCCGTCGGTGTAGTGGCGCTGCCCGCTGGCGCTGCGGGTGCTGGCCAGCAGGCCCTGCCCCTCGTAGTAGCGCAGGGATCTGACGCTCACTCCGGCGCGTTCGGCGAGCTCTCCGATCCGCACGGGCACCTCCGGGTCGTGATCCCCGTCACAGGGCTTGCCTCTGACATCGATGTCAGGTTTTAGCGTAACGGAGGACGGGCCCGGGCACCGGGTCCGTGACTTCGAACGAAGGACTTCCGCATGACGACGTCCGCCACGTCCGCCACGTCCGCCACGTCGAGCGCCCTGCTCACCGGCTACCGGATCGGCGAACTCACGCTGCCCAACCGGGTGGTGATGGCACCGATGACCCGGGGGCGCGCCACCGCCGACGGTCTGGCCACCGCCTCGATGGCCACCTACTACGCCCAGCGGGCCACCGCCGGGCTGATCGTGACCGGGGGCGTCCAGCCGAGCCTGATCGGCCAGTCGAACCCGGGCACACCCGGCCTGTACACCGACGAGCAGACGGCCTCGTGGCGCCAGGTGACCGCTGCCGTGCACGCCAACGGCGGCCGGATCTTCGCCCAACTGATGCACGGCGGCCGGGTCTCGCACCCGGACACCACGGGGCTGCGACCGGTCGGCCCCTCGGCCGTCCCCGCCACCGGCGACGTGTTCACCCCGACCGGTCCGCAGCCCGCTCCGGTCCCCCGGGCCCTGGAGACCGACGAGGTCCCCGAACACGCCCGCTCCTACGCCGAGGCCGCCCGCCGCGCCGTCGACGCGGGCTTCGACGGGGTGGAACTGCACGGCGCGAACGGCTACCTGATCTCGCAGTTCCTCTCCTCCAACGCCAACCGGCGCACCGACCGCTACGGCGGCCCGGTGCGCAACCGGATCCGCTTCGCCGTCGAAGCCGCCACCGCCACCGTCGAGGCCGTCGGCGCCGCCAGGACCGGGATCCGCCTCTCCCCCGGCGGCACCTTCTGGGGCGTGGCGGAGGAGGACGTCCTGGAGCTCTACACCGCCCTGCTCGGCGAACTCGCCGGCCTCGGACTCGCCTACGTCCACCTGGAGGCGACGACGGACGAGCCGTCCCTGCTCGCCCTGCGCCGCGCCTGGCCGGGCACGCTCATCATGAATCCGGTGCTTCCGCTGGGCCCGAAGCAGGTCGACCGCGAGGCGGCGGACCACTGGCTCGGCCTCGGCGCCGAGCTGATCAGCTTCGGCCGCGCCTACCTCGCCAATCCCGACCTCGTCGAACGGCTGCGCACCGGCGCCCCGATCGCCCCGGCCGACGAAGCCACCTACTACCAGGGCGGGGACCGGGGCTACCTGACCTACTCCGCCTACCAGCACACGGTCGACCAGCGGCCGTAGCCGCCACCCGCCCGAGGCCGCCGCGGCGGCGCCCCGCCCCGGGAGGTTCAGTCCAGGAGCTTCGCCAGGACGCGGTCGAGCGCCTGGATGTCCTCCGGGGGCAGGGCTAGCAGGTCGTCGGGCGGGGTGGTGAGGATCCTGACGGCGAGGGCGGCCTTCGCCTGGCCCTCCTCGGTCAGATGGACCAGCTTGGACCGGCGATCGGCGGGATTGGTGACGCGTTCGGCGAGGCCGCGCCGCACCAGGTCGTCGACGATGACGGTGGTGTAGGGCGGGTCGCTGCCCAGCCGCTCGGCCAGGTCCCGCAGGGTGATCGGGTCGGCGCCGAGGCGGCGCAGCGCCCTGACCCGGCTGAAGCTCATGCCGAGGGCTTCGGCGACGGTCTTGCGGCGGTCGTAGCGCTCCAGGACAAGCGCGTTCAGTCCCTGCCAGACCCTGGTCGCCGTCCTGGTGGCGGCCTCGTCCCCCTCGTGCTGCTCACCGGTGTGCGGGCGGTCCATCAGGTGTTCACCGTCTCCTTCGTCTCCCTCGTCCCCGGCGCCTCCTCGGCGGCGAGCCGCTCCGCCGTGCGCAGGGCCGTCTCCCGGGCCCAGCGGCCGGAAGTGAGCGTACCCGTGACCAGCACGGCGGCGCCGCAGCCGGCGATGATCCACCACGCCGTCCGCCCGGCGTCGGTGAAGGCCGCCGTGTGCGCGTACGCGCCGCCCGCCATCAGGGCGCCGACGACGGCCACGCCGAGGGACTGGCCGATCTGCCGGCTGGTGGAGGCCACCGCGGCCGCGACGCCGGCCTGCGAACGGGGCATGCCCGAAACGGCGGTGTTGGTGATGGGCGCGTTGACCAGACCGAAGCCGGTGCCGAAGAGCAGGTACGCGACGACCAGCACGGCCGTCGGAAGGTGGTCGGAGTAGGTGAGCGCCTGGAGCACGGCGCTCGCGCACAGGGCCGCCCCGGCGAGGAGCAGGGGGACGCGCGGCCCCCGGGAGGCGACCATGCGGCCGGACACCGGTGCGGTCAGCAGCGCCATCACCGCCATCGGCAGCATGAACAGTCCGGCGTGCAGCGGGGTGAGCCCGCGCACGTTCTGCAGGTACAGGGAGCTGACGAACAGGAACCCGCCCAGGGAGGCGAAGGCGGCGACCGCGATCACGGTGGCGCCCGCGAACGGCGCGGAGCGGAAGAAGCGCAGCTCGATGAGCGGGTCGGTGCGCCTGGGCTCGTACCACAGCAGGCCCAGCAGCGCGCCCAGCGCCGCCGCCGCGCAGCCGACGACGAGCGGCGACGTCCAGCCGCGCTCCGGCGACTCGATGATCGCGTACGTGAGCGTGGTGAGCAGGACGATGACGAGTACCTGGCCGACCGGGTCCACCCGGCGGGGCCGCGGCGCCCGCGATTCCGGCACGTACCTGCGGGTCAGGAACAGCGCGGCCAGGCCGATCGGCACGTTGATCCAGAAGACGGCCCGCCAGCCGGCCGACTCGACCAGGGCGCCGCCGACGATCGGCCCGGCGGCCATGCTGATGCCCACGACGCCGCTCCACACGCCGATGGCGCGGGCGCGCTGCCGGGAGTCGGTGAAGGTGTTGCTGATGATCGACATGGCGACGGGGTTCAGCATCGATCCGCCGACCGCCTGGAGCATCCGTGCGACGACGAGCCAGCCGAGCCCGGGGGCCAGGCTGCACAGCAGCGAGGCCCCGGTGAAGACCACCAGCCCGATCTGGAAGACCCGGCGGCGGCCCACCCGGTCGGCGGTGGAGCCGGAGAGCATCAACAGGCTGGCCAGCACCAGCGTGTAGGCATCGACCGTCCATTGCAGCCCGGACACCGAGGTGTGCAGGTCGCGCTGGATGGCGGGCAGGGCGACGTTCAGGATCGTGTTGTCGAGGCTGACGATCAGCAGGCTCATGCAGCAGACGGCGAGCACGAGCCAGGGCCGTCGTTGGGCGGCGTCCGGCATG
This sequence comes from Kitasatospora sp. NPDC088160, assembly GCF_044741445.1. Lineage (NCBI taxonomy): Bacteria > Bacillati > Actinomycetota > Actinomycetes > Kitasatosporales > Streptomycetaceae > Kitasatospora > Kitasatospora sp. NPDC088160. The sequence goes on along the minus strand of NZ_JBIUSS010000007.1, from coordinate 184,552 downwards.
GTGGGGGCTCCACAAGTATTTGTATTGTTGAAATCATTGTGAGCATATAACTAAATCGCCGAACAGCCCAGCCCCGAACAGCCCAGCCCCCAACAGCCCCGGCCCGCGCAGCCCGGCCCCTCGCAGCCCGGCCCAGCCCGCGAGCCGCCCCGCCCGCCCCGTCACGGGCGGGGGGCCGGCTCCGGCGGCCAGGCGCCGGCGGCCAGGACGCCGGTGGCGTAGGCGCGGGCGACCAGCGCGGTGCGGTTGGGCAGCTGCCAGCGGCGGGTGAGCCGGGCGAGGTGGTAGTTGACGCCGTCCGGGGTGAGGCCGATCTCCCGGCCGATCTGGGCGGTGGTGGCGCCGCGGGCGGCGGCGGCGAGGATCCGGGCCTCGATCGGGCTCACCTCGGGGCGGGGGGCGGCCGGCGGGGCGGCCGGCCCGGTACGGACGGGCAGCGAGAGCAACAGGTTCGGGGTCTCCTCCGGGGTGTCGCCGACCAGGGCGACGGTCATCTCGCCGCTCCGCTCGGTGCCGTCGGCGGCCGACCAGGAGACCGGCGCCGGGTACTGCGAGCGCCGGTGCAGGCGGACGGCCTCGGCGAGCGCCGGGATGGTGGCACTGTCCCGGAGGGTGAAGAACTCCAGGATCTTCCGGTTGCGCAACTGCCCGGGCAGCAGGCCGAATTCGGCGGCCATCGCCCGGTTGACGATCATGATCCGGCCGCTGAACTCGCACACCGCCAGCGCCACCGGCACGTGGTCGAGCAAGCGCAGCGTCCGGTTGCGCCAGATGACGGCGAGGTCCTGCCAGCTCTCCGCGGTCGACTCGCAGTCGGTCAGTCTCATGCCCGGCCCCTCCCGTGTACGGCTCCCGCGTGCTGCAGACCTGACGGCCCGTTGACAAGTCTTCCGCGACCGCCGCTACTGCACAAACATGTAGTCCTCGGGCCCGGGTTCCCGCCCCGCTCGGGCGAGAGTGGAGGACGACGAGGTTTCTCCTGCCACGGAAGGCGACAACCCATGACCGAGACGATGACCCCGGCGGCAGCCGAGGCTGCGAATCCGGCCGGGGCCGGGCTCCCGCCCGAGACCCTGGTGCCCCGGCAGAGCGCCGCCGGGGTACCGCTGGTCGACATCTCGTCGGCGCCGCCGATCGCCGCCCCCGTGCTGCGCACCATGGAGCTGGCCCGGCGGCACGCCCCGGCCTTCGTCCAGCGCCTGCACGGGCGGGACACCCTGATCGTCACCGGCCTGGACCTGGTCGAGGAACTGGCCGACGAGGAGCGGTTCACCAAGTCGATCGGACCGGCCCTGGAGAACGTCCGCGCGTTCACCGGGGACGGCCTGTTCACGGCGTACAACGCGGAGCCGAACTGGGCCAGGGCGCACGACATCCTGATGCCCGCCTTCGCGCTCGGCTCGATGCGCACCTACCACCCGGTGATGCTGCGGGTGGCCCGCCGCCTGATCGAGTCCTGGGACGGCCGGTCGGCCGCCGGACTGGTCGTGGACGTGCCCGGCGACATGACCCGGATGACCCTGGACACCATCGGGCTGGCCGGTTTCGGCTTCGACTTCGGCTCCTTCGACCGGGAGGAACCGCACCCCTTCGTCGAGGCGATGGTCCGCTCCCTGGACTGGGCGATGAACAAGCTCCTGCGCGACCCGGAACTCGACCACAGCGAGCGCGACGAGGCCGCCCAGGGCGACGCCCGGTACCTGGCCTCGGTGGTGGACGAGGTGATCGCCGCCCGCGCCGGCAGCCCCGAGCAGGGCCCGGCCGAGGACCTGCTGGGCCTGATGCTCGACGCCGTGCACCCCGCCGACGGCGGCAGACTGGACGCCGAGAACATCCGCAACCAGGTGATCACCTTCCTGATCGCCGGCCACGAGACCACCTCGGGCGCGCTCTCCTTCGCCCTGTACTACCTCGTCAAGCACCCCGGCGTGCTCCGCGAGGTCCAGCGCGAGGTGGACGCGCTCTGGGGCGACCAGGCCGACCCGGAGCCCTCGTACGAGGACATCGGCCGGCTCCGGTACACCCGGCAGGTGCTCAACGAGGCGCTACGGCTGTGGCCGACGGCCCCCGCGTTCAGCCGGGAGCCCCGCGCGGACACCCTGCTCGGCGGCCGGATCCCGGTCCGCGCCGGGGAGCCGGTCCTGGTGGCCACGATGATGCTGCACCGCGACCCCGTCTGGGGCGACAACCCCGAGCTGTTCGACCCCTCCCGCTTCGACCCCGAGCCGGAGGCGGCCCGCTCACCGCACGCCTTCAAGCCCTTCGGCACCGGCGAACGCGCCTGCATCGGACGGCAGTTCGCGCTGCACGAGGCGACCATGCTGCTCGGCATGCTGGTCCACCGCTACCGGCTGATCGACCACGCCGACTACCGGCTGACCATCAAGCAGACGCTCACCATCAAGCCCGACGACTTCACCCTCGCCCTCGCCCCGCGCACGCCCACGCCCCCGGCGGTGGTCGACGCGCCGGTCCGCGCCGCCGACCTGCCCGGGCGGGTCCGCCAGGGCACCGGCCTGCTGCTCCTGCACGGCTCCAACTACGGCGCCTGCCGCGAGTTCACCCGGCAGCTGGCCGACGTGGCGGCCGCACTCGGCTGCGACACCGCCGTCGCCCCGCTGGACGCCTACGCGGACGGGCTGCCCACCGACCGGCCGGTGGTGATCACCGCCGCCTCGTACAACGGCCAGCCGACGGACGACGCGGCGGAGTTCGTCCGCCGGCTCCGGGCGGCGACCGAACAGGCCGAGGGCGCCGCCGAGTTCGCGAAGGACGTCCGGTACGCGGTGCTCGGCATCGGCGACCGGACGTACGCCGCCACGTACCAGCGCGTGCCGACGCTGATCGACGAGGGCCTCGCCGCCCTGGGCGGCACCCGGCTGCTCGCCCGGGGTGCGGCCGACGCCTCCGGCGATCTGGCCGGGAAGGTGGCGGAGTTCACCACGGCGCTGAGCCGGGCCCTGCTGGAACGGTACGGCGACGCCGCCGCACCCGTCGCCGCCGGCTCCGGCACCGCGCCCGCTCCCGCTCCCGCTCCCGCCGAGGCCGCCCCCCTGGAGACGTACACCGTGACGGAGCTGGCCGGCGGTCCGCTGGACGCCCTGGCCGCGAAGCGCCGCGTGATCGGGCTGACCGTCACGGCGGTCGGCAGCCTCACCGACCCCGCCTACCCCCGGGTCAAGCGCCTGGTCCGGCTGGCCTTGCCGGAGGGCGTCGACTACCGCACCGCGGACCACGTCTCGGTGCTTCCGGCCAACGACCCGGCCCTGGTCGAGCGCGCCGCCAAGGTGTTCGGCACCGACCCGGACACCCTGCTCGCCATCGTGGCGAACCGGCGCACCATCCTGGCCGTGGACCGGCCGCTGACGGTTCGCGAACTGCTCACCCACCACGTCGAGTTGCAGGACCGACCGAACGCCGCCCAGCGTGCGACGCTGGCCGACCTCAACCCCTGCCCGCCCGAGCGGGCCGCGCTGCGGGCGCTGCCCGAGGACGACCCCCGGACGCTGCTGGACCTGGTCGAGGACCACCCGGCCCTGCGGGAGGTCCTGACCTGGCCGGTGCTGCTGGAACTGCTGCCGCCGATCCGGCCCCGGATGTACTCCATCTCCACGTCGCCGACCAGCGCCCCGCGCCACGTGGACCTGATGGTCTCCGTGCTCGACGCCCCGGCCCGCTCCGGCCGGGGCTCCTTCCGGGGCGTCGGCTCCGGCTACCTCGACCGGGTGGCCGTCGGGGACACCGTACTGGCGCGCCTCCAGCCGTGCCGCGAGACGTTCCGGATCGGCCACCGCGCCCCGGTGATCATGATCGCGGCCGGCACCGGCCTGGCGCCGTTCCGCGGCGCGGTCGCCGACCGCCGCGCCCTGCTCGCCTCCGCCACCGGCGAGGCCACCGCCACTGACGAGGCCACCGCCGCCGAGGCCACCGACAGGGGCACCGAACTCGCCCCGGCCCTGCTCTACTTCGGCTGCGACGCGCCCGACGCCGACTACCTGCACCGCGACGAACTGCTCGCCGCCGAGCAGGCCGGCGCCGTCTCGATGCGCCCGGTCTTCAGCGAACAGCCCGTCGACGGCCGGCGCTTCGTCCAGGACCGCATCGCCGCCGAGGGCGCGGAGGTCTGGAACCTGCTCGCCGCCGGCGCCGAGGTCTACGTGTGCGGCGACGGCGCCCGGATGGCCCCGGGCGTCCGCGCCGCCTTCCGCGAGCTCTACCTGAGCCGGACCCCCGGCGCCGACGAGGGCCAGGCCCAGGCCTGGCTCCAGGGCCTGATCGACGAGCGCCGCTACGTCGAGGACGTCTACGCGGGCCGCTGAGCCCGCCCGACCGGGAGGCCGGCCGCACCCACCCGGGGCGCGGCCGGCCTCCCGTCGCACACATATCTCCCAACTCCCCTTCCATGCAAGCCTCGACACATTGTCGATCAAGGTGTTCTGATGTTCGCACCATACGTATGACTATCCGACCAACACCTGACGGTGGGTCGGAGAAGCGGAGGAACGGTGCGGCCTGCTCGTGGCGTGGCTGTCCTGCTGGCAACGGGGGTCGTCGTGGCCCTCGGCCTGGGCACGGGAGGCCCCGACTCGAAGGGCAGACCGGCCGCCGCCGACGCCGCTCCGGAGAGCACACCCGACCCGAGCGGCACACCCTCCGACAGCCCCAGCAGCCCCGGTGCCACCCCGACCCCCAGCGCCACGCCGACCTGGGACGGCCAGGTCAAGGTGCTCGGCGACGGCTCCACCTCCGACACCGGCCCGCAGCCCAAACAACCGCGGCCCGAGAAGCTGAAGCCCGGCGAGAAGCCGCCGCAGTTCGTGGTGTTCTCCTGGGACGGGGCACTGGAGGGCGACGACGAACAGTTCTCGCGCTTCCGCAAGCTGGGTACGGAGAACAACGCCCAGATGACGTTCTTCCTGAGCGGCATCTACACCCTGCCCAAGTCCAAACGCACGCTCTACCACCCGCCGCAGCACGACGCCGGCGCCGCCGCCATCGACTTCGCCACCGACGCCCACATCAAGGACACCCTGGAACAACTGCGCCTGGCCTGGCAGGACGGGAACGAGATCGGCACCCACTTCAACGGGCACTTCTGCGGCTCCAAGGGCGGCGGCGACTGGAGCACCGAGGAGTGGAAGAGCGAGCTCGACCAGGCGCTCTCCTTCGTCACCAACTGGAAGACCAACACCGGCTTCAAGAACCTCCCGCCGCTGCCCTTCGACTACACCAAGGAGGCGGTCGGCGGCCGCGCCCCCTGCCTGGAGGGCCAGAAGAACCTGCTCGCGGCCGAGAAGGCGGCCGGCTTCCGGTACGACGCCAGTTCACCGGGCGAGTTCCAGGTCTGGCCCGGCAAGAAGGACGGCATCTGGAACTTCCCGCTCCAACTGCTGCCCTACCCGGGCAAATCGACCCAGGTCCTCTCGATGGACTTCAACTTCCTCGCCAACCAGTCCGGGGACACCACCAAGGGTGATCCGAAGAAGTACGACGCGTGGGAGAAGGAGACCCGGAACGGCTACCTCAACGGCTTCGAACGGGTCTACAACGGCAGCCGGGCGCCGCTCTTCATCGGGAACCACTTCGAGAGCTGGAACGGCGGCATCTACATGCAGGCCATCGAGGACGTGATGAAGAGCGTCTGCACCCGGGAGGGCGTCCGCTGCGTGTCCTTCCGCCAGGTCGCCGACTGGCTGGACGCCCAGGACCCCAAGGTCCTCGACCAGTTGCGCGCGCTGGACCCCGGGCAGCCGGCCGACTGGTCCCGTCTGGTCAAGTGACCCGGCCCGGGCGGCCGCGGGGCCGTGACACCGCGCCCCGCGGCCGCCCGGCCCTACCGGCCTCCCGGACCACCGGCCGCCTTCATGTACGAGGTCCAGATCTGGGTGGGCAGCGCGGAGTCCGGGGTGTCCGGGGCGGCGCCGCCCAGCCCCTCCAGCGAGAGCAGCTTCATGTCCTTCAGGTCCGCCCGGAAGACCGTGACGGCCGTGGACATCCGCGCGTCGTAGCCGACGAACCACCCCGCCGTACGGTCCGGGGTCGTCCCCGGCTTCCCCGCCAGGTCCGGCCCGGCCTCCGCCGCCGCCTTGGCGCTCCCGGTGCGGACCGCGCTCTTCAGTGCCGCGTCCACCTCCCCCGCGACCTGCGGGGTCAGCGCCTGTACGGCGGTCGGCAGGCGCAGCGCGAGCGGCTCGCCGTTCCGGGTGATCCTCAGGACGGAGTACGGGTCCGTGTGGCTGCCTCCCGCGGCGAAGGCGGCGTAGGCGTCGGCGGTCCTGATCGCGCTCGGCGTGGAGTTCCCGACACCGAAGGCCGGCACCAACTCCCCCATGCTGCCCGGGAGCAGGCCCAGGTCGGCGGCGGTCTTCTGCACCCGGTCCAGGCCGACGTCCATGGCGAGCTGCATCATCGGCCCGTTGACGGACTGCTCCACCGCGCTCCTCAGGGTGACCGTCCCCCAGCTCCGCTTGCCGTCGTTGGCGGTCTTCGCTATCCGCCCGTTGCGCCCCCAGTACGGCCCCTCCGGGGTCATCACGTTCACGCCGTCGTCGCCGTCGTAGGTGGTGGTGGGCGTCACCGGGGTGCGGCTACCGCCCCGCTGGCGCTGGACGCCCTCGCTCAGGCCCGAGGCGTAGACCAGCGGGGTGAAGGCCGAACCGACCGGCACCGTGGAGGTGTTGGCGTTGTCGAAGCCCTGTTTCAGGTAGTCGGTTCCGCCGTAGAGCGCGACGATCCTCCCGTCCGGGGCCACCGAGGCGGCGCCGACCTTCAGTAACCGGTCGGCCTCGCGGCTGTCGGGGTCGATCCCCTTGGTGGCGTCCCGCACCGCGGCGGCCAGCGCGGTGACCTTCGGCTTCTCGAAGGTGGTGAAGATCTGGTGGCCGCCGAGGTCGAACTGGGCCTGCGTGATGTCGCTGTGGCCCTCCACGTAGGTCCTGGCCATGTCCACCAGGTACCCGACCTGGCCGCTCAGCCCCGCCGCCTTCGGCTGGGTTCTGGGTTCGGGGAACACCGTGTACCTGGCGCGCTCGGCGGCGGAGAGCTTGCCGACCTTCACCATCCGGTCCAGGATCCAGGACCACCGCTCCTCGGCCCGCCGGTGGTTGTTCGCGCTGATCCCCGGATCGAACTGCCCGGCCCCCTTCAACAGGGCGGCGAGGAAGGCCCCTTCGCTCGGGTTGAGCTGCGAGACGTCCTTGCCGTAGTACGCCGCCGCGGCCCGTTCGATGCCGTAGCTGCCGCGCCCGAACCAACTGGTGTTCAGATAGCCGGCCAGGATGTCCGGTTTGCTCATCCGCCGGTCCAGTTTGATCGCGATGACGATCTCACTGAGCTTGCGCGAGACGTCCTGACGCTGGTTCAGGTAGCTGTTCTTGACGTACTGCTGGGTGATGGTCGAGCCGCCCTGGGTCTCACCGCCCGTGGCCATCTGGTAGACCGCGCGGCCGATGCCCGTGAAGGAGATCCCCGGGTCCGAGTAGAAGGTCTCGTTCTCGGCGGCCAGGACGGCCCACTGCACCGACTCCGGCACCCGGTCGAGCGGCACCTCCTGCCGGTTGGTCTCACCGATCCGCGCCATCTCGGTGCCGTCCGCCCAGAAGTACACGTTGTTCTGCTGGGTGGCGAAGGCGTTCAGGTCCTCCGGGACCTGGGTGGTGACGTAGAACCAGGTCAGCCACCCCGTCAGCACCGCCGCCCCGGCCCCCGCCACCAGGAGCAGCTGCCGCCAGGACGGGAGCCAGCGGCGGACTCCGCGCCGCCCTCTGCGCGGGTAGTCGATCCACCGCCGCCCTTCGGGCTCCTCCCCTCCGGGCTTCTCCTTCTCGGCCCCGCCACCTTGGTGAGCACGCACAGTCCGGTCTCCGATTCGCTCGTGGGCACAGACCCCCGAACTCAGACGCGATGAGGGTCGGACCACGGCACAACGGAATTGATGTGATCACGGTCATACCGCGCGGACCGGCGGGGCGGCGCAGACCCGCCCGGCCTGGGGTTTCACAGCGCCGGCCGAGGAGGTGGACCACGGGAAACGACGACGCCGGGGTGCCTTGTGGCACCCCGGCGGGTGGTCGAGGGCGAGGAAAGCGAACGGGCTATGTCAGGTGGAGTGAGAAGGAAGCCCGTTCATGGCCTCGCCGGGGCCAACGGTAGCAGTCAGGCGGGGATCAGGTCGCGCAGGTTTTCCGGGGTGATGACGACGGAGTCCGGGTGCAGGCCGTCCGGGCGCTCCAGGCCGATGTACGTGACCGGGCCGGCCGGGAGCGCCGCGCCGTCCCACAGCGTGGTGGCGGTGGCGCGCTCGCCCATCAGCCCGGTCAGGTGGCGGACCGTCAGGTGGTCGCGCTCGATGATGCCGCGCAGCAGCGTGGCGACCGACACCCGGTTCCCCTCGACCCGGTTGGAGTTCGGGTTGCCCTTCAGGTACAGGTGCAGCCACTTGGCGCGCCAGCGGCCGTCGTCCCCGCGCAGGAAGGCCAGTGGCAGGGCGACCCGGCCCGGGCCGCGCAGGTCCGACTTCATGCGGACGGTGCGCGGTTCGAAGGGGCGGCCCTGCTGTTCGGCATCGCGCAGCATGAAGCCGAAGAAGGACTCCTCGACCTCCTCGAAGCCCTCGCCGGAGAAGATGTTGACCTGCGGGACGATGGAGCTGCCGCGTACGGCGCCCAGGCGCAGGTTGATGAACTCGGAGCCGCCGTCGGTGGCGTCGGTGACGTCGCCCGAGTGCTCGCCCTCGAGCTGGGTGAGCGAGGTGTAGGAGAGCCAGCCGAGCGTCTCGTAGGAGTCGTCGAGCAGCAGGGCGGACAGGTCGAAGTCGGTGCTGTGGCTGGTCTGCTTCCAGTAGACGAAGAAGCGCAGCAGTTCGCCGTCGACCGGGGTGAGGGAGCCGCGGGGCAGCACGCCGAGTCCGGCGGCGGTGGCCCTGCCGCTGAGCGGGAGTGCGACGTCGAGCACGTCGGGGTCGATCAGCAGGTGCCCGGGGTCGGGGAGGCGGCGGCTCGTCTCGGCGTCCAGGGCGGCGAGCAGGCGGTCGCGTTCGGCTGCCGGCAGGGGCGGGCGGGTGTCGTCGGTGACCCAGGCGCGGCCGAGGCGGTTGACGAAGAGGCGGCGCCCGTCCGCTTCCCCGGTGCGGTTGTGGAGGTGTTCGCGGACCGACAGCAGGACCCGACCGGAGACCTGCGGGGCGGCCTGCTCGACGGCGGCCACGACGGTGTCGCGCTCCTCCGGGGTGCGGCCCGCGCGCAGCAGCCGGTCCAGGGACCGGAACAGCATGCCCGGGGCGGCGGCCAGCAGCCGTACCGCGCCGGTGACGTCGTCGGCGCCGAGGAGTTCCTCGACGCGGCTGGTGAGGGAGCGGGCCGCCAACTCGCCGCGGGCGACGGCGAACACCTCGGCGGCGTGCGGCCAGCGCGGGTACTCGTGCGGGTGGAGGCGCTCACCGAGGCGCTTGAACGCCTCGCGGTGCGCGGTGACGTCGGCGAGCTTGGCGGGGTTGGCGGCGACGACCGCGTCGAGGCCGGCCAGCAGGGCGCGGCGGGCCGGCCGTGGCAGCGCCCGGAACCGGGTCGGTTCCGCCAGGGTCACGTCGCCGTCGGACAGTGCGCAGGCCAGCCGGAGCACGTCGGTGACGGTGTCCAGGAGGAGGTCGGCACCGGCCCGGAGGCGGGCGAGGTTGACGACGGCGCGGTTCTCCCGGACCGGGATCGCCTCGGGCTGCGGACCGGCGACGCAGTGCCCGGCGAGCACGCCGAGGTCGCGCAGGCCCTCCTCGCCCAGCGGGGTGGTGCTGCCGGCCAGGGCCAGGTAGAGGGCCGTCACCTCCTCGTCCAGGGCGCCGCCCAGGTGCAGGACCGTCATGCGGTCGCCCGCGGCGGCGATCAGCTCGTCGTGGGCGGCGAGCAGTTCGGCGTAGCTGTGCTGGTACCTGCCGTAGGCCGGGAGGGTCAGCAGGTCGACCACGCCGGTGCGCAGTTGGGCGAGCACGCCGTCCCGTGACGCGTCGTCGGCGAGCGCCCCGGCGATGCAGTGCGTCCAGAACTCGAAGGTGTCCGGCACGTTGAGCGGGAAGTCGATGAAGTAGGCGTTGTGCCCGACGTGGTCGCCCACCAGCTCCCGGACGGTGCCCAGGGTGCGGGCGGCGGTGTCGACGACCGTCGCCCCGGGCAGCCCCGACAGGTGCTCCAGCAGGCCCGCCGAGAGCTTGAAACCCACGGACATCAGTGCGGCGTCGAACTGCCGCGCCGCGACGGCGCCTTGCCCCGCCGGACCGCCCGGCCAGGAGGAGGCGGGGAGGTGGTGGGTGTGCCGGACGACGATGGGTTCGAGACGGTGGACCATGCGGTCATGCTCGCAGAACGGCGCGGAGCGACGCATGCGGGTTTCCGGGCCCGCCACCGGTAGGTCCCGGGAAGTTGGCTAGACAGGAATTGGCTGAAAACTCATGCGGCGTTCGCTGGAGGACCTCGTACGGCCCGGCTGCGGCACCTATGTTCGAACCTTCTTGGCACCCCCCTTACCCCGAGAAGGAAGGACACCACGTGGCCTCCATCGACCGGCGCCGATTCCTCCAGCTGAGCGGCGCGTCCGCAGCCGCCGCAGGCCTCGGCGCGTTCCCGCCCGCGGTCAGCAAGGCCCTGGCACTGCCCGCGATCGGCCGGACCCGCTCGATCGAGGACGTCGAACACGTCGTCGTCCTGATGCAGGAGAACCGTTCCTTCGACCACTACTTCGGCACCCTGCGCGGCGTGCGCGGGTTCGACGACCCGCGCCCCACGCTGCTGCCCGACGGCCGGCCGAACTGGCACCAGCCCGCCGCCGCCGTGAGGACCGACCGCTACCACGACCGCGGTCTGCCCGCCTCCGAGCAGGAGGTTCTGCCCTGGTACATCGACCCCAGGAACACCACCGAGTACCAGGCCGGCACCGACCACGGCTGGAGCAGCGGCCACCTCGCCTGGAACGAGGGGCGCCACGACCAGTGGGTGAACCAGAAGCAGGACGTCATGACGATGGGCCACCTCAAGCGCCAGGACCTGGCGTACCACTTCGCCCTGGCCGACGCCTTCACCCTCTGCGACTCGTACTTCTGCTCCGTCCACGCCGACACCGCGCCCAACCGCATCTACCTGTGGACCGGCACCAGCGACCCGCGCAACGTGTACGGCCGCAAGCCCAACGGCCCCGGCCTGGAGGAGCGCAACAACACCAACGGCTACACCTGGACCACCTACCCCGAGCGCCTGGAGAAGGCCGGCGTCAGCTGGAAGCTGTACCAGGGCGGCTCCGGCGAGCCGGGCACCCCCACGGACAACTACACCGACAACTCGCTGATGTTCTTCGAGCGGTACCAGGTCGCCGAGGGCGCGTCGGGCCCCCTGGTGGACAAGGGCGCCACCGACCACACGCTGAAGGAGTTCCGCGCCGACGTCCAGCAGGGCCGGCTGCCGCAGGTCTCCTGGATCGTCCCGCCGTACAAGTACAGCGAGCACCCGTCCGCGACGCCCACCGACGGCGCGTACTACATCAACCTCGTGCTGGACGCGCTCACCTCCAACCCCGAGGTCTGGGGCAGGACGGTCTTCCTCATCAACTACGACGAGAACGACGGCCTGTTCGACCACGTCGTCCCGCCGATGCCGCCGGTCGTCAGCGGCCCGGGCGGCCAGGGCATCGTCTCCGCCGACCTGAGGGCGAGCCTGCGCGACGAACTGCTCGACCTCGGCAAGCACCCGGGCGAGATGAGCCCGCTGGTCCCCGGCGCCGACCCGGGCGGCCTCCAGCCGATCGGCCTCGGCCCGCGCGTGCCGATGCTGGTCATCTCCCCGTGGTCGCGCGGCGGCTGGGTCTGCTCGGAGACCTTCGACCACACCTCCGTCCTGCGGTTCCTGGAGGCCCGGTTCGGCATCGAGGAGCCCAACATCAGCGCCTGGCGCCGGTCGGTCTGCGGCGACCTCACCTCGGCGCTCGACTTCTCCGGCACCGACCCGCGGCCGGTCTCGATCCCGGTGCCCGCGCCGATCGCCTCGCAGGGCAAGCCGTACCAGGTGCCGCTGCCCCAGCGGATGCCCACCCAGGAGCCCGGCGTCCGGCCGGCCCGCGCCCTCCCGTACGACCTGGTGGTCAACGAGGAGGAGACGGACACCCCCGGGCGGTTCCAGCTGGATCTGGAGAACCGGGGCGAAGCTGGCGCCTGGCTCTACGTCTACGACCGGACCGCGCCGAAGGCCGCTCCCCGCCGCTACACCATCTCGGGCGGCGACACCCTCGGCGACTTCTGGCCGCACTCCGCCTCCGGCGACTACCACCTCGCCGCCCACGGCCCGAACGGGTCGGTGTACGAGTTCGAGGGCAGCGCCCGGACCGAGCTGGTCGCGCTGTTCGACCCGCAGAAGTCCAAGGTGCGCGTCAAGGTCACCAACAACGGGCCGGTCACCCGGACGGTGACCGTCGCCAACGCCTACGCCAAGGGCTCGCAGCAGAGCCGCAGCCTCCGGCGCGGCGCCTCGGCCCAGTTCACCTTCGACATACGCCCCGACAGCCGCTGGTACGACATCACGGTCGCCGCCACCGACGGCCCGACCTTCCGCCGCCGCTGGGCCGGCCACCTGGAGAACGGCCGCCCCGGCACCAGCGACCCCGGCCCCCGCTGACCGACGGCGCGGCCCTGACCGTCGGCACGGCGCCCGACCGACGGCGCAGCGCCTGAACCGGCCCGCCGCACCGGCGTTTCGTCCTACGCCGGTGCGGCGAGCCCCAGCGCCTGGCGGTACCAGGGGGCGGCGGCGGGCAGCCGGGCAAGGGGGCCGGGGCCGGGCGGGCAGGCGGCGAGGCGCCAGACGTCGTCCCCCCGGTACCAGTGGTCGCGGGCGATCAGGGAGAACTGCCGCTCGGAGACGCGGCCCGGGGTGGCGGCGAGCAGACGCCGGCATTCGTCCCACGAGGCGTCGGGGCCGTCCGCGCCGTCCGGGCCGTCCGCGCCGGGCAGCGCGGGCAACAGGCCGAGGCCGGCCAGGGCGGCGAGCAGGTCGCCGGCCCGGACCGGGTCGGGGTGGCTCGCGTGCTGGACGCCGGGCGGGACGGCGTGGTCGTCCAGGGCGAGCGCGGTGATCAGCCGGGCCAGGTCGGCGCGGTCCACCACGGAGAGCCTGGCGTTCCCGCCCGCCCAGGGCACCGGCACCCGGCGGACCAGTTCGGCCAGCGCGGGCACCACCCAGCGGTCGCCCGTCCCGGTCACCAGGCCGGGCCGCAGCACGACGGCACCGGCCGCCAGCGCGACGCGTTCGCCGAGCAGCCTGGTCCGGCTGGCCTCGGAGACCGGGGCGGCCGGCACCTCGTCGACCCCGATGCCGGAGTGCGGCCCCTCGCCGTACACCGCGGTCGTCGACAGGTGGACGATCCGGCGTACCCCGGCCCCGGTAGCGGCGGCCGTCACCGCCTCGGTGCCGCGCACGTTCACCGCCGCGCACTCCTCGGCGCCGCCGGAGACCCGGGAGGCCAGGTGGAGCAGGACGTCGGCACCCTCGCAGAGCGCGGCCAGCGCCGCCCCGTCGGCGAGGTCTCCCGGCACCCAGGCGGCCGGGCCGCGCCCGGCCGGCACTTCGCGGGCCAGCGCGCGCACCCGTGCGCCGCGGGCGGTCAGGGCGGCCAGCACCGCGGAGCCTATGAAGCCGGTCGCCCCGGTCAGCGCGACCGTGGTGCGCTCCGGGTGCCGCCGTCCCGCCGCCATGCCGCACCCCTCGCCGTCCCGCCGTCCCGGCGTGTCCCGTGTCGCCGTCCCGGCGTGTCGCCGTCGACCGGCCGGTCAGTCTATCCAGCCGCCACCCGCCCGGCGGCCACCCGTACGGAGGGGGCGGGGCACGGCCCGAGGTAAGGCCCACCTAGGCTGTAGGCCAAGCAAAACGGGCGAACCGGACCCCCTCCAGGGGCCACGAGGACGGAAAGCAGGGCCCCCCGATGGGCGACGGAATGTCAGGCATGCACCACCACGGCGGGATGACCCAGCTAGGCCCGTTCACCTTGTCCAACGTCTGGACCTGGTCCCCCGACTGGGTGTTCCTGCTGGGAGGCCTGGCCGCCCTGGCGCTGTACGCGGCGGGCGTGGTCCGGCTCCACCGGCGCGGCGACCGCTGGCCGATCGGCCGGATGGTCGGCTGGGCGGCCGGTGTCGGCAGCTTGATCCTGGTCACCTGCACCGGGCTGAACGACTACGGCATGGTGCTGTTCAGCGCGCACATGATCCAGCACATGGTGCTGTCCATGCTGACGCCGATCCTGCTGCTGCTGGGCGCCCCGATCACGCTGGCGCTGCGCGCGCTGCGGCCGACCGGCAAGGGCCGCCCGCGCGGGCCGCGCGAGCTGCTGGTGGCGCTGCTGCACAGCCGGTACGTCCGGGTGATCTCGCACCCGGCCTTCACCATCCCGATGTTCATCGCGAGCCTGTACGGGGTCTACTTCACCCCGTTGTTCGACTTCCTGATGCAGTACCGCGCCGGGCACATCTTCATGATGGTGCACTTCCTCCTCACCGGTCTGGCCTTCTTCTGGCCGATCATGGGCGTGGACCCGGGCCCGCACCGCCCCGGCCATGTGATGCGGATCATCGAGCTGTTCATGGGCATGCCGTTCCACGCCTTCTTCGGCGTGGCCGTGATGATGGCCAGCCACCCGCTGGTCACCACCTTCACCGTGGAGGGCGCGCCACCGGGCACCAACCTCCTGGAGGACCAGAAGCTGGCCGGCGGCATCACCTGGGCGTTCGGCGAGATCCCGACCGCGATCGTGCTGATCGCGCTGGTGTACCAGTGGATGCGTTCCGAACAGCGGCAGGCCCGCCGCTCCGACCGCGCCGAGGAGCGCAGCGGCGACGCCGAGCTGGAGGCGTACAACGCCTATCTGGCCTCACTGCACAAGCGCGGCCCGCGCCCGGCGGCCCCGGCCGCCCCCGCCGCCGCTGTCACCCCCGTCACCCCGGCGGCCGACGCCGGCTGAGCCCACTGCCGCCTGTACCACGGAACCCCCTGTGGAACGGGGGTTCCGCCGTATACGTTCGGACGGTATGCACGCTCTGCTGATCGTCGCCGTCCTGCTCGGCGGGTACGTCCTGCTCTGGCTGCTCGGCTTCCTCGGCTGCGCGCTGCGACAGGGGTGCCGCCCCGCCCCCGTCGGGGCGGACTACCTGGTCGTCCTCGGCGCCGCCCTGGACGGCTGCGAGCCCGCCCCGCCGCTGGCGGCCCGGCTGGACGCCGCGCTGGAACGTTTCGCCGCCGAGGAGGCCGCCGGGCACACGCCGCTGCTCCTGGTCACCGGCGGGAAGGGCCCGCACGAGGAGTGCACCGAGGCCGCCGCGATGGCCCGCTACCTGACCGCCCGGGGCGCCCCGGCCGACCGGATCCGGCGCGAGGAACGGGCCGTGAACACCGTCGAGAACCTGCGTTTCAGCGCGGCGCTGATGGCCGCCGAACGGCCCGGCTACCGGTGCACGGTCGTCACCAGCGGCTTCCACACCGCCCGCACCGCGCTCGCCGCCCGCCGGGCCGGCGCCCCCGGCCGGGTGGTCGCCGCGGACGGACTGCTCGCCCACGGCCCGTACGCACTGCTGCGGGAGGCGGTCGGCACGGCACTCGCCTACCCGCGCGCCAACGCCGCCGCCCTCCTGCTCCTCGCGGGCACCGGGGTCCTCCTCGGCTAGGCGGACCTATGCCCCGGGCCCGGCGGCTGCTACTGGAGCCTCCACTGCTGGTTCCAGCCGCTGTTGCAGGTCCAGACGCCCAGGGCCTTGGCGTCCTCGTCGTAGGTCAGGCAGTCCTGGTCGGTGATCCGGATCTGGTACTGGCCGTCGCCCTGCGCGACGAGCTGCCACTTCTGCTCGTCGGCGCCGGTCCACGGCTTGGCGTCGGCGACGTAGCCCTTGGTGTTCTCGGTCAGCACGAGGCCGGACACGGCGCTGGTGATCTTGTAGCGGCCGTTGCCCAGTGCGGTGAACTGCCAGCCGGTGTTCTTGGGGCCGCTGGTGCCGGCGAGGATCGAGGGGCCGGAGGCAGCCCCGGTGGCCACCGGGCCCCGGCCGGTCTTCACCTTGGGGTACAGCAGCCCGGTCACGGCGTCACCGCCGCCACCGCCGCCCTGGTGCGCGGGCACGCCGGGAGTGGCGGTGCCGCCGGTGCTGACGCCCGGCACCGTACCGGGATTGGCCGGGACACCCGGGGTGGCGGTACCACCGGTGCCGACGCCAGGCACCGTACCGGGCTTGGCCGGGACACCCGGGGTGGCGGTACCACCCGTGCCGACGCCCGGCACCGTGCCGGGGATGCCGGGGGTGACGGGGACGCCCGGGGTGCCGGGGGTCCCCGCGATGTCGGCCGGGATCTCGCGGGCCGGGAAGTGGATGATCCGCTTGCTGTCGTAGCACCGGATCAGCACGCAGGACCGGGAGGTGGTCACGGTCCGGTCCGAGTCGCTGCCGACGAAGGCCCAGTTCCCGTAGCCGCCGTCGCCCTTGTTGGTGAAGGTCGACTCGCCCGCGAAGACCCAGATCCGGAAGTCGTCGTAGCCGGTCGGGCCGCCCTCGCTGTCGTGGTGCTCCAGCTTGACGGTCTGGTCGATCAGCACCCCGCGCATGTCCGCCTCGTAGACGTTGCGGAACCAGAGGGTGTCGTACAGGTCGGTGCCGTCGTACTTGAACACCATCACGTTGAACCCCGGTGCGGCGGCGCTCAGTTGGCCGGCCATCCCCTGGGTGAACGCCGCGTTGTCGGCCTGCGCGGTGAGGGCCGCGCTGCGGAAGCCCCCGATCATGGCGCCGATGGAGCTGATCAGCGCGCTGTAGCAGTTGCCGTTGCCGATGTTGGCGGGCCCGCCGACGCCCGGCTCGATGCCCGGGCAGTCGGTCGCCGCCGAGGCCTGCTGCGGCACGGCCATCAGGCCGGTCGAGGCCAGGGCCGCCAACAGGGTGCCGGCGACGGCCCGTTGGGTGGCCCTGGTCGTCCGGCGGGAGGAAGCGCGCATGCTGAAGTGCCCCGATCATTCGGCGAGGTAGCGTCCGTCTGCGGATCCGCAGCGGAGAGCGGTCCTCCGGATGCTAGGGCCGCTCACCGGCACCACCCGCGATCTTGACGGCACCCTGACGAACCGTTGATGATCTTCCTCCGCGCTGGCCCCGCAGCGGCCGCGGAGGCCGCCCGGAAAGCCCGGAGGCTCCCGGGTCCGGTACCGGACCCGGGAGCCTCCCGGTGCTTCGACTCCCCTGGGATCAGGCGAGGTTGGCGAGCGCCTCGTTGAAGGTCTTGGACGGGCGCATCACCGCCGCGGCCTTGGCCGGGTCCGGCTGGTAGTAGCCGCCGAGGTCGACCGGCGAGCCCTGCACGGCGATCAGCTCGTCGACGATGGTCGTCTCCTGCTCGCCGAGCGCCTTGGCCAGGCCCTCGAACGCCTGGGCCAGCTCGGCGTCGGCGGTCTGCTGGGCCAGCTCCTGGGCCCAGTACAGGGCCAGGTAGAAGTGGCTGCCGCGGTTGTCGATGCCGCCGAGGCGGCGGCTCGGCGACTTGTCCTCGTTGAGGAAGGTGCCGGTGGCGCGGTCCAGGGTGTCGGCCAGCACCTGGGCGCGGGCGTTGCCGGTGCTGGTGGCCAGGTGCTCGAAGCTGGCGGCCAGGGCGAAGAACTCGCCGAGGCTGTCCCAGCGCAGGTAGTTCTCCTTGACCAGCTGCTGGACGTGCTTCGGGGCGGAGCCGCCGGCGCCGGTCTCGAACAGGCCGCCGCCCGCCATCAGCGGGACGACCGACAGCATCTTGGCGCTGGTGCCCAGCTCCAGGATCGGGAACAGGTCGGTCAGGTAGTCGCGCAGCACGTTGCCGGTCACCGAGATGGTGTTCTCGCCGCGGCGGATGCGCTCCAGCGAGAACGTGGTGGCCTCGACCGGGGACTTGATCTCGATCTGCAGGCCGGTGGTGTCGTGCTCCGGCAGGTACTTCTTGACCTTCTCGATCAGGACGGCGTCGTGGGCGCGGTTCTCGTCCAGCCAGAACACCGCCGGGTCGCCGGTGGCGCGGGCGCGGGTGACGGCCAGCTTGACCCAGTCCTGGATCGGCAGGTCCTTGGTCTGGCAGGCGCGGAAGATGTCGCCCGGCTGGACGGCCTGCTCCAGCACCACGTTGCCCTCGGCGTCGACGAGGCGGACGGTGCCGGCCGCGGCGATCTCGAAGGTCTTGTCGTGGCTGCCGTACTCCTCGGCCTTCTGGGCCATCAGACCGACGTTCGGCACGGAGCCGATGGTGGCCGGGTCCAGGGCGCCGTGGGCGCGGCAGTCGTCGATGACGGCCTGGTACACGCCGGAGTAGCTGCTGTCGGGCAGCACGGCGAGGGTGTCGGCCTCCTGGCCGTCCGGGCCCCACATGTGGCCGGAGGTGCGGATCATGGCCGGCATCGAGGCGTCGACGATGACGTCGCTCGGGACGTGCAGGTTGGTGATGCCCTTGTCCGAGTCGACCATCGCCAGGGCCGGGCCCTCGGCGAGCTCGGCCTCGAACGAGGCCTTGATCTCCGCGCCCAGGTGCGGCACGCCGTCCAGGCCGTTGAGGATGCCGCCGAGGCCGTTGTTCGGGTCCAGACCGGCGGCGACCAGCACCTCGCCGTACTTGGCGAAGGTCTTCGGGAAGAAGGCGCGGACCACGTGGCCGAAGATGATCGGGTCGGAGACCTTCATCATGGTGGCCTTGAGGTGGACCGAGAACAGCACGCCCTCGGCCTTGGCGCGCTCGACCTGGGCGGTCAGGAACTCGCGCAGGGCGGCGACGCGCATCACCGAGGCGTCGACGACCTCGCCGGCCAGCACCGGGACGCGCTCGCGCAGCACGGTGGCGCTGCCGTCCTCGGCGACCAGCTCGATGCGCAGCGCGCCGTCGGCGGCGATCACGGCGGACTTCTCGGTGGAGCGGAAGTCGTTCTGGCCCATGGTGGCGACGTTGGTCTCGGAGTCGGCCGACCAGGCGCCCATGCGGTGCGGGTGGGTCTTGGCGTAGTTCTTCACCGAGCCCGGGGCGCGGCGGTCCGAGTTGCCCTCGCGCAGGACGGGGTTGACGGCGCTGCCCTTGACCTTGTCGTAACGGGCGCGGACGTCCTTGTCCTCGTCGGTCTGCGGGTCGTCCGGGTAGTCCGGGAGCGCGTAGCCCTGCGCCTGCAGCTCGGCGACGGCGGCCTTCAGCTGCGGGATGGACGCCGAGATGTTCGGCAGCTTGATGATGTTGGCGCCCGGGGTCTTGGCGAGGTCGCCCAGCTCGGCGAGGGCGTCCTCGATCCGCTGGCCCTCGGCGAGACGCTCCGGGAAGCTCGCGATGATCCGCCCGGCCAGGGAGATGTCGCGGGTCTCCACGCGCACACCCGCCGTCGAGGCGTATGCCTGGACAACCGGCAGGAACGAGTAGGTCGCCAGGGCCGGAGCCTCGTCGGTGTGCGTATAGATGATGGTCGAGTCAGTCATCGGTACTCCGCTTCACGTCTCCAACGTCTTGACGTCAAGATATCTCGTCACGGCCCCCTAGCTCCACCTCCCCCCGCCCCGGAGCGCGCGCCGGGCGCCCCGGGGGCGCGCCGACGGTCAGCTCCACCGTGGTCCCGGGGCGGGTGCGGGGCAAGCGGAGAACGCTCAGACCTCGGTGAACCGGGCCGCCAGCTCCGTCTCGTCGGCGAGGAACCAGAGCTGCCGGCCGCGGTTGCTCTCCCGGACGAAGTCGCGCAGCGGGTCGCTCGCCGCGACGTGGTCGGCGATGTCGCCGAGGACCACGAGGCCGACGCGGTAGTTGACGAACTTCTGCACGATGCCGCCGGCGACCCGGGTGCGCAGCGTGAAGAAGTCCGGGTGCAGCCGGGCGACGGGGACGACCACCCAGGAGGCACCGCGGCCGAACGCGTCGCCGATCACGTCCATGGCGTCCTGCTCCTCGCGGATCGGCGCGCCCTCGGCGGGCAGCCGCAGGACCGTCGTGCCGTACTGCTCGGACATTGCCGTTCTCCCTGGTCGATGTGGATCCGATATGGACCCGATGCGGATCCCGATGCGGATTCGGTGTGACCGACGCCATCCGACGCGGTCGGCGTCAGTGCATGGACGAGGTCATCGTGTGGACGATGCCGAGCAGCGCGGCGGTGTCGGCCGGATCGCCGAGGACGACGAGCCGCAGGGTCTCCCGCTCCTCGTCGTGGATGGTCTCGACGTGCAGCGGCCGGCCGCCCTCGCGCGGGCCGGCGATCGCGGCCATAACGGCGGTGGACAGCCGGTCGGCGGCGGCCCGGTCGACGTTCTCGATCCGGACGACGGCGGACACCTCGGCCCGCCGCGCGCCGGCGCCGGGCGCGGGCGGGGCGGCCGGGGCGCCGGTGAAGGCCTCCAGGTCCGCACGGGCGATCCGGTACTGCTTGCCGATCCTGGCCGCGACGAGCCGGCCGTCGCGGATGTAACCGCGGACGGTGCGCACGTGCAGGCCGAGCAGTTCGGCCACCTGTTCCACCGAGTAGTACTGCGCCACCTGCGACCATCCTCTCGAACGCCCTCATCCGCAGGAAACATACCATCCGATAGGGATGTTTACGTAATGATAGGGAGTGGTTTAGTCCACTCGGGTGAACCGACCGTCAGGGGTGCGTCAACGCACCCACCCATTCGGTCAACGCCGCGTCAGGACCGGCGACGCCCGGCGGAACCCGGCCTAGCGTCGAAGCAGCAGTTCCGGCAGGCACCACCACCCCACCCGGGAGCACTCGCATGGCCCGCGTCGTCTGGCACGTTCCGGTCACCGTCTCCGATACCGGCACCACCACCGCCCTCCGCCTCTTCCGCCTGCGCGACGGCCGCCGCTGCGCCGTCGGCTTCTCCAGCCCCGAGTCGCTCGCCGCCCTCTTCGGGCCGGACCAGGCCTTCACCGAACTCGGTGAACCCGCCCTTCGCGCGCTCACCGCCCCGCTCGGCATCGACACCCTCGTCCTCGACCCGCGCCTGGTCGCCCCGCCCGTCACCGCACCCGCCGCCCCGCTCGCCCCCGTCCCGACCGCACAGCTCCAGCACCGGTGACCGCCCTCCAGCTGGTCCCCGAGGACCCGGACCCCGAACCGGAACCACCTGAGCCGGCCCGGGCGCTGCACGCGCTCGCCCGGGTCAGCTACGGGCCGGTCCCGCTCGACTTCGACCGGCTGGCGGCCGAGCACCCGGCCGTCCAGGGCGGACTCTCCCTCGCCGGCGACGCCGACCTGGAGCTCCGCCTCGCCTGCACCGGCCCCGAGGAACTGCGGGCGGTCGCCACCGCCCTCCAGCGCGCCGGGGCCGCCAAGGTCAGGATCGACCTGGTGCTGCGCGCCCTCACCCCCAGACCCGTCACCCTCCGCCCGGTCCCCTAGGCCTCCTCCTCGCTCCCCGGTCGGACGGCGCCAGGGCCCCGCCCCGGTGCCGTCCGACCGTGATCATTTCCTCGTCCCGCGCCCGCGACGTACCGTCAAGCCCAGAGGCGACGCACCCGGCTTGAGGAGCAGGCACGATGGACCGATTGACGTACGACGAGGTCAAGGCCGCCGGCGAGCGGATCGCCGGGAGGGTGCGGCCGGTCGCGGTCGCCCCCGGGGACGACCGCGGGCGGACCTGGCTGGCGCTGGAGTTCCTTCAGCACACCGGCAGCTTCAAGGCGCGCGGTGCGCAGAACTTCCTGCTCGCGCACGCCGAGGCGGGCACCCTGCCGGAGGCCGGGGTCACCATCGCCTCGGGCGGCAACGCCGGGCTGGCCTGCGCCTGGGCCGCGCGCGAGCTCGGCGTGCGCGCCACGGTGTTCCTGCCCGAGACGGCCTCCCCGGTGAAGCTGGCGCGGCTGCGCTCGTACGGCGCCGACGTGCGGCTGGTCGGCCGGGAGTACGCGGAGGCGCTGGCGGCCTGCGAGGAGTTCGCGGCGGGCAGCGGGGCGCTGGCCTCGCACGCCTACGACCACCCGCTGATCGCCGCCGGCGCGGGCACCGTGCTGGAGGAGATCCGCGCCCGGGTCCCCGGGCTGGACACGGTGGTGGTGTCGGTCGGCGGCGGCGGGCTGTTCGCCGGGGTGGCCGTCGCGGCCCGCGAGCACGGCGTCCGGGTGGTCGCGGTGGAGCCGGAGGGCAGCCGGGCCCTGCACGCCGCCCTCGCCGCCGGCCACCCCGTCGACGTCCCGGTGTCCTCCGTGGCCCAGGACGCCCTCGGCGCCCGCCGCGCCACCGCCCTCGCCGTCCACGCCGCCCGCCACGAGGGCGTCCGGTCCGTCCTGGTCGACGACGAGGCCATCGTGCGTGCCCGCCGCCGGCTCTGGGAGGACCGCCGCATCGCCGTCGAGTACGCGGCCTCCACCGCCCTGGCGGCCCTCGACCACGCGGAGGGCGAGCGGGTCGCCGTCCTCCTGTGCGGCGCCAACACCGACCCGTCCGACCTCGCCACCCCCTGACCGACGGCCCCCGGACGGCGGCTTTGGCCGGATCCGTCGTCAAGCACGAAGACCTGCCCGCCGGTTGGGAAACCGGCGGGCAGGTCCCGTTGTCGGCCGGGTGCTACAGGCTCAGCACCGCCCGCAGGGCCCCGGCGACCTCCGCCTCCGGGTCGTCCGCCGCGCCCGTCGAGCGCCAGGCGACGAAGCCGTCCGGCCGGACCAGCACGGCGCCGGCCGGGCCGATCCCGTGCAGCTCCGCGAAGTCCGCGCCCGGCTCCGGCGCCAGGTCGTCCTCGGCGCCGCCGCCGATCCGGTAGGCGTCCAACGGGACGGCCAGCCGGTCGGCCGCCCGCCGCGCCCCGGCCTGCCAGGCCGCGCCCTCGGGGCCGGTGAGCAGCACCATCGCCTGCTCGTACAGGTCCAGCGTGGACAGGCGCACGCCCGCCCGCAGCAGCCACTGGTGCGGGGCCCGGCTGCCCGGCTCCCCGGCCGACTCGAACTTCTCGGGGACGACCGCGCCCGCCGGGTCCGTCCCGATCACCGCGCCCACCGGGTAGCGGTAGCCGAGCGCCACCCCGAGCACCCCGGTCTGCCGCCCGGCACCCGGCACCACCGCGTACCCGGGGTGGCTGTGCTCGGCCGAGCGGGCCGAGGCGCGCTCGCTGGTCACCTGCGCGACCGGGCGGCGCTCCTGCCCGTACGTCTCCAGCAGCTCCGGCCCGGCCCACCCGCAGAGCACCGCGGCGAGCTTCCAGGCCAGGTTGTGCGCGTCCTGGATGCCGGTGTTCGAGCCGAACGCGCCGGTCGGCGACATCTCGTGCGCGGAGTCCCCGGCGAGGAAGACCCGCCCGGCGCCGTACCGCTCGGCCACCCGCTCGGCGGCGTGCCAGGGCGCCCGGCCGGTCACCTCGACGTCGAGCTCCGGCAGGCCGACGGCGGTGCGGATGTGCCGCTCGCAGCGCTCGTCGGTGAACGCCTCCAGCGGCTCACCGTGCTCGGGGTGCCAGGGCGCGTGGAAGACCCACTCCTCCTGGTTGTCCACCGGCAGCAGCGCGCCGTCCGCCTCCGGGTTGGTCAGGTAGCAGGCGATGAAGTGCCGGTCCCCGACCACGTCGGCCAGCCGCTTGGCGCGGAAGGTGATGCTGACGTTGTGGAACAGCTCGCCCTGGCCGCTCTGGCCGATGCCCAGGCGCTCGCGGGCCGGGCTGCGCGGGCCGTCCGCGGCGATCAGGTAGTCCGAGCGCACCCGGCGCTCCTCGCCGGTCTCCCGGCTGCGCAGCACCGAGGTGACGCCCTCGGCGTCCTGCTCGAAGGAGACCAGCTCGGTGTTGAAGCGGACGTCGCCGCCGAGGTCGCGGGTGGCGCGCAGCAGCACCGGCTCGAGGTCGTTCTGGCTGCACAGGCACCACGAGCTGGGGCTGAACCGGGCGAGCCGCCCGCCGGGGTCGATCTCCCGGAACAGCCACTCCTGCTCGGTGCCGGTCAGCGAGGGCGCCTGGAGGATGCCGTGGTTCGGGGCGAGGACCGACGCCGCCTCGCGGATCGCCGGCTCGATCCCGGCCACCCGGTACAGCTCCATCGTGCGGACGTTGTTGCCTCGGCCACGCGGGTGATGCGAGGTGTCGGCGTGCTTCTCGACCAGCAGGTGCCTGACACCCAGTCGGCCGAGGAAGAGCGAGGCCGACAGCCCGACCAGCGACCCTCCCACGATCAGGACCGGCACCCGGTCGTCAACCTTCGGATTCATCAATTGCTCCACCCTGTCAGGGGATTCAGCGGACCGGCGCCTGGGGTCGGGGCCGCCGTCGAGGGGGCCGCACGGCCGGGGGCCCCGCTCTTCCATCCCCCGCCCGAGGGTGCTTGTGCCGCCTCTTCCCCCGGATGGCCCGCAAATATCGCGGCACCCCGGTACGCCGCTCACGATCGACTTCAGGCCTGGCGCCGACCGACCGGGCCGATCGCCGTCGCACCGCCCTCCCAAGCCGGGAGCACCCCCCGGACGCGGCCCACCGCGGCCCGCAACGTGCGGCCCAGAGCAGAAAGTGGATCATGACAACTCTGTCCGAACCGCAGCGGAAGCAGCAGGCCGACTCCGACACCCGGCTCCGGGTGGTACTGATGCTGGAGATCCAGGACGGCGCCCAGCAGCGCTTCCTCGACGTCTACGAGCAGCTGCGCCACCAGGTGGCCTCGGTGCCCGGCCATGTCAGCGACCAGCTGTGCCAGTCGATCAACGATCCCCGCCAGTGGCTGATCACCAGCGAGTGGGAGGACCAGGACACCTTCCTGGAGTGGGTGGACAGCCCCGCCCACCGCGAGATGGTCAAGCCGATGCACGGCTGCGTCAGCGACAACTTCCGCTCGCTGCGCTACGGCATCCTGCGCGAGACCTCGGCGGCCGGCTCCACCGGCACCCGGGCCCCCCTGGAGGTGCCGCCCGGCCTGCCGCGCACCGAGCCCGCCGGGCACGTCGGCCCGCCGAAGGCCGAGCCCGGCCCGGACGGCGTGGTCCGGCACGCGCTTACCTTCACGGTCAAGCCCGGCAGCGAGCACGAGGTGGCCCGGATCCTGTCCGGCTACGCCTCGCCCCGCGCCGAGGTGGACGAGCACACCCGGCTGCACCGCACCTCGCTGTTCATGCACGGCAACCGGGTGGTCCGGGCCGTCGAGGTGGTCGGCAACCTCGGCGACGCGCTGCGCCACGTGGCGATGCAGCCGGAGGTGCGGGCCGTCGAGGAGGCGATCAACCCGTACCTGGAGGAGGCCCGCCAGCTGGGCGACCCGCAGGCCGCGCGCGCCTTCTTCGCCCGGGCCGCGCTGCCGGCGAAGCACCAGGCGATCGCCAGCTCCCCGACCTCCGCCCGGCTGCACCGGCACGCCGTGCTGTACCCCGTCCGCCCGGGCGAGGGGCAGGCCGTCGCCGAGCTGCTCGCCGACTACGACAACCTCGCCACCGCCGACCCGACCGGCCCGGTCGCGGCCAGCACCGTGTTCCACCGGGCGGACGTGGTGGTGCGCCTGGTCGACCTGCGGGTGCCGGCCGAGGCCGACCCGGCGGCCGCCCTCGGCGTGGCGGGCGACCAGGAGGCCGCCGCACTCGGCCGACTGCTCGACCTCGGCCCGCAGGGCGACCTGCGCACCTCCACCGGACTCGCCGCCGCCCTGGCCGCCCGCGCCATGAGCCCGGTCACCGACCGCAGCTCGCAGGACAACTGAAGAACCAGCCGCATCTCTCGGAGGAAGACACCATGACCACGCAGTACCCACGGATCGTGCACGTCGACGAGGCACCGGAGAACCGTCGGCGCGGCGGCGACCTGCGCGCCATGCTCACCCCGACCACCTGCGGGGCGACCAGCGGGTTCATGGGGCTGGCGATCGTCCAGCCCGGCGAGCGGATCGGCGAGCACTACCACCCGTACTCCGAGGAGTTCGTGTTCGTGGTCAGCGGCGACCTGGAGGTGGACCTGGACGGCGAGAGCCGTCCGATCAGGCCCAACCAGGGCCTGATGATCCCGATCAACATGCGCCACCGCTTCCGCAACGTCGGCGACACCGAGGCCCGGATGGTGTTCCACCTCGGCCCGCTCGCCCCCCGCCCCGAACTCGGCCACGTGGACACCGAGGAGACCGGCGCCGCCGGGCCGCCGGAACACGCCAAGGTGGCCTCGTGACCCGGCGCGTCGCCGTCACCGGGATCGGCGTCGTCGCGCCCGGC
Source organism: Kitasatospora sp. NPDC088160 (assembly GCF_044741445.1). Taxonomy (NCBI): domain Bacteria; kingdom Bacillati; phylum Actinomycetota; class Actinomycetes; order Kitasatosporales; family Streptomycetaceae; genus Kitasatospora; species Kitasatospora sp. NPDC088160. The sequence continues at coordinate 158,413 of NZ_JBIUSS010000007.1, read as the reverse complement.
GGGGTCGGGGTCCCGGCGTTCTGGGAGCTCCTCACCTCCGGCCGCACCGCCACCCGGGGCATCACGCTCTTCGACCCCACCGGGTTCCGCTCCCGGATCGCCGCCGAGGTCGACTTCGACCCGGCGGCCCACGGGCTGGGCCCGGCGGACGTCCAGCGGGCCGACCGCTACGTGCAGTTCGCGATGGTCGCGGCGGACGAGGCGATCGCCGACGCGGGCCTGGACCTGGCCGCCGAGGACCCGTGGCGGATCGCCGTCTCGCTCGGCACCGCCGTCGGCGGCACCACCCGGCTGGAGCACGACTACGCCCTGGTCAGCGCTGGCGGCGCCCGCTGGGACGTCGACCACCAGCGGGCCGATCCGCAGCTGCACCGGGCCTTCGCGCCCAGCACGCTGGCCTCCACGGTCGCCGAGCGCACCGGCGCGCACGGCCCGGTGCAGACCGTCTCCACCGGCTGCACCTCCGGCCTCGACGCGATCGGCTACGGCTTCCAGGCCGTCGAGGAGGGGCGCGCCGACATCTGCATCGCCGGCGCCTCCGACTCGCCGATCTCGCCGATCACCGTCGCCTGCTTCGACGCCATCAAGGCCACCAGCGAGCGCAACGACGACCCGGAGCACGCCTCCCGGCCCTTCGACGCCCACCGGGACGGCTTCGTCCTCGGCGAGGGCGGCGCCGTCCTGGTGCTGGAGGAACTGGAGCACGCCCGCCGCCGCGGCGCCCGGATCTACGGCGAGATCGGCGGCTTCGCCACCTTCGGCAACGCCTACCACATGACCGGCCTCACCCAGGAGGGGCTGGAGATGTCCCGGGCGATCGACGACGCGCTCGCCCACGCCCGGGTGGACCGCACCGACGTCGGCTACGTCAACGCGCACGGTTCGGGCACCAAGCAGAACGACCGGCACGAGACCGCCGCCGTCAAGCGCTCGCTCGGCGCCCACGCCTACCGGACGCCGATGAGCTCCATCAAGTCGATGGTCGGGCACTCGCTCGGCGCGATCGGCGCCATCGAGGTGGTCGCCTGCACCCTGGCGCTGGCCCACGGCGTGGTGCCGCCGACCGCCAACTACGAGACTCCGGACCCGGAGTGCGACCTCGACTACGTGCCGCGCACCGCGCGCGAGCTGCCGCTGAGCCACATCCTCTCGGTCGGCAGCGGATTCGGCGGATTCCAGTCCGCCGTCGTGCTCAACAGAACGGGGTGAGTGTCATGACGTCACGTCAGCAGGGCCGCCGGGCGGTGGTCACCGGCCTCGGCGTGGTGGCGCCGAACGGCGTTGGGGCCGACGCCTTCTGGAAGGCCACCAGGCAGGGCGTGAGCGTCCTCGACCGGATCACCCGCGAGGGCTGCGACGGGCTGCCGCTGCGCGTCGCCGGCCAGGTGCGGGACTTCGACCCGCGGGCCGCGATCGACAGCCGGTACCTGGTGCAGACCGACCGGTTCACGCACTACGCGATGGCCGCCGCCGACCTGGCGGTGGCGGACGCCGGATTCCACCCCGACCCCGAGCATCCCTTCGCGGTCGGGGTGGTGACCGCGGCCGGCTCCGGCGGCGGCGAGTTCGGCCAGCGCGAGCTCCAGCAGCTCTGGGGCAAGGGGCCGCAGTTCGTCGGCCCGTACCAGTCCATCGCCTGGTTCTACGCCGCCAGCACCGGCCAGATCTCGATCCGCGGCGGCTACAAGGGTCCGTGCGGGGTGGTCGCCAGCGACGAGGCCGGCGGCCTGGACGCGCTCGCGCACGCGGCCCGCACGATCGAGCGCGGCACCGACGCGGTGGTGGCCGGCGCCGCCGAGGCACCGTTGGCGCCGTACTCGATGGTCTGCCAGCTCGGCTACCCGGAGGTCAGCCTCGCCGGGCAGCCCGACCGGGCCTATCTGCCGTTCACCGCGCAGGCCTGCGGCTTCGCCCCCGCCGAGGGCGGCGCGATGCTGCTGCTGGAGGACGAGCAGGCGGCCCGGCTGCGCGGCGCCGCCGTCCGGGCCCACCTGGCCGGACACGGCTCCACCTTCACCGGGGCCTCCCGCTGGGAGGAGTCCCGCGAGGGGCTGGCCGCCGCGATCCGCATCGCCCTGGACGAGGCCAGGATCGCGCCCGAGGAGATCGACGTGGTCTTCGCGGACGCGCTCGGCGTTCCGGCCGCCGACCGGGCCGAGGCGCTCGCACTGGCCGACGCGCTCGGCCCGGCGGCCGAACGCGTCCCGGTCACCGCCCCCAAGTCCGGCACCGGACGGGCCTACTGCGGCGCGCCGATGCTGGACGTGGCGGCCGCCGTCCTGGCCATGGAGGACGGCGTGCTGCCGCCCACCCCGAACGTCACCGAGGTCAGCCACGACCTCGCCCTGGTGACCGGCCGCGCCCGTCCGGCCGAACTGCGCACCGCACTGGTGCTCAGCCGCGGGCTGATGGGTTCCAACTCCGCACTGGTGCTCCGGTGCGGAGACCGGCCCTGAATCCGCACCCGCAACTCCACCGAAGGGACATCCCGTGAGCAACACCCTCAGCTATCACGAGCTGGCCGCCCTGATCCAGGCCCGGGCCGGCGTCACCGTCGACCCGCTGCACCTGGAGCGCCCGGGCGCGCAGTTCGACGAGTTCGGCGTCGACTCGCTCGGCCTGCTCGGCGTCGTCGGCGAACTGGAGAACCGGCACGGCCTCAAGGTCACCTCGGGCGCCGAGTCCGCCAAGACCCCGGCCGAGTTCCTGCAGCTCGTCAACACCTCCTTCCTCTCCCCGAAAGCTGGTGCCTGAGATGCCCGGACACACCGACAACGAGATCGTCATCGCCGCCCCCCTCGACCTGGTCTGGGAGATCACCAACGACCTGGAGAACTGGCCGGACCTCTTCAGCGAGTACGCCTCGGTGGACGTGCTGGAGCGCGACGGCGACAGCGTCCGCTTCCGGCTCACCATGCACCCGGACGAGAACGGCCAGGTGTGGAGCTGGGTCTCCGAGCGCACCACCGACAAGTCCTCGCTCGCGGTGCGCGCCCGCCGCGTCGAGCCCGGCCCGTTCGAGTTCATGGACATCCGCTGGGAGTACGCCGAGGTCCCGGCCGGGACGAGGATGCGCTGGATCCAGGACTTCGCGATGAAGCCCACCGCCCCGGTCGACGACCACGGCATGGTCAACCACATCAACCGCAACTCCCGGATCCAACTGGAGCTGATCCGCGAGAAGGTCGAGAAGCGGGCGGCGAAGCGGTGACCGGAATGCACCGCGCCCTGATCGTCGCCCGGATGAAGCCCGAGGCCGCACCGGACATCGCCGAGGTGTTCGCCACGTCCGACCAGGGCGAACTGCCGCACCTGATCGGCGTCACCGGCCGCAGCCTGTTCCAGTTCGGCGACGTCTACCTGCACCTCATCGAGGCCGACCGCCCGCCGGGCCCGGCCGTCGCCAAGGTCATCGGCCACCCGGAGTTCCGGTCCGTCAGTGACCAGTTGACCGCCTTCGTCCAGGCCTACGACCCGGCCACCTGGCGCGAGCCGAAGGACGCCATGGCGCACGAGTTCTACCGCTGGGACCGCTGACCCCGTCCCACCCGTCCCGCTCGTCCTGGGCCCGCCCCCGGCCATCCGCCGGGGGCGGGCCCACGTGCGCGTCCGGCTCGACCGGACGTGGCGTCAGCGCCGTCCGAGCCGGCCCGACGCGGCGTCAGTGCCGCCCACGTCCGCCCGACGGCACGTCAGCACCATCCGAGCCCGCCCGACGCGGTGTCAGTGCCATCCCGGGCCTGCCCGACGTCGCGTCAGCACCATCCGGGCTTGTCCGACGCGGCGTCAGTGCCTTCTGGACGGGCCCGACACGCCGTCAGCACAGGACCGACTCGGCCCGGACCGCCGCGAATCCTTTTCACCCGTCTCACTGGGGCACCCGGGTGAACCGGGCCGGGACTCCACTCGAATCGAGCACAGTCCGTACCCAAGTCGCCACTCTCCGGTGGCGGCGGACGTCGCGGTGGTTGACGGTGAATCAGACGCAGTTCCCACGAATTCCCTTGTCCGGCGCCGTGCCGGCGATCGCGGGCCTGTGTATCGGAAGGATCAACCTCATGCGTTCTGCACGCACTCTGCTCGCCGGGGCGGCTGTCGCCGCCGTTCTCACCGTCGGCACCCCCATGGCCTTCGCCGACGGCTCCGCCGACCAGGCGAAGAGCCTCACCTCGCAGGACCAGTCCGACCGCGGCGACGAGCACGGCCGTGGCGACGACCGTGGCGACGAGCACGGCCGCGGCGAGGGTCGTGGCGACGAGCACGGCCGTGGCGAAGGCCGTGGCGACGAGCACGGCCGCGGCGAGGGTCGTGGCGACGAGCACGGCCGCGGCGAAGGCCGTGGCGACGAGCACGGCCGCGGCGAAGGTCGTGGCGACGAGCACGGCCGCGGCGGCGACAAGGGCGGCGAGGGCCGCGGCGGCGACAAGGGCGGCGAGGGCCGGGGCGGCGAGCACGGCCGCGGTGGCGAGCACGGCCGCAAGGGCCCGCACGGCGGCGTGCACGCCGGCGGTGGCGGCCTGGCCGTGGCCGAGACCGGCACCACGCTGTCCGGTGGCGGCCTCGCCTCCGGTGCCGTCCTGCTGATCGGCGGCCTCGGGGCCGGCGCGTACGCGCTGCGCCGCAACCGCCGCAACACCGGCGCCACCATCTGACGTCCGGCATCTGACGCCGCCCCCACGCGCCTCCCCACCAGGGCGGCGCGCACGGGGGCGGCGGGTCGTTTTGGACCTTCTGGACCTTTCGGACTTTTTCGGGCCGCCACCGGCCCGGCTGCGCATGGGAATGGAGAAAGAGGAGCGATGGGCGGTCCCGTCCCTGGAATGTCCCGACTGCTGCGCACCGGCATCGGTGCGGCGGCGGTCGGCCTGCTGCTGATGTACAACTCGGTCGACACCACGCCGAGAGCCAACTCGGCGTCCCGCATGACCCGTCCCCCGGCGATCGTCGCGCCGGCCACCCCCCGCCCGTCCGCACCGGCCACCACCCCCGCGGACGCCCCCGCGGAGGCCCCTGCGGAGGCCGCCGAGGACCCGGCCCCCGCGCCACCGTCGCTGGGCCGCGCCAATCCGACCCGGCTGCGGATCCCGCAGATCGGCGTCGACGCCCCGTTCACCGAGCTGACGCTCGATCCGGAGGGCCAGCTCACCGCGCCGCCGCCGGACGACGACAACCTGGTCGGCTGGTACCGGGACGGCGTCTCCCCGGGCGAGCTCGGTAGCTCGGTGGTCGCCGGGCACGTGGACACCACCACGGGCCCGGCGGTGTTCGTGATGCTGAGCCAGATGCAACCGGACCAGCAGATCGAGGTGGAGCGCGCGGACGGCACGGTCGCGGTGTTCTCGGTGGACTCGGTGGAGGCCTTCCCCAAGAACGCCTTCCCGGACGACAAGGTGTACGGCCAGACGCCCGACGCCCAGCTGCGGCTGATCACCTGCGGCGGTGCGTACGACAAGGGCCAGAAGGACTACTCGGACAACGTGGTGGTCTTCGCGCACCTGGACTCCTCGCACCCGGCCTGACCGGCAACGCGAACGACCGCCGCCCCCAACTCCCGGGGGGACGGCGGTCGTTCGCGTGGGGGCCGGTGCTCAGCCGCGCACGGTGGCCTCGAAGGCGTGCAGGTAGGGGTTGACCGGGTGGACGTCCGCGACGTCCAGTCCGGCGTCCTCCATCAGCCGCACCATGCTCTCCTTGGAGTGCTTGGCGCCGCCGACGTTGAGCAGCAGCATCAGGTCCATCGCGGTGGTGAAGCGCATCGACGGGCTGTCGTCGACCAGGTTCTCCACCACCACGACGCGGGCGCCGGGCCGGGCCGCGGCGACCACGTTGGCGAGGGTGCGGCGGGTGCTCTCGTCGTCCCACTCCAGGATGTTCTTGATGATGTAGAGGTCGGCGCGGACCGGGATCTCCACCCGGCAGTCACCGGGCACCAGTCGGGCGCGGGCCGAGAAGGCGCCGCCGTCCTGGAGCCGGGGTTCGGCGCCGGCGACCACCTTGGGCAGGTCGAGCAGGGTGCCGTGCAGCGCCGGGTGCTTCTCCAGCAGGCTGGCCAGCACGTGCCCCTGGCCGCCGCCGATGTCCGCCACCGAGTCGACGCCGGTGAGGTCCAGGTACTCGGCGAGGTCGTGGGCGGACTGCCGGCTGGAGGTGGTCATCGCCTTGTCGAAGACCTTCGCGGAGTCGCCCGCGTCGCTGTGCAGGTAGTCGAAGAACTCCTTGCCGAACAGTTCGGGGAAGACGTTGCGGCCGGAGCGGACCGCCTCGTCCAGCTTGGGCCAGGCCTCCCAGGTCCACGGCTCGGTGCACCAGAGGGAGATGTAGCGCAGCGAGTTGGGGGCGTCCTCGCGCAGCAGGCGGGACATCTCGGTGTGCTCGAAGCGGTCGTCGGAGGTCTCGGAGAAGATGCCGTAGCAGGTGAGCGCGCGCAGCAGGCGGCGCAGCGGCAGGGGCTCGGTGTCGAGGGCGGCGGCGAGATCGGTGAGGCTGGTCGGGGTGTCGCCGAGCACGTCGGCGACACCGAGCCGGGCGGCCGCGCGGACGGCGGCGGCGCAGGCGGCGCCGAAGACGAGCTCGCGCAGGCGCATCGCGGCCTGGGGAGTCGGGGGCGGTGCGATCGTCATGGGAGGTCTTCCTTGTCGACGGGGGCGGGGGTGCCGGGGGCGCGTGCCGGGGGCGGGTCGTACCGGATGCGGGTCGTACCGGGAGCGGGTGCCGCGGCTCAGCAGCGGCCGAACGGCTCGGACCGCGCGCAGGTGTTTCGGGCGAACGCGTTCTCGCCGGTGTCGCGGTCGGCGATGTCGGCCGGGCTGTTGCCGCTCAGGTGGTTGTCGGCGACGGTGTTGCGGGCGTTGGCGACGCCGACGACGCTCTTGAAGAGGACGATCCCGCCGGAGAAGTCCGAGCTGCCGACGTTGTCGTGGACCTCGTTGTCGGTGACCCGGGCGTCCTCGACCCCGGTGAGCACGATGCCCGCGCCCTGGATGGCGCCCAGCCGCGGGTTGGCCGGGCAGAACATGTTGTTGGCGACGACCTCGTTGCGGCGCACGTCGAGGTCCCCGGCCCGGGGCACGCCCTCGTCGCCGACCACGAAGACGCCGGCGCAGTTGCCGCGGAGCTCGTTGTCCTGGACGGCCAGCCCGCGCAGTCGGCGGACGGTGACGCCGACCCGGTTCTCGGTCAGCTCGTTGCCCTCCACGACGGTGCCCCCGGTGTCGGGCGCGCCGCCCTCGCGGTAGGCGTAGTTGGCGAGGAAGACACCGGACTGGCCGTTGTGGGTCGCGCGGTTGCCGACGATCCGGGCCCGGGTGGAGATCTCCTGGCTGATGCCCTGCTGGGCGTTGTCGTGGACGTAGGTGTCGCGCACGGTCAGGCCGGTGGTGCCGCTGGCGTCGATGCCGTTCTTGCGGAAGCCGGTGACGGTGAGGGTCTCGATGGTGACGTCCGGCAGCGGGGCCGCCTCGGTGCCGTCGACGCACAGGCCGTGTCCGGCGGTGGCGCAGGCGTTCTCGGTACCGTCCCCGGGGGTGATCACGCTGTCCGCGCCGGCGCCGCGCAGGGTGAGGCCCGGGGTGGTGATGCGGACGCTGCCGGGGTAGGTGCCGGCGAGCAGTTGGACGGTGTCGCCGGGGAGGGCGGCGTCGACGGCCTGCTGAATCGATTCGCCCGGCTGGACGACGTGCAGCCCGTCGGCGGCGTGCGCCGCGGGCACGGTGGCCAGGCCGGCGAGGACGGTGGTCAGGGCGGTGGCGGCGGCGGTGGCCGCGGCGAAGTGGTGGACCCGTCGCGTGGGCATGAGTGGTGACCTGTTCTTTCCGGCGCGCTCGCCGGTGTGCGGCCGGAGCCTGCCGGGCGGCGCGCTAGGTACGCGGTGTCTGTTGTTACACGGTGTGCGGGGGTGGTGACGGCCGGTGGGTGCGGCCGACTCGACGCTATGGGCCGCCGGGTGGGCCCGCCACCAGGGCTGGGCTGCGGGACTGACGGGGCGTCGGCCGGTGGTGGGACGGCCCGGCGTGGCGCGTACGGCGCGGCGCGCTCCGGACCACGCCGCACGGCACGCCCTCGGACCGCCCCGGCACCGCCGACCGGGCCGCGTGCCACCGCCGGCCGGCGGCGTGACATCCTCGGGGCCATGACCACCGCACCCGCAGCGCCCCTCGGCACCCTCCGCAACCCGGTCGGCGCCCACGTTCCGGTGGCCGCCCGCGGGCTGGCCGGAACGGGGCTGGCGTACGCGCGCCGGGTCGGCGCCGAGACCGTGCAGGTGTTCGTGGCCAACCCGCGTGGCTGGGCCACCCCGCCGGGCAACCCCGCGCAGGACGAGGAGTTCCGGGCGGCCTGCGCCGAGCAGGCACTCCCCGCCTGGGTGCACGCCCCGTACCTGATCAATTTCGGCTCGGACAACCCGGCCACCCGCGAGCGCTCGGCCGACTCGCTGCGGCACTCGCTGCGCCGCGGCCACGCGATCGGCGCGCTGGGCGTCGTCCTGCACACCGGGTCGGCGGTCGGCACGGCGCCCGGCGGCGGCTCCCGGCGGGCCGAGGCGATGGCACAGGTCCGGGCCGACGTGCGGCCGCTGCTGGACGAACTGGACGCCCTCGGCGAGGACGCGCCCTGGCTGCTGCTGGAGCCGACGGCGGGCCAGGGCAGCTCGCTCTGCTCCCGGCTGGAGGAGCTCGCCGAGTACGTCGAGGCGCTGGACGGGCACCCGAAGGTCGGCGTCTGCCTGGACACCTGCCACGCCTTCGCCGCCGGGCACGACCTGGCCGTACCGGGCGGGGTGACGGCCGCGCTGGACGCCCTGGCGTCGGCGGCCGGGCCGGGCCGGCTGCGGCTGATCCACGCCAACGACTCCGAGGACGTCGTCGGCGCGCGCAAGGACCGGCACGCCAACATCGGCGCCGGGATGATCGGCGCGGAACCGTTCCGCGAGCTGTTCGAGCACCCGGAGACGGCCGGTGTCCCGCTGCTGGTGGAGACCCCGGACCGCAAGCACGGCGGGGACGGCACCGGGCACGCGATGGACATCGCCGTGCTGAAGGAACTGCGCGAGCGGGCTGCCGCCCCCGCCCGGCCGGCCTGACCTGCTCGGCCCGCCGCTCGGACAGCCGTGAGCCCGGGGGCCCACAGCGGCCCCCGGGCTCACCGGTCGGTCAGCAGTCGCCGATGCAGTCGTCCTCGGTGTGCTCGTGGACGTTCAGCCAGTTGGCGTGCGGGCCGAACAGGCCGACACCAGCCGAACCCGACTCCAGGCTCTGCCCGGTCGACGAGTGCGACCCGTGCCAGGCCGCCATCGCCGGCGCCGGCGCCGCGAAGGCAGCGGCGCCCGCCACGGCCGCGATCACGGCGAGCTTGCGGATCTTCCCACGAAGCGACATCTGATGTCCTCTGGTTCGATTCTGGTCCTCGATCCGCCTCCCGGAACGGCCGGTGCGGCCACCGGACGGGGCGGACGGCGCCCCACCGGGGGAAGCGCCGGGCCAACGTTTGCACACGAACGCGCACGCGCCGCGGCGCGCCGCAAACCGGCTGAGGCATTCGGGTGACGACATCCCTCCCCCGGGTGAACGCCCTCGGACACCCGACCGCACACCGAACGGCCGGTCCGGACCGGCGCAGGACGAGTGCCCGTCCGACCGGTGCGGGACCGCAAGTCTTGCGGTGACATGCCAGGCCGACTGAACAAATCCCATCGATTTGGTACAGAGCGCCACCCGGTTCGAGCATGAACGGTGGCTCCACCGAGCACGCGCAGGACCACGAAAGGCGCACCACCCTCATGCAGACCAGCCCGGCCGCACCCCGGCAGGCGACCCGACCGAGCCCGCCGGAGACCCCGGAAGCGGTCACCGCGACGCCCCGCAAGGGCGGCCGCTTCGGCCTGCCGACCGCCACCGCCCTGGTGATGGGCAACATCATCGGCGGCGGCATCTTCATGATCCCCGCCGCCGTGGCCCCCTACGGGACGGTCAGCCTGGTCTCCTTCGTCGTCCTGACCGTGGGCGCGATCGCACTCGCGCTCGTCTTCGGGCAGCTCGCGCGCCGCAACCCGCGCACCGGCGGGCCGTACGTCTACGCCCGGGAGGCCTTCGGGGACTTCGCCGGGTTCCTGTCGGCCTGGTCGTACTGGATCACCACCTGGGTCAGCAACGCCGCGCTCGCGGTCGCCGCCGTCGGCTACCTCGACGTGCTGCTGCCCGTCGGCCACTCCATCGGGCTCAGCATCGCCGCCGCGATGGCCTTCCAGTGGCTGCCCGCGCTGGCGAACCTGGCCGGCACCCGCTACGTCGGCGCCGTCCAACTCGTCTCCACCGTCCTCAAGTTCATCCCGCTGCTGCTGGTCGCGGTGGGCGGCCTGGGCTTCTTCGACGCGCGCAACCTGGGCCCCTTCGACGCCACCGGGCACGGCTGGGCCGGCGGGATGACGGCGGCCGCGGCCATCCTGCTCTTCAGCTACCTGGGCGTGGAGTCGGCCGCGATGAGCGCCGGCCAGGTCCGCGATCCGGAGCGCAACGTCGGGCGGGCCAGCGTGCTCGGCACGGCCGGTGCGGCGGTGGTCTACCTGCTGGGCACGCTCGCGGTCTTCGGCACCGTCGCCCACGACCGGCTGATCCACTCCACCGCGCCGTTCTCGGACGCCGTGGACGCCATGTTCGGCGGCACGTGGGGCGGCACGGCCATCGCCGTCGCCGCACTCGTCTCGATGACCGGCGCGCTCAACGGCTGGACGCTGCTGGCCGCCCAGGCGCCGTACGCGGCCGCCAAGGACGGGCTGTTCCCGGCCGCCTTCGCCAAGGAGCGGCGCGGCGTCCCGGTGTTCGGCGTCGTGACGAGCGTCGCGCTGGCCTCGGTGCTGACCATCCTCAACTTCGCCACCGGCGCCAAGGGCGCGTTCGACATCCTGGTGCTGGTCACCACCTTCACCGCGACCGTCCCGTACCTGCTCTCCACCGCCGCGCAGCTGTACTGGCTGGTGCGCGGCATGCCCGACAAGGTCTCCGGGGGCCGGCTCGCCCGGGACGCGGTGCTGGGCCTGGGCGCCTTCGGCTTCTCCCTGTGGCTGGTGGCCGGCGCCGGTTACGCGGCCGTCTACCAGGGCGTGCTGTTCCTGTTCGCCGGGATCCTGGTCTACGTCTGGATGGCGGCCCGCCGCCGGGACTGACGGCCCGGGGCCGGGGCCGCGGCGGCTCGGAGTGACGGGCTCCTGACGGATCGTCACACACCTTGCCCGGAGCGGCGGATGTGGACATCCTTGGCCGGAGGTTTCCCTCCCGGGCGGCTCCTCGCCATCGGCCGGCCCGCCCGCGCCGGATAGACGGGAGACCGGAACCTCCGCACCCTGCACCGCCGTTCTGCGCGAACCTCCGTTTCCGTGAACCTTCGAGTACCGGGAGTGCCATGAAGATCCTGAGGCTGTTGACAGTCCCCGCCGCCGTCCTCGCCCTGACCGCCGGCACCGTCACCACCGCCGCCGCGGCCCCGGCGCGACCGGCCCTGAACGACGTCGTGGTCCTCGGCGCCGCCTCCAACGGCCAGACCGTGCAGGTTCACCCGGGTGACGTGGTCCAGATCGACCTGCCGCCCTACCGCGACAGCACCGTCACCTGGCTGTCCTCCGTCCCGGCGACGACCGCGCCCTCGGTGCTGCCGCAGACCTCGGGCAGCACCGACCCCGACAACACCACGCACGCGACCTTCAACGCGGCCACCGCCGGGACGAGCGACATCACCTGGATCTGGCGGTGCGCCTTCCCGGATCGCGGCTCGGCCTGCCCGCCGTTCGTCTACTACCCGCGGACCACCATCGTCGTCTCCTGACCGCACGCACTCGAACGGCCGGGATCCGCAGCCTGCGGATCCCGGCCGTTCGAGTGGGGGCGAAGGTCACCCCGGCCCGTGGCCCCGCTCACCGGGAAGCCGCGCCTCGGACACGTTCACCGCGACGGCCTCCGGGCGCCCGGCGGCCGATTCCGCGAAGCGGGCGCGGGGCCGCGGGGCGTCCGGCGGCTGGAGGGTGAGGACGTGGTCGGCCAGCGGGAGGAAGGCCGGGTCGTGGGTGATCAGGATCGTGGTGCGGCCCGCCATCAGGCGGCGCAGCGGGGGGATCAGCTGCTGGACGGTCTTCGGGTCCAGGCCGGTGGTGGGTTCGTCCAGGACGAGGACCGGCGCGCCGCGCAGGAAGGCCCGGGCGATGGCGACGCGCTGGGCCTGCCCGCCGGAGAGCTGGAAGCCCTCGTCGCCGATGACCGTGCCGTACCCCTGCGGCAGCGCGGTGATGAAGCCGTGGGCGCCCGCGCTGCGGGCCGCGCGTTCGATGTCGCCCTGCGGGGCGTCGGGCCTGCCGTAGGCGATGTTGTCCCGGATGGTCGCGTGGAAGAGCTGCGCCTGCTGGGGCAGGAAGCTGATCGCCGCACGCAGCGAGGCGATGGTCAGGTCCTGGATGTCGGTGCCGTCGAGGCGGACGGTACCGGACTGCGGGTCCAGGAAGCGGACCAGGAGCTTGGCGAGCGTGGACTTGCCGCTGCCGCTGGGGCCGATGACGGCCAGGACCTTGCCGGGACTGACGTCGAAGCTGACGTCGGACAGCACCGGGGCGTCGTGGCTGCCGGCGTAGGCGACGTGGACACCCTCGAAGGAGACCCGGCCGCGGACCGCGCCGGCGTCCCGCGCGGCGGGGCTCTCCCGGACCGGACTGGACAGGTCGTGGATCTCCAGTAGGCGCTCGCCCGAGGCGCAGGCCGCGCCCGCGAGCGGGACGAGCCCGGCGAGTTGCTGGATCGGCTCGAACAGCTGCGCCATGAAGGCGGCGAAGGCGAGCAGACCACCCAGGCTCAGCCCGCCGTGGATCACCTGGAGGGCGCCGACGCCCACCACGACCAGACCGGCGAGCATCTGGAGGACGTTGAGGAGGGGCTGGTAGAGGTCGGACATCCGGGCGGCGGAGAGCTCGGCGTCCAGCAGGGCCTTTCCCTCGCGGTGCACCCGCTCGACCTCGCGCTCCTCCTGGCCGCAGGTGCGGGTGACCACCACGTTGCGCAGCGTCTCCTCCAGCAGCGCGGTGACGCCGCCGGCGCGGCGCTGGACCTGCCGCTCCCGGATGCGGATGCGGCGCCCGAAGAAACCGGTGGTGAGGATGAACAGCGGCGCGACGATCAGCGCCGCCAGGGTGAGGGGCCAGCTCAGGTAGAACGCCGCGCCGACGAACAGCACCAGGCTGACCGAGGCCACCGCGCCCTCGACCAGGCCGGTCGCGACCATCTGCTCGATCGTCGCGATGTCGGCGGTCATCCGGGCCACCAGGTCGCCGCGCCAGCGGGTCTCCAGGGTGTCGGGTGGCAGGGTGTGCAGATGGGCCAGTGTGCCGGTACGGAGCCGGAGCAGGTACCGCTCCGCGATCCAGGTGCCGGTGTAGGTGCCCGCGAAGGTGAACAGCGCCGCCGCCGCGGCCGCGGCGAGCATCGTGCCGCCGAGCGGCCAGAACTCGGCGAAGTGCCGAGGCACCAGGACCTCGTCGATCAGGTCCTTGAACATCCAGACCGAGACGACCTCGCCGAAGGCTCCGAGAACGAGCAGCACCGCGCTCAGCGGCAGCCAGCGCAAGTCCGGTCTGACCCACGGCCAGAACCGCCGGAACAGCTCGCGCAGCGAGATGGCGGGCGAGTCCGCCACCGGCCCCTGGTCGATGGCCCGGTCGGCTGCCCGGTCCTCCGGACCCCCCATGGGCGTCGCACCGTGCATGGAGGAACCCCACTCAGGATGAGGGGCCGGCGGTGATACCGCCGGCCCCAGGGATGGGTGTCATGCCGGGCTGTTAAGCACAGCCCGGACCGCCCTTATCTGTCACCAGAAGCCAAACCGACGACGGCGGCCGTGGCGACGGCGGCGACGGTCACGTTCACGTCCGCGACCGCGGTCCCTGCGGTTGAAGTAACTCATCACGACTCCATTTCTTCCCTTGCATTGGCACGCCGCACGTCCACGGCCGACGCCGACGGCGCGGACCCGGGGAGCACGACAGAGACTGCCGTTGCCGTGAGACAGCCCTAAGCGGCGGGCACGTCAGGGATGTGCCTGCCAGAGCCGTTCTCACATCTCCAGTATCCGCCTGGCGCCCCCGCTCGCAGCTTCTGGACCGCAACCGCGACCGGTCCTCGGCATGCGAAGGGACCCCGGACTCGGCCGCCCGACCCCCGCCCCGGCGGCCGGATCCGGCCCTCCCGACCGGCCCCCCGACGAGCCGGGTCGGGCGAGGAGCCGCCCGGTCGGCTCGGCGACTGACCCACCGTCAAGTGCCGTTCGTCCGGCGTCTCGAAACAGCCGCGCCCGCGCACCGGGCGCCGCCGCCCACCGGTCGACCGCAGGCCCCCGCGACGACGGCGTCGGCGCGAGCCCCCGGCCCTCGCGCCCCCTCCCCGAAGACCCCCGCCCGGGCCGCCGACCCCGCCCGCCGACGCCTACCCGGATGGCGCAGCCGACCGACGGGGCGGGGGTGCGCACCCCCGCGCGGCGAGAGGCGAGACCCCGCGTCGAGCCCCGCGGGAACCACCGGAACGAGGCCCCGGCACCGCCTGCGCCACGGCGAGTCCGCCCTGAGGAGGCGCCCCGCAGCCGCCTTCCGGGCGACTCCGGGGCCCACGAGAACCCGAAGCGACTGCGTTCGGGTGACGGCGCCACCATCGGCGGCACCCTCGCCCCACTCCCCGGCCCGCCCGCCGGCTGCCCGTGCTGCCCGTGCTGCTCGGCCCCTCGGTGGCCCCGCCGGTATCGCGGCTACGGGGCGGCATTCCTCCTCGCAGGAGTCCTCGTCACAGGAGTCCTCGTCCGGGATGCCTCATTCCCTGGAGGATGCTCCGAAGGAGACGCCGGTGTGGTGGGGGTGGTCGTCGGCTCGGGCAGCTGGGTGGGTGAGGCCGAGAGCGGGCAACTCGGCGACGGCACCGCGGCGGGCGAGGAGGCCTCAGGGGTCGGGGCCGGTTGTACCGGCACCGGCGTCGCCGGGTACGAGGCGCCTCCGCCCTCGTTCGTCGAGGGGCCGCCGAGATGGCCCGCCACCTCGACCACGCCGCCGCAGGCGAGCAGCACCGCGGCCAGCACTGACAGCCCGGCGGAGGCCCGCAGCGCCCGGGGCGCCGTGGTTCGCGGGTCGGTGTCCACGCTCAGTCCACGTATTCCTGGGCGACCTGCACGTACTCGAAGCCCTTGACGTCGGTGGCGATGTGCATCTGACCGGTTTGCGAGGAGGCGATCAGGGTGTTGAGCAGGCCGGTGATCGCCCCGCTCAGCGCCGACTCGGTGTCCGAACCGTCGGCGATGAACAGCGCCTTGGTCGCCACCTCCTTCAGCACGTCGCGCCTGGCGGCGCCGAAGCCGTAGGCGATCACGTGCGGGTGGCGCGGCCAGTTCCGGTCCACCAGCGCGCGGAAGGAGTCCCGCCACTTCGCGTCGGTCGGAGCGCCGTCGGTCAGGAAGAAGATCGCCGGCCGCAGCACGCTGTACTGCTGCGCCCGCAGGCTGCTCACGTCCTGTTCGATGCTCTGCCGCAACTGGTCGAAGGCCTTGCCGTACTCGGTGCCCCCGCCGCAGATCACTTCGGGCATGCTCGGGACCTGCTCCATGTCCGACATCGGGATCACCACGTGCACGTCGGTGGAGAAGGCGACCACGCTGACCCTGGCGAACTCCGAGACGCGCGGATTCGTCGCCAGGTTGTAGTGCAGACGCGAGAGGGTCGCGTTGAGCACCGCCTCGTGCGGCTTCATCGACGAGGAGGCGTCGATCACCACGTAGGTGGGCAGGCAGAGTGACATCGTGTGCACCTCTGAGCTAGTGGTTGGAGGCGATGATGATGACCAGGATCACGACGAAGGCGAGCACCCAGATCCACTTGGCGGACGGGCCGGTCGCGGGCTTCTTCTTCTCCTCGACCGTGCTGACGCGGGTGGCGGTGACGGTGGGGGGCTCCGGGATCGCGTGCGGCGCGGGCCGCGGAAGCACCACCGCCGGCTGCTTCGGGGGCAGTTGGGGCAGCGGCGTACGTGTCGGACGCGGCACGGCCCTGAGGTAGGGCCCGTTGTTCAGCGCCTGGTTCAACTGGGCGGCCGCGGGCCGTCGCTCCCGGTCGGTCGCGAGCAGCATGTCCAGCAGGACCTCGGACACGGCGGGCTGGTTCAGCCAGTGGGACGCGGCGACGCCGTGGAAGGTGCTCGCGTCGCGCCGGCCGGTCAGGCACTTGGCGACGAGCAGGGCGAGCCGGTAGCGGTCGGTGTACTGGTCCGCGTCGGAGCCCGGCGGCGTGAGCGGGTCGGCCCAGTTCGGCTGGTGGATGTCGGGCATCTTCTTCGGCTGGCAGCCGTCGACGTCGATCAGGTAGACGGAACGCCCCTCCGGGCTCCAGAAGGCGTTGGAGAACGACCAGTCCGAGTAGACCAGGCCCAGGCCCTCCAGGATCGCGGCGAGCGCCGTCAGTTGACGGCAGGCAGTCAGTCGGCCCTCGAATCCGGGACAGGGCAGGCCGACGCCCCGGATCGACTCGTCGGACTTCGCCAGCCAGTCGATCTCCAGGAACCGGCGCTCGCTGAACTTGCCGCGCCGCAGCTCGGAACGGTACTGCTCGGGCGCCATCGGGATCACGCACCCGACGGCCGGGTTGCCGGGCTCGCGGATCCGGGCCGCGGGCCAGCACGTCCCGGCGTACAGGGTCGCCCGCTCCGCCTCCGGCAGCGTGTCCGGAGCCGAGATCAGCAGGTCGATCCGGCGGCCGTCCTCCTGGTGGAGGCCGGGCCGGTAGAGCTTGGCCAGCCAGCCCGGATGGCCCGTCAGCGGCCGTACGGCAACGGCCTGGCCGTTGTGTTCGGAGATCGGCTCGGCGAGCGGTCCGAGATCGCCGAGGCCCACGGTCCTCGGCAACGCCCAGCCCCGCGGGTCCACCGCCGGGGCGCCGTCGCCGACGACGGGATCGGAGTCGGTCATGTCCCGCTGCCGTTCCACACCACGACGGCGGTGCGGTCGTCGAGGCACTGCGGTGCGTCGAAGCCCACGTCGGCGGTGAACCGGGTGGCCGGGACCGGCGAGCGCCAGGCGTTCGCGAAGTACTCGTTGACGTTGCCCGCCCGGTCCGCCCACGCGTCGCCGATCCCGTCCGTGACCAGGGCGAGGGCGGCACCGGACGCCAGGGTGACGTAACCGTCCACGGCCAGGTGCGGCGTGTCCGGCAGTCGGCCGGCGACCTCGTTCGAGACCACCACGGCCGCGCGGTCCTTGGCTTCGCCGGCGGAGAACCGCCACAGCGGGACGCGCGGGTCGAGTGTCCAGGCCGAACTGTCACCGAGCCAGCCGACCCATGCCCGCGCCACGCCGTTCGCGTCCGGCTCGGCGATCACCGCGGTGATCAGCACGGTCGCCAGGTGCGAGGTGCCGACGCCGCGTCCGGCCGCGTGCGCGGCGATCGATTCCGCGACCCGCCCGTACAGCGCCTTGACGTCGAGCCGGTCGAAGCCGACCGCCTCGATCTGCTCGCGCAGCAGGGTGACGGCCTGGCTGGAGGCCGCCGTGGCCCCGACGTCGGACCAGGCCGCGCTGGACAGGCCGTCGGCCACGGCCACGATCGCGTACCGGCTGTCCGGGCTCCGCCCGATCCGGTACGAGTCCTGTCGCGGCTCGGCGGGCCGGCCGCAGCGGTGGCCGGGCCCGACGACGGAGGCGGCGCGGATGGTGAGGGCACCGACCGTGGCTTCGTCGGCGGCGATGCCGTTCTGCACCGTGCGCTCCGGCAGCAGCCAGGGATAGCCCTGTGCCCGCGCGCCTTCGCCGAAGCGGGGCACGCTCAGGTCGGTCGGCCTCTCGCGCAGGAACGGCCGGGGCCTGCCGGGCTGGGCCGTCGACACCGCCGGTGCCGCGACAAAGCGGCAGACCGGCGCCGTCGCGTCGGGCCGGGGCCCCCGTTCAGGCCGGTCCCGCTGCCGGGCGGGCGTCGCGGCGGCCTCGGACCCCAGTGCGGCCGCCGCGCCGACGACACCCACCGCCGCGAGGGCGAACGCGTCCACCAGCCAGCCGTAGTGCCGGTGCGGCGTGCCGACCTCGGCGAAGGCCCCGATGACGACGGCTGCGAGCAGCCCCGCCCGCACCCAGCCGTCCGTCAGGCCGTCCCGCCGACCGCCGCCCCCGCTCACGGCCGTTCCCCACGATCGCGGGACCTCGACCCGGAGGCGAAGTGCTGGTCACCGTGCTGCACCGCGAACACCTCGCCGGAACCGGTGGCGGAGTTGACCTGGACCACGACGTCCGGCCGTTGCTCGGTCCGCAGCGTCGCCAGAGCTATGACGTCCTGGGCCAGAGCCGGGTTCCGGTCCAGCAACTGGAACAGGGCCTCGGTCCAGAAGTCCACGGCCACGGCGTCGACCGCTCCCCTCGTGGCGGTCGACCCCCGCTCCAGCGCGGCGGACAGTTCCCTGCGGCGGCTGCCGTGAGCCCGGGCGATGACGCCGCTCATCAGTCGCCTCGCCTCGTTCCACAGATCGGTGCCCATCGCGGACACCAGAGCGGTGGCTCCGCTCGCGGCCAGCTCGGCGAGTTCCTGGTTCATCGGCGCTTCAGCCCCGTTCGTTGTAGTGGATGTACTGGCCACCTTGGCCGACGGCGAAGACCGTGCCGTTCCCCGTGGCTCGGACGGGTTGCTCCACGGACCGCGGCTCGGCTTCCGCAGGCCGCTCGCGGGAGCCGGACTCCGGGCCGGGACCGCCGTGCGGCCCGACCGGGCTGCCCGGGTACCAGAGCCAGGCCCGTGCGGCGTACTCCTTGACCCGGACCTCGGCCGCGGTGAAGGCGCCGGCTTCGAGCCCCTCGTAGCCGTGCCCGACCGTCTCCTCGTAGTAGTGCTGCGAAAGCATCGCGGCCACCGGGGTGCCGTCCGGACCGTCCAGGGCCGCATGCCGCAGCGGGGGCGAGTCGAGCAGCCGGGCGAGCGCCTCGAACGGGGTGCCGGAGACGGTGCCGTCCGGATCGACCCGGACCTCCCCCGCGTGCGCGGCGGCCCGTACCCGCAGCCGGGCGTCCGGACCGGTGTGCCGGTTGTGCTCGCGGATCCGCGAGCCCAGCTCCGGCAGCAGCGGGACCAGCAGTCCGGCCTTGGGCAACCCGGCCGGGGCGACGAGCCGGCAGCCGTCGCCGGTGTCCACGTACGCGAAGTCCCGCCGGTCCAACTCCGCGACGCCGAGGGCGCCGAACAACGCGGACCGCAGCACGCCGCGGATCTCCTGCAGCCGCTGCTGACCGCGGCCCGCGGAACCCGCGATGTCGCACGCCAGCAGAGCTCGGTACTCGTACCTCGGATTCACATTCCCTCCGCGATCACGACGAGGGCCGGCAGTTCGAAGATCGATCTGCCGTCGGCGCCGAATTCCCGGTGCCGACACGATGGTTAACCAGAACGTAGAGGAGGGGTCCTCGGGTAGACCGGCTACTAATACGGCTTGTCCGGCTTCGGCCGGACGAGGAGGAGGAGTGACCGATGAGCAACACACGGATGCGCGGAGCCGGGGCCTACTGGCCGACGACCGGGCTGCTCGGCCGGGTCGGCGAGGCCGATCGCCGAGTCCTGCTGGGGCTCGGCCACGGCGTGGTCTACCCGGCCGGTCAGATCACCATCCGCGAGGCCGACACCTCGGACTTCTCGCTGCTCCTGATCGGCGGCACGGTGAAGGTCACCGCCCACGCGCAGGACGGTCGGGACGCGCTGCTGGCCGTACGGATGGCCGGGGACCTCGTCGGGGAGTTCGCCGGGATCGACGGCCAGCCGCGCATCGGCACCGTGACCGCCTGCGGCCGGGTGCTGGCCCGCTACATCCTGCCCACCGAACTGCTGGCGTGCACGAAGCAGCACCCCGCCATCGGGCTCGCACTCAACGCGAGCGTGGTCGCCAAGCTGCGCACGGCGACCAGCCGGATCGTCGACTTCACCGGTTGCGACGTGCTCGGGCGGCTGGCCAGGATCCTGCACCACCTCGCCGTCACCTACGGGCGCCCCGGCCGCAAGGAAGCCCATCTCCCGCTGTCGCAGCCGGAGATGGCCACGCTGGTCGGCGCCGCGGAGTCGTCGATCCACAAGGCCCTGCGGGCCCTGCGGGAGTCGGGCGCGGTCGTCACGGGCTACCGCAGGATCACGATCCTCGACCTGGATCACCTCGCCCGGATCGCCGCCGCGACCGAACCGGCCGATTCGCGGGCGATCTCACCAAACAGGTAAAAGCGCCGGGTTCCGACGACGGGTCGGCGTCAGCATGACCGAGTGCCGGGACCCGAGCGTTGGAGAGGACCGGAGAAACAGATGCCAGAGAACAACGGTGCTCCGGACGGCTCCGCGCGCATCCGGGCGGGCGACGTGTCCGGAACGATGATCGTCGGCAACCGGAACACCGTGACCAACCTGAACATCACCACCGGACACGGTTCGGCCATCACCGTGAACGCGGGGCCTCCGCCGAACCCGGTCAAGCGTCAGCCGATCTCCCACCTGCCGCGTTCCGCCGCCGATCCGCTGATCGGCCGGGAACGGGAGCTCCAGGCACTGCAACAGGCCATCGGAGCACGCCAGTTGGTGCAGATCTGGGGCGCCTCCGGGGTCGGCAAGAGTGCCCTGCTGCGCCACCTCGCCCGCACCTTGCCGCGCGGGCCCGAAGGCGCGGCCTACATCGAAGCCGGCGGACGGACGGCCGACGACCTCGCGCAGGCGATCTTCGACATCAGCTTCGACGCGCCGAACTACAAGCCGTCACTGGAGGTGCTGAAGGAGCACCTGAAGACCCTGCGGCTGCGGATCTACCTGGACGACGCGGGGCTCGACGAGAAGGACCTGCACCGGCTCTTCGACCTGGCCGAGCACTCCACGTTCGTCTTCACCTCGCAGCGCCGGTCGTCGGTCACCGGCGTCCACCCGATCCGACTCGACGGACTGACGGCCCCGGCAGGGGTGGTCCTGGTGCAGACGGTCCTGGCCCGCGCGCTGCGGCCGGACGAAGCGCGGACCGTGACGGCGCTGTGCGACGCCCTGCACGGCAATCCGCTCCGCCTGCGGCGCATCGCCCTGTCGGCCGCGACCGGCAAGGGCCTGCCGGGCATCGCCGACCTCCCCGCGCTCCTTCCCGCGCTGCTCAACAGGCTCCGGCCGGAGGAGCGCGACCTGCTGTACCTGCTCGGCTCGCTGTCGGGCGCCGAATTGGCCGCCCGGCAGCTCGACGCCCTGCTCGGTCGGACGGACAGCGACGCGCTCGCCGGCGAACTGGTGCGGCACGGCCTGCTGGTCGCCTCGGAAACCGGCTACGGATGTCCGCCGGACGTCGCCGAGTGCGTGCTCAAGAGCCGGATGACGCAGTTCCCCGCCGCGCCGCTCTGCCGGGCGCTCACCACGTGGGTCGAGTCGCGGGAGACCACCCCGGACGAGGTCGCGGCCCACTTCCAGGCCCTGGACGTCGCGGTGCTGGGAGCGGAAAGGAGCGGACAGGCGCAGCTCGGCGTGGAGTTGGCCCGTGCCGCCTCGCCGAAACTGGCGCTCTCCCGGCAGTTCGACGCGTGGGGCAGCCTCCTCGGAGCCGGCTGGGCCGCCGCGAAGAGCGCGGGAGACCGCGCGGGCGAGGAGTTCTTCCTGGGGGAGGCGCGCACCCGCCGCAAGGCGATCGGCCGGGCGGCACTGACGACGGCCCTGGTGCTGGAGGCGGGGGTGCTCTGGCAGGAACTCGCCGCCCTGCAAGCGCACTCGGTGGCCCACCAGGCCGCCACGACGGCGATCACCGCCGTACCGCCGATCGATCCGGTCACCACGGCACACGCCGTCGGCCAGTCCCCGCTGATCACGCACCCGGCGGTCAGCCCGCCGACGGTCACCCACCCGGTCGTCCAGCCGGTCGTCCAACCACCGACGGTCACCCACCCGGTCGTCCAGCCACCGGCCGTCACCCACCCCCTCCCCGCCTCCGGCGCTCCGGCGCCCGTGCACCCGCCGGGTACACCGCAGGTGATCGACCTGTCCCACTCCGCTCCGCAGCCCCCGGCCGGGGGCCATGTGGCCGGCGCACACTCCCCCTCGCAGGCGGCGCCGCACCGAATCGACCTCTCGGGAGCGCACCACTCCGCCGCCCAGCCGACGCACGCCGTGAGCGCCACCACCACGTCCAGCACGGGCCACGCGGTCACCACCGCCGGCGCAGCGGCCGCCAAGGGCGGAGCAGCCCTCGCCGTCGCCTGCGTGGTCGGTGCCGCAGCCGTACTCGGCGTGGGCGCCATGGTCTACACCCAGAACCAGTCGAACCTGGCTAAGCCGGCCCAGCCCACCTACTCGCCGGCCCCGCCTCCGAGGGTCTACACCCCCGCCCCGCCGGTCTACACTCCCGCCCCGCCGGCCCCGTCTCCGAAGGTCTACACCCCCAAGCCGCCGGTCCCTGCCCCCGTCGTCACGCCGGACCCCGTCGATCCCGTGTGCGCAACGGTGGTACCGGAATTGGGAAAAGAGACCCGGCAGCACAACGCCGACCTGACCGCCGTTCACAGCGCCTTCGACTCGTACAACAACGCCGTAGCCGCGTACAACTCTCGACGGACCTCCACCGTTCCCGACGACAGCACGGTGAAATCCCGTATCGACATCATCCTCAAAGACCTGCGCGCCAGCGAGTCCACGTTGCGGGGAGCCCTATCGCAAGCGCGGGACGGATCCGTGGTATCCGACCTCAAGGGTCTTCTGACCGCTAGCCAGCAGGAGGAGAACCAGTTCCGCGCAGCTCGGAACGATCTCACCACCGGCTACAACACGGCCAGCCAGGCTTCGGCATACAACTCGGCCTGGCAGAGTCTGGCGATCCACTGCATCGCCTGGTAATCCGCCACAAGACCGACCAGGAAAGGCCGACCATGTCTACGGAATCCACCCCCGGCACCATCCACGCCGGAGACGTCTCCGGCACCTTCATCGTGGGCGACAACAACCACGTGACGAACACGAAGCATCACCCCGAGCAGCCGCAGCCCCAACCGCGCCAGCAGAACTCGGCCGAGGACCAGGCAGCCGTCTTCGCCGTGGAACACGGCACCATGCACGTCACCTACAACCACAACGCCGAAGCCGCGCCCGAGACGGAGGCCCGAGAAACGCGTCAGCCCTGATCGGCCAGCAACTCCAGGTCCTGGGCGTTCAGCGTCGCCGTCTTGAGCAGTTCCCTGATCAGGTTGACGCTGAGCGTCGAGCCGACCGGCTCGCCGACCTCGTCGCGCGTCAGTCCGCGCACGCCCCGCCGGCGCAGCCGTTCGCGCACGTCCTCGACCGTGTTGGCGACCGACTTGTGGGTCCAGGACTTGGTCGCGCGGGGCGAGGCGTTGACCAGCCGGGCGGTCTCCTCCCAGGCCGACGGGAGCGGGAAGGCGTCCTGGCCCTCCAGGTAGCGCCGGGCGAGCGCGGTGAGCACCAGCCGCTCCTGTAGGGAGAGCAGGTAGACCGTCTCGGGGGCCGCGGTATCGGCGCCGCTCGTGGAACGGGGGTGCAGGTCATCCCCGTCCACGACGCGGACCTCCACCAGGTGGGACCGCCGCTTGGACGAGTTGATCACCAGCGGGGTGTACCCGGGCCCGATGATCCGCTTGTGGCTGGTGAGCATCAGCACGCCGTCGGGCAATTCGATCGGCAGACTGCCGGTGTTGACCAGCCACCAGTCGCCATCGGTGCCGGCGCAGGTGAAGACGCCGTGCCGACGGCTGACGGTCGGGTCGTCGACACCGACCGGTACGTGCACGTCCTCGCGGTCGCGCCCGAACAGCAGGGTGTACCGGCGCGACGGCACGGCGTACCCGCCCTCCGGGCCGAGCACGAAGATCGTCCCCGGTGGCGCCGAGGGCACCCTGCCGGAAGGACTGCCCGGCGGCAGCATCTGAGGTGGGAAGTTTTCGTACGCCATCTCACATACCTCCGCTTCGGCTCGCGCCAGTGTATGAGCGCACCGAGAGGACCAGTCCTCCTGCGGGCACGCGGCGTGTCGAGCCTGCGGAACCGCCAACTCCGCTTGTCCGGAGTGGACTTGCTCGATAGCCTGCCCGCCGTGAGCGAGATCAGCCGGCGAGCTGCCGCGATCGACGGCATGGTCGCCGAACCACTCGGTCCGGGCGATCCGCAGGAGATCGGCCGTTTCAGCATCATCGGCCTGCTCGGCACCGGCGGCATGGGCGAGGTCTACCTCGGGGTCTCGGACAGGGGCTACGCCGCTGTCAAGCTCGTCCGGCCGCGGCTGGTCCCCAGCGAGCGCTTCGACCGAGAGGTCGGCATCCTCTACCGTGTGCCGCTCGGAGTCGGACCGCGGGTGCTGGCGAGCGACGCCACTCCGGAACGCCCGTGGTTCGCCACCGAGTACGTCCCCGGGCTCACGGTGGACGAGGCGGTCCGGCTGCACGGCCCGCTGCCCGCCGAGGCGCTGTGGCTGCTGCTGGCCGAGACAGCCGCTCAACTGCGGGCCGTACACGCGTCCGAGATCGCGCACCGCGACATCAAGCCCGCCAACGTCATGCTGGTGCGCGACGGCGTGAAGCTGATCGACTTCGGCATCGCGCGCGCCGCGGACCAGGCGAGGCTCACCGGGATCGGCGGCAGCTACGGAACACAGGGCTTCTCGGCACCGGAACAGCAGGCCGGGGACGAGGACGTGGCAGCGCCCGCGGACGTCTACTCGCTCGCGGCGCTCCTGCTCTACGCCGCCTCGGGTCGCACACCCGGCGCCGCCTCCGACGTGGAGCCGCTGCGCGCCGTGGACGCCGACCTCGCCGCCCTCCTCGGGCCCTGTCTCGCCACCGACCCCGGAGCACGCCCCACCGCCGACGAGATCGTCCTGGCGACGCGCACGCACCGGCTCGCCCCTCCCCCGTCCTGGCCGCCCGAGGTCATGTCACGCATCGACGCTCGACGTGCCTTCGCCGAAACGCCGGTCGGCAAGCTGGAGACCGTCCCGCCACCGGATACGAGCACGGACCCGAAGCCTGACGTCGGGCCCGCACCCCTGGCATCACCTCGCCGCCCGCGCAAGCACCTGTTCCTGTTGCCGATCGCCGCGGCGACCGCCCTCGGCGCGGTCGCGGTGTTCGCCCTCAGCCCGTCCACCTCCCCGCAGCACCACAACGCGCAGGAGTCCAGCGGCGTGCCGGTCGCCGTCGAGCCCTTGGCCGGGGCGACGCCCGGGCCCTCCGCGAGCCCGAGCACCTCGATCTCCGCCACCGCCACCGCCGAACCCTCTCCCCCGCCTTCAACCACCCCGGCCGGCACCACGCGGACACCCTCCCCGAGCCTGCGGCCCTCGACCTTCGCCACCGCCAAACCCGCTACCCAGCCCCCGACCACCCCACCTGGCACGGCCACCCCACCGAGCACGGCCCCCGCCGCACCCTCAGCGGCTGCCCCCAGCCCCACCTCGTCATCGATCAGCGGCATCAACGGCAGCGACGACCCGGCACAGGTCAAGGGCTCCGAGGCGGACACCAGTTGGCTCGGCCCCGACGCCGCCTGTTCCGCCTGGCTGGACGACAACGGCTCCGGCTCGCTCGCGGGCGTGCTCAACACCTCCCTGAACCAAACCTGCGTCGCCGAGCTCGCCCGCAGCGACGGCATCACGTACACCTTCCGCGCCTCCTGGGGCGCCGCGAAGACGAGCTTCGTCCCAGACATCGGCTACACGATGTGGATCTGCGTCTGGAACGCGAACAACCGGTCCGGCGAGCAGTGCTCCGCTCGCTTCGGCATGAACGGCACCACCCCGGTCCGCCGGTGAAACGAGGCTGCCGCAAGGAGCACGCCCGGGCCACCACCCCCAGCCGCCCGCACCCCAGCCCTCGTCGGCCATTCGGGCGAAATCCAGGCGCCGGATCCGTCCGGCGAGACTGCATCGAGGATGTACGAGACTGTCGCGAGGCTGCCGGAACGACTGCGGCCCGGGTCGGGATCATGCTCCTGACCTGGGCCGCAGTACGCGTTTCAGCTGTTCACGGGGTGGGCGCGGACGCTTTCGAACCGCCGACACCTGCTTCGTAAGTTCTCGCCGGCATCCGCAGATGCCGTCGGGGTCACCCCGACGACCGGCATACGGCCGAACGACGCACCAACGGTGATCCCACTGTCCGAAGAGGCTTCACCGGACGGTCGGAACTCCAGCTGTAGAGGCCACCACCCGTGAGGGCCGTCAGCAGATCATCGTCGGTCGTATCGTCCCCGTCGGCCGACCTGAGCCTCGTGGTCCAGCGACCTGCCGGTTCGCCTGGAGACCGGTGGCGTCGGCGGTCACCGGCCGGGCGGGGCGGCCACCTGATCAGGGGGCGAGCGGGGCACCGCGACCGACGGGAACCCGTGGGCGGTCACTGGGCGCTCGCCGCGGGGCGGACGACGAGTTCGTTGACGTCGACCTGCCGGGGCTGGGACACGGCGTAGGCGATGGCCTCCGCGACGGCGGAGGCGGGCAGTGCCACTGCGCGGTACGCCCTCATGGCCTCCCTGGCGGTGGGGTCGGAGATGCCTTCGGCGAGTTCGGACTCGGTCACGCCTGGAGAGACGAGGGTGACCCGGATGTCTCCGGCGGACTCCTGGCGCAGCCCTTCGGAGATCGCGCGGACGGCGAACTTGGTGGCGCAGTAGACGGCGGCGGTGGGAGAGACCTCGTACGCGCCGACGGACGCGATGTTCACGAAGTGCCCGCCGCCCTGGGCCCGCATCACGGGCAGTGCGGCGGCGATGCCGTGCAGGACTCCCCGCAGGTTCACGTCGATCATGCGGTCCCACTCGTCCGTCCTCAGGGCCTCCAGGGGCGAGAGCGGCATGACTCCGGCGTTGTTGACCAGGACGTCGACCCGGCCGTAGCGCTCACGGGCGGCGGACACGAAGGCCTGGACGTCGGCGGCGTCCGTGACGTCGAGACGCCGGAACGCCGCGGTGCCGCCTGCGGCGGTGAGCTCCGCGGTGAGCGCGTCGAGGCGGTCGGTGCGCCGTGCGCCGAGGAACAGGCGGTGGCCGTCGGCGGCGAGGCTGCGCGCGGTGGCCTCGCCGATCCCGCTGCTCGCTCCGGTGACCAGTACGACCTTGGGTGTCTGCGTCATGCCTGCTTCTCCTCCCGGTGGAGCACGAGGTGTTCGTGGTGGAGGACTCCGTCTCGGATGTCACCCGTGGCGGTGAACCCGGTGTCGTCGACGTAGTCGATGTGATGGCCGGTGACCGTGTAGCGGCCCGTGTAGGCGCTGCGGCGGTGGCCGCGGGCCTCGTCGTATCGACCGTCCGCCCGTAGTTCCTGACGGATGTGACCGTCCGCCGTCACCCACAAGCCGACCACGTCGGCTCGGCCCTCCTCGGTGCTGCCCGTCAAGGACGGACTCCCTTCGTCGATGGATGCGGATCCGTTCCGCCCGACCGAGTCTGGGCGGGACGCGGGTGACCGGCCAGGACGTGCCTTGCCTGGGTGCGGTGCACCCAGGCAAGGCACCGCCGGCGCGGCCTAGGGTGAGGGCGTGACCGACAACCACCTGGGAGAGTTCCTGCGCGCACGCCGTGCGGCCCTGCTGCCGCAGGACGCCGGCGTGGCGAGCCACGGGGTACGCAGGGTCGCCGGACTGCGCCGGGAGGAGGTCGCCGTCCTGGCCGGGGTGAACGCGGACTACTACACCCGCCTGGAACAGGGGCGAGAACGCCACCCATCGGCCCAGGTCCTCGACGCGCTCGGCCGCGCCCTGCGGCTTGACTCGGATGGGCACGCGCACCTGCACCAGCTGGCGGGGACGGTGCCGAGCAGCCGGTTCGCCCACACCACGGACCGGGTCGGCCCCGCCCTGCGCCAGTTGCTGGACGGCTACCCGGCCGCCCCGGCGTTCGTCATCAACCGGACTTTGGACGTCCTGGCGGCCAATGCCCTGGCCGAGGCCCTGCACTCACCCTTCGAGCGGATGGACAACCTCGCCCGGATGGCCTTCCTCGACCCGGCGGGCCGGCAGTTCCACGAACGGTGGGGCCACACGGCCCAGGCCGTCGTGGGCCACCTGCGGCAGGCCGCCGGGCTCGACCCGGACAGCCCCCGGCTGCGGGAGCTCGTCCGCACCCTCACCGGTCACAGCACGGACTTCACCCGTCTGTGGAACGCCCACGCGGTGCGCGGCAAGACCCAGGAGGCCAAGCACCTCCTCCACCCGGACGTCGGCCCACTGACCCTCACCTACCAGGCCTTCGACGTGCGCGACGCTCCCGGCCAGCAGCTGATCGTCTACCAGGCGGAGCCCGGCAGTTCCAGCGCGCAGGCCCTCAGCCTGCTTGGGTCCCTGCGCGCCACCTTGAACCGGGGCGCCGGGTAAACGGTGAGGACGGTCAGCTGCGTTGAGCGCGCAGTGATCAACTCGCCTGATGACCACGGCGCCACACTTCACTCTCCGTGACTCCGTGACTAGCCGTACGGGACCGGACACCCGCCCAAAAGGAAACAACCAGCCGCCGTCAGTCCCGAAGCCCACTCCCACAGAAAACTCGCCGTGTGCACCGGTTTCTCTCACCGCGGCCAATCAGCACACGACTCCGTAACTCGAATGGTCGCCACCAGACTGGGTCAACTAGCGAGCATCACAGAGGATTTGGCCCTACGGTGCGGTGCCAGGGGGCCATCGAGCGAAAGGCTGTCACTGGCATGGCCGGGAAATTCGAGCTGTACAAGGACTTCTGAATCGCGGCTGTTGGGCCGACTGGGGGAAGTGCCGGTTCACGGCCTCTGAGCTGGCAAAATGCTTCTCGTGATCTCTCGTCGACTCTCACCCGTCCTCGTCGTGTTGTGCACCAAATGTGCACCCGGGGAGGGACGGAGCTGACAGCATGCCAGGAGTTGCCATGGCATCGGGCACCATTGCACTCACTACAGAGAGCGACGGCGCCCTGGTACGCTTGGCGCTGATCCCATCAACGAAGCCGCGCGCATCGCTGACGCAGTCCTGCCTTGCCCCCGACCTATCACGAGTAGCCCCGGCTTGATTTTGAAGCCGTGCCGGCCAAGCAGATCGCCGGCACGTCCTCATGGCCATGGAGCGGTTGGTGTCCCGTCCGGGCCCAGGCCGTAGGGCCATCTCTCCTTGAAAAAGCCAGGAACCAGGCCAGACCACGGCGCAGGGATTGCAGCCTCTGTCCTATTTCCCTCAGACACAAGACTTTCGAACGTGTACATGTGACGTGACCCGGGATCCCAATAGTCGCTGGCGGTGATGCCCACATCGGAAGCCTCCCGGTAGAGCGCTTCGGCGCCCTTCCGATCACCGGACACTTCCCGCCCCCACGCCAGCATTATCAGGAGACGAGCTCTGCCAACCTGTCGGCATAGGGCTTCGGCGCCTTCCCGATCTCCGGCCCTGTCTCTCAGCACAGCCAGACATACCAAAGCGGCCTCGTCGCCTGCATCAGCAGCCTGCCGAAACAGTGCCTCGGCATCCATGCGTTCTCCAGCCCGTTCCCTCAACCGTGCCAAGTCGGAGAGGGCGTGGAAGTCGCCTTCGTCAGCGCCCTGCCGATACAGAGCCTCGGCGCCCTCACGATCCCCGGCTTCCTCCCGCAACCGCGCCAAGCGCAAATACGCGAACACGTGCCCGTTGTCTATGGCCTCCCTATACACAGCCTCGGCGCCCTCACGATCCCCGGCTTCCTCCCGCAACCGCGCCAGACCTGCAAAGGCGTTCAGATCGCCCTCGTCAGCGCCTTTCCGGTACATGGTCTCGGCACCCTGCCAATCCCCATCCCATTCCCGCAGCCGTGCCATGTTGGTCGGGTCGAAGTAGAAGCCAGCCTCGGCGGCAATACGGATGATGTCGTCGGCAGTCTGCCGATCCACTGCGTCCTGCCACGGCGGCGCCTTCTGCAGGATGGCCTCGGCCGTATCCGGATCGACGGTGTGAGACGTCAGATGGTGAGCCCACTGCAGGCGATGCCTGATTTTGACAGCAACGGCAAGCTTTCCGCGGACGTCGAGCTGGGTGAGGTGGGTGTGCGCTGCATGCCAGAACGAGGCGGGGGGGCACAGCATGTAGCGGTCGGTGCGGCCGTACTGTTCGAGGAAGTCGGCAAGACGGAAGACCGGTTCCACCTCTGGGGCAGACTTCCCAACAGGTTCCGTCGTGACTGGCGGGCGGCGCTGGGCACGAGGGGTAGTGCGGCGCAGCGGAGCGTGTTTGCCGTGAACTTCGATGGCGAGATCGGTGTACGCGGCTTCGACGGCCTCGATCCAGTCCTCGGTGAGTCGATCCCATTCGTCGTCGGTGAGGTAGTCGGTGGCGGCCTCGGTCAGGAATGCCTGTGGCAGGTGGAGGCCGACGCCGAGGCGCCGGGCGTCCATCGCCGCTTCCAGCAGGGCCCGGGCTGCTGGGGTGGCATGTTCGTAGCGGCGAAGAAGTTCGGGGGCGCCAGCGAGGTCCTGGGCAACGCGTCCGTGGGCGCGGGCACGGGTCAGGGCATCGAAGAGCAGTTGGTCTCCGGCCCGGGCGAGGTCGTCGGTTTTCCGCAGCGCCTCGCTGTCGAAGGCTTCTGGCACGGTGTAGGTGCGTCCGGCGAGGAGTTCGCGGGTTCGGCTGTGCGGATCAGCCGCGCCCGGGAAGGGCAGTTTCGTGTACTGATCACAGTAGTTGGGCCAGAGGGTGCCCAGGACGAGGACCGGAGCGCGGTTGGGGTCGGTAAGGAGGCTGTGGAGGGCGGCGGTGATCCGCTCGCCGCGCTGGGGATCGCCGAGGTAGTGCTGGGCCTCGTTGAGCCACACCACCGTGCGGGGCTGGACGCGCTCGAGGTCGGCGACAGCGGCTTCGGCTCGGATCGGATCGTTGGGGTGCCATAGCCGCCACCCGTTCTCTCCGAGTGGCTGGACCGCCTCCCAGCAGGCGCGGGTCTTGCCGGTGGACGACCATCCGACCAGCACCACGATCCGGCTTCGGCCCTGCTCGGTGTCGCGAACCGCCTCGGTCAGGACCTTGTCGTGCTCACGCCCGACATAGCCGGGCAGCACCTGACGCACCCGGGCACTGGAGCCGCCCAAGACCGTGACCGTTCCCGCAGGGTGAACCTCCAGGTCGTGCGGGTCCCACTCGGCGATCGGCCTGCCCAGGCCCTCCTCCACACCGTGCGCCAGTTCGGCCTCACCTGCTGCTACCCGTCGAAGCCCCAGCAGCTCGTCTGCCGACAGGCACAGCGCACGGGCGAGTGCCGCAACGGTGGCAGCTGACGGGACAGGGCCGGTGAGTTGGAAGGCCGTATGAACGGTGGTGCGGCTCAGCTTGACGCGATTAGCGAGCTGAGTCTTCGTCAGTCGCCGACGGGCAAGGCCGCCCTCCAGCCGATCACACAGTTCAGCCCGCGCCACCACCTGCTCATCGATCCCGCCCACACGGCCCCCTCCCCGGTGTTCAACAGTGTTCATCATCGTCCAGCCGGACCACGGTGAACAACGCTTCCGCGATCGTCGATCACGTCAACACCTCCCCCTCTCAAGGAGATCGTCGTGAACCGGATCGCTATCGTGCTGCTCTCCCTCGTCCTGGTCATGGCGCTCGCCCTCCTGGCTGCTGCAGCGGCAGGCGTGCTGGCCCGCATCGACGGAGCCACTTATCCGGCGGCGCTGATGCGTGGTGCCACCACCTTCGCTGCTGTCCTCACCCTGGCCGCCGCCATCGCCGGCGCCCTGTCCCCATTCCTCCTCAACTGAAGGCGCACACGAACCGCGCGCCCGCCCGGCAACCAGCGCCGAGGTCCATGTGCACAACCAGCCGGTGGTCGGGCTACCGCTCGGTTCTAGCCGGATCCTTAACCTTTGGCTGCTGGCCTGGGTTTCTTCTTCGTAGACGACGTCGCGATGCCTGCTTTACCGACCGTGTGGACGTCATGGCGAGGGATCGGTTGGGAGTTCTTGCGGCCGGGCGGTCGTCCTCGGCCCGGCCGGGAGGGCTTCGGCACACCTACGGGACAGGAGGCCATCTGGGTACGCCCCCGGCCTCAACCCCACCGAGGGATCTGGTCGCTGCTACGACGGGGTTCCTGGCCAACGTTGCGTTCGCGACCCTGACCACCTGGTGCGAACGGCCGAACGAGGGCTACGGAAGATCCAGTACCGCCCCCACCTCATCAACGGTTCCCTAGCCGGGACTGGGCTGGCCATCACCCCAACCTGACTACCGACATCGCGAGTTCAACCTGAGTAGCCGGCCACCTGGCGATCCCTGTCAGCTGCTCAGAACCCTTACCAACGACTCTCCGTGCTCGGCCCAGCGAAGGAGTCGGTAACGGTCAACCAACCGCACTCGCGCCCGCTCCGCAGTAGCGGCAGCCCCTCGCGTGAAGCCCCCGTTCGTGACCACCAGCGCGACCTCGGCGTTGTGAATCTGGAAGGCCGCTCCCGCTACCTCGCGCACGATTTCCGGACCGACATTGCGACGGTGGGCAGTGTGCTTTGCCTGCACCACAAACAGCTGCTTCATGGGGCCGGTGGCGATGCCATCAGCACCGTCATCACCAGAGCGACCGACGGCCTGGTGCACGGTGAAGCCGTCGCGCTCCAACAGCGCGGACACAAGCCGTTCAAAGGCAGTAGGGGTGAGGCTATCGACTACAGCAGCGGTGACACTACCGCCAGGTTCAAAAAGTACAGCGGGTTGCTTTTCAAGCAGCGTGCTCATACGTGTTGCCGCCTGCATGATCTCTGATTCCATCATTGTCAACGTGTCACGATGTTCAACCAAGGGGACAAACTTGGGCCTCTTCGTTTGCCGACTTCGCTCCCGGCACCGCTCAGCTCGGGAGTCCCAATACCTACGCTCAAGCTCACCCAGACGGCGGCGAGTCTCAAAGAGCTGCTGGTCCTCGTAATTCAGCCAGTAGTGGACCTCGCCTCGCCGCTCACGCAAATAGTCCTCACAGGCAACCATCACGGGCGTCGCTTCCTCGGCGACAAAGCCCATGTGCCCTTGCACCTGGGTCGAAATGTTCAAGAGGGTCTCAGTCAAAGCCACGGTGCCGATGAGCTTCGCTGAGTACTCCCCTTGCGGGGGCATCCATCCGACCCCCTTGCTGATGCGCCGGAGAGACGTGATCACCAACGGGAGTAGCTCGCCACGATTGCCAAGGGCCTCCGTCTCGCCGAGATGTCTGTCATAGACACCACAGCCACCCAAGTCCATCAGCTCGTCGAACAGTCCAGCTGTCAGATCTTCCACAGCCCAAGGCTATCGGTCAGCACTGACAGTCACTCAGCGGTCCTGGCTCAAGCACGAGTTGGCCACTTCAGGTTGAACTTGCGATGTCGGTGGCCAGGCTGGGACGATGGTCAGCCTGGCAGCACAAGGGGAGGTGACGTCTGTCAGGTGAGTGGCACTTCGCTCGACGGATTGTGGCATTGCTGGTCATTGAGTGACCTTCGGGCAACGCCTGGTGATCAACGGCGCCTCGGCGACCCACTGGCGGGTGTCGGAGGTCAGCATCACGTCCGTCGCCATGTTGGACAGCGTGGCGGCTGTGATCGGGTCGAGAACAAGGCGCAGCGCGTGTAGCAAGTTACTCTTGCCTACCCCGTTCTCCCCCAGGATGACCGCCGGCGTGGGGAAAGGATCGATGGTGGTGTCGCGGAAGTTCCGGAAGTTCTGAATGCGGATCTTGGACAGGCGCATCTGCTCTCCAGCTGCACTCGCTGGAACCGCACGCGGCAACAAGCCGAATTCGTGCAGTAGTTAAAGCTGAGCTTAGCCCCCCGGGCATGCCAGAAGCCCGCCAGTCGAAGCCGCTGCACCTGTGGGGGCCTGCCGTCGAGCCCGAGACTGAATTGAGCGACGCAGCCATCAACGTGAGCGGCGGGGCACTTCGAGCCCGAAAGTGATCGCGTTGGCTGCTGCCATCATCGATCACTTGGTGACGAACTCACAGGTCAGAACGTTGCGCTGTGATCCACGATCTCACCCACACCGGCATGTGCCGCGCCGTCCGCTCATGCATCGCTGACGCACTCCGTTAGTCGTAGCTCGCTGCGACGGCACGCCGATCGCACGGCTCGGATAGGTAGTTTACTGGAGGTCGATTGTCTGTAGCGCGGACGGCAGGTTCGCGCGGTAGGGAAGCAAGCCCAGGCGCCGCTGCCTGACCGTTGCCGCGATGGAGACGTGGGCCCGCACGGCCGCTCCGGTTGGGGCCTTGACCACGACGGTCAACGTCTCGTCACCGATCAAGGGGACCGCATTTGTCGCCTTGAACCGCCATTCGGGATCGCTGTCGCGCTCACCCATACCCACGAGGAACAGCTGTTCGTGCTGCTGACTGGGGCTGACCTCCAGGGTGGACTCGATGATGGCGAGTTTGGCTGTTAGCGCGATCCGGCCGCCCACTCCACCGCCGGGAGCGAGGCGCTTCTTCGGGGCAATGGACCAGGCGATCGGCTGTCGGTCCGCAGGCTCGTCGGGAGCCTCCAAGCGGATGCCGAGGCCGGCGTCGACGAACGGGTCGTCGTTGTCGGACGGCCGGAAGGCGCAGACCAGGCTGAGGAGCAGGTAGTCGCTGTGGGCGGACTCCGACTCCAGGAAGTCAAGCCACTCCTCGTCCCCCTGGGCCGCCTGCTCGGCCGTGAGCCGACGCACCGCAGCCACCCCCAGGGACACTCGCCCCCGCAACGGGGCTGACGTAGTCGGGGTGTTGAGTCGCGGCACCTGAGAGAGCTCGACATCCCACAAGACTGGTGCGTCGATGCTGACGTGGTTCACTGCGCTACTCCTTGAGGTGTGTCCGGCGTGCGCCAGTCGCCGATGAAACAGAACGAACCCCAGTCCCGGTATGCGGGGTACTTGGTGCGTGTGTGGCACTGGGCAGAGCGGAATGCGGACCGACGATCACCATCTCCACAGAGCTGTCGGTATAGCTCAGCGAAGAAGTCGGTGGCCACGTCCGGATGGACCGGCCACAAGCATCCGATGACGGCCGAGGCGCCCGCGGCCAGGAAGGCTGCCGGCAGGCCGCGCAGGTTGTCGTTCATGTCGTAGCGGCCCAGGGCCGACTCGCACGAGCTCATGGTGACGAGTTCGACGCCACGCAGGTCGGTTCTCAGAACGTCGTGCGCGAAAACCCGGCCGTCGTTGTCGGGATCGGGTGACAGGAAGAGGCACTGGTACCAGGAGGCCCACTCATTGTGCGCGCCATGCGCAGCCACATGCACGTAGCGCGAGGTGCCGAGCTCGTTCAGGAAGCGGCTGGGCGTGGCGGCGGCTCCGAGCACGGCTCGGCCACCCATCGACGCCGCCACCGAAGACGCATGGTGCTCCAACGCCGTCTCGGCGCCCAAGCCGTGCCGCACGCCGCCGGTCGCCGACCCGAACGCCACAAGCTCATGGCGTGCAGCGGGCGGCGTCAGCTCCGCGGTGGTGGCGGTACGGAGCAAGGCGAGGCTCGAGAGCTGTGTCACGGTCCATTCGTCCGCTACCAGCCCGTCTGCGGCGGGAAGCAGCGGAAAAGGGACGAAGTGGAGTGGCCCGTTCGGCCAGATGCATAGATGCCGCTTGCCTTGGGCCTGCCAATGTCCCATCAGCTCTGTGAAACCGGCCAGGCATTGTGCGCCGGCGTACTCCAGGGCGGTGCCCGCCTCACGGCTCACCACGCGGTGCAGCGGATCGGCCGTAACGGCCTGTCTCAGCACGGAAACAGGGCCGGCCACCGGGTGGATCAGCATCGTATGGAGACCGCGGGTGAGGCGGAGCAGGTCGCCGCCGACGTCGTTGAACGCGACGGTCCGCAGGCGCACCTCCTCGCGCGTCACCGCCAGACCCACCGTCCCGGTTCGGATGTCCGTCGCGTTCGGTCCCGGGAACTGCCCGAGGAACAACGACAGCAGCACCGTGTCCTCCGGGAGCAGCGCCTGGACTTCGTCCAGGCTCAGGAGGGAGTTTCGCGAGAGGTTCCGGGCCTGGTGGAGTTCTATGCTGATCCGGCGGTCGACGGCCCGCTGCAGGTTGCGTTGCCGCGCGTCAGGGCCGCTCTCGGGTTCGGCCTCGCCGGTACCGACGTAACAGAGGATGGCGTCATCCGGGCTCAGCGGCCGCTCCGCAGGCGGTGGTTGGGCGGCGTCGAGGCTCGCCCGGTCGATCGCGGCAGCGAGCGCAGGTGACGGGGTGAACGGACCGGAGCGTTCGGCTGCGATCGCGAAATGCATGCCCTTGGCCACCTGGTGCAGAAGAAGAACGGTGGCCGCATCGACGCGGGCGTGCGAAGAGAGGACGTGGCCGAGGGAGAGGTACAGCTCTCGGAGCTTCCAGGCGATTCCCTCGTCCGTGCTCGTTCGGAGCGAAGTCATGCTGCTGAGCAGTGCGCTGGCAGCACTGCTCGCCACCGGATGGTCACAGCGCCGGACACAGGCCAAACCGGCTTCGAAGGCGTCGAGCGCCAGATCCTCCTGGTCGCACATCATGTACTGTGCGCCGGCCACGGCGAAGCACTCGGCTGCCGCCACCCAGTTCGCCGCGCGATCGGCGCGCACGGCCAGGTCGTAGGACAAGCGGCCGTACAGGTTCGCCACCATCTCAACGTGCTGGTCCACCCAGTCCGGAGACGATCGAGCGGCCTCCAGGATCAGGGTTCGGCCCAGGGCCTGCTCGTCGCCCTCGCCGGAGTGCGCGGCAAGGTGGACGAGCGCCGCGGCCCGCTCCGCCGGCCCCCGGGTCCGGTCTGCTGTGAGCTCCTCCGCTATGGCCCGGATCCCGCCCGGCATCGGGCAGTCGAGCGTGTCCTCGTGGAGCAGGTGCACCTCGCTGGTCCAGCGCGCCCGCCGCTGGTCGGGCTTCCGGAGCCTGAGGCCCGCCCCGTCAGCAGCCTCGATGAGTGCGGCCTCCAGATCCCGGTGCCCCGTCTCTGCCGCGAGGACCAATGCCTCGGTAAACAGGCTAGCCGCCTCGTGCTCGCCCTGGCGCTCCCGGACTTCGTCCAGCGGGACCGGGAGCAGGCCGTCCAGCTCGCGGGGCAAGACCAGCTCACCGAGCAGGGCGAGAATCCGCAACAGGTACAGGTAGCCGAGCGGATCGCGGAACGGGTCCAGGGTCCCGACTGCCTCCCTGACCGCCGCCCTCACCTCCTGGTCGTACGAGGTCCCGGTTAAGCCGGCGAGCATGGAGAGAGCCTCGACCAGGGCCTTGAGCGTTCGGCCACGCCGGTGGCCGGCGGCTAGCGCCGCCGCCTCCCCGAGCCGGGCCACGGCCTCCTCGACCGCATGCCGCGGGTCCGGCATGGTGACGCCCTCCCAGCGAGCGGTGTGGACACCCATGTGCCGGGCCTCGCGGTCACGCCGGAGCTGTTGGGCCGAGGCGAACGACAGGTCTGCCAGCCCCCCGGTGTACGGGGTCAGGCACAACAGGCCGTCCGCGAACAGGGTCTCGGCGAGTTCAGCGACATCCTGCACGGCGTCACGACCGCGTAGTTCGTCAATCTGCCGGCCGGCCACCTCGCGCGCGTGCTGGAACAGCGCCGCGTCCGGCTGCTCGGCCAGGGCCAGCCGAGCCGCCTCGACGTACGCGTCCGCCAGCAACCACCACGGGCCGTCCCGATCGGTCCCCCAGCGCCGCTCAGCCGCTGCCAAGGTCAGGGCCAGCACGGCAACCGCTCGCCGGGGCATACCAAGCGTGACCAGGTCGACGGCCACCGCCGCCACGATCCGCACGGCGGCCTCCGACAGTTCGCTACCGAACTCGCCAACCCACCGCAGAGCCTCCTGCTCGGTGACAACCCGTTGGTCCACCTCGTCGCCGAGGGCGATCAGACGACGTGCTTGCGCCGCCTCAGCCTCAGTCGCTGGCGGTGCTGGAGCCGACGCGTCCTGTGTGCCCCGGCCGGTGACGGCGTCGCCTGCGCGCCTCAGCCGGAGCGTGTGCTCCAGCAACAGCCCGGTCGCCTTGGCCAGGTTCACAAGATCCGGGCGCCGGCCGTGCTCCAGATCGAGGTCCGCTGCCCGACGCAGCCAGTCGACCGCCTCCCGCAACTGGGCGACCACATCGCTCCGCTCGGTGCCCGGGAGCTCGGCCCGACGGCCAAACCCCGTCCCCACGCCGATCATTGCCGACACCTGCTCGGTGGACCCCGGTGCCGCCAGCTCCAGGGCCCGACGATACGAATGCGCGGCATCGACCAGATCCGCCGGGATTCCGGTCAGTTCGAAGCGGCCGACCTGGGCACTGCCGAGGGTCAGCAGACGCGTGGCGGTCCGCGAAGCCGAGTGCTCCGACAACGCCGCCACAGCCCTCAACAGCTCGACGGCCCGGTCCGCGTCGGCCAGTCGCGACCGGTCGTCCCGAGCCAGCGCCGTCGCACGGTACTGATGGGCCAAGCCCATCAGGGTGTCGTGGTACGCACCGTCCCCACTCCGGGGAATGCGCTGAAGCAGCTCAAGAGCCTCATCCAGAGCAGCCCAGTCCTGTTGCTTCTCGAACTCCACCACCAGGTCGGCCACATGCTCAAGCGGATCGAACCACGGATCGTGTCCGGTCTCCTGTACCAGCCTGGGCCAGAGCTCACGCGGGACCCTCCTGTGGTCCGCAAGAAATAGCAGGCCGAAGAGATGGATCGCCGTCTCGTGCTCCCCCTGCGCGCGATCACCATCACCAAGCACAAGTGCTCGCGCCCAGTGGAACGCAGCCGCTGTGTACAGAGCCTCGGTGTCGACGTTGCGTGACGCCTGAACCTCCTCGGCGACGAGGGCCATGAGTCGTATGGCAGACTCGCGCCCCGCTTCGTCGAGTAGCGCTTCTGTCTCCGATCGGTAGGCGTGCTCGGCAACCCGAGCCTTCAAGTCCTCGACAAGCGCGTCCCGCATGGCTCCCCCGTAGTGACCAACCGCCATCGTGACACGATCCGACCCACATGGCGGCGAAATGCCACCACCGGCTCCCCATCGCCGAGGCCGGCTGGGGCAACCTACGGTTCGGCCGCGCAGTCTTCCAGCTCCTACGCAGCCAGCCCCGCGCTCGCGCGGGTTGCGGAGATCAACTCGCCTGATGGCCGCTACACCACCTTTCACTCTCCGTGACTAGCTGCTCCGGACTGGGCCCCGCCCAACAGGCAACCACCAGCCATCGCCACTCCCGAAGCTCATTCCCCCAGAACTCGCCATGTGCACCGGCTGACCTCACGGCCCCAACAGCGGCCAGGCAGTACCCGGCTCCGCGACTCGAATGGATGCCACCCGGCTGGGCCAACTGTCCTGCACTCCAAAGGGTTTGGCCCTACCTTTCGATCGAGGGGGTCACCTGAGCGAAAGGCTGTTTCGGCATGGCCGGGAAATTCGAGCTGTACAAGGACGAGAGCGGGATGCACCGCTTCCGGCTCAAGGCGAGCAACGGGACGGTCATCGTCACCGGGGACCCGCACGAGAGCAAGGACGAGTGCCTCAGGAGCATCGAGTCGCTCCGCAAGCTCGCGCCGTACGCGGAGCTCAAGGAGGCGGCCGGGTCGCACTGAGGCGGCGCGGTGCGGGAGCGGGTCGGCGATGCAAATCGCCGACCCGCGTTCGCTTCTACGACAGATCCCTTTGGCCGGGTGCACGCCGGGCGCGGACAGAACACCGACATGCGCGTCGTCATCGTCACCGAATCCTTTCCGCCCGAGGTCAACGGAGTCGCCCACAGCGTGCTGCGGACGGCCGAGCATCTGGTCCGCCGGGGCCACCAGCCACTCGTCGTCACCCCCGCACCCGCGCGGGGCGCCGCGTGCCCGCCGCACACCTTCGGCGGCTCCGAAGCGGTGGAGCTGCCGGTGGTGCGCATTCCGTCGGTGCCGCTGCCCGGGTACCCGCAGGTGCGGATCGCGCTGCCGAGCCGGCAGCTGGCGGCCGCCGTCGCCGGGCACCGGCCGGACATCGTGCACCTGGCCAGCCCGTTCGTGCTCGGCGCGCGCGGGGTGCAGGTCGCGGCCCGCCTCGGCGTCCCCGCCGTGGCCGTCTACCAGACCGACCTCGCCGGGTACGCGCACGCCTACCGGGCCGGGCGGGGCCTCGGGGAGGCGGCCGCCTGGCGGCGGATCCGGGCCGTGCACCGGGCCGCGGCCCGGACGCTGGCGCCGTCCACCCCCGCCGCCCAGGACCTCACCGCGCACGGAGTACCCAGGGTGCAGCTGTGGCCGCGCGGGGTGGACTCGGCGCGGTTCCACCCCCGGCACCGGGACGAGGCGCTGCACCGGGCGCTCGCCCCGGGCGGGGAGGTGCTGGTCGGGTACGTCGGGCGGCTGGCGCCCGAGAAGCGGGTCGACCTGCTGGCCGCCGCGTCGGCCCTGCCCGGGGTGCGGGTGGTGGTGATCGGGGACGGGCCGTCCGGGCCCGGGCTGCGGGCCTCGATGCCCGGCGCGGTGTTCCTCGGCCGCCGGACCGGCGAGGAACTGGCCCGCTGTTTCGCGACCCTGGACGTGTTCGTGCACACCGGCCCGCTGGAGACCTTCTGCCAGACCGTCCAGGAGGCGATGGCGAGCGGCGTGCCGGTGATCGGCCCGGCCGCCGGCGGCCCGCTGGACCTGGTCGCGCACCACCGGACGGGCCTGCTGGTGCCGCCCCGGGACGGCGCCGCGGTGGCCCGGGCGGTGGCGGAACTGGCCGCCGACCCCGGGCGGCGGGCCGCGTACGGGCGCGCCGGACGGGCCGAGGTGACCGCGCGGACCTGGGAGGCGGTCGGCGACCTGCTGCTGCGGCACTACGCGGAGGTCCTCGCCGAGCACCGCGGCACACCGGTGGCTCCCCCTTCCGCTCCCCCGGCGGCCGTCGAGCCGGTCGCCGTCGTGGAGGAGCTGCCGGCATGACGGACACCGCCGACCGCGAACCGCTGACCATCGTGCGGCTCGCGAACTTCGTCACCCCGGTCTCCGGGGGCCTGCGCACCGCGCTGCGCCACCTCGGTGCCGGCTATCTGGCCGCCGGGCACCGGCCGGTGCTGATCGTGCCCGGGGAGCGGCGCAGCGAGGAGGAGGGCGAGCAGGGCCTGGTGGTCACCCTGCCCGGGCCGGTGCTGCCGGCCAGCGGCGGCTACCGGGTGCTCACCGACCGGCGGGCGGTGGCCGCCGAACTGACCCGGCTGAAACCCGACCGGCTGGAGGTGTCCGACCGCACCACGCTGCGCTGGACCGGCAGTTGGGCCCGGCGGCACGGCGTCCGCTCGGTGATGGTGTCGCACGAGAGCGCCGTCGGGGTGCTGCGCACCTGGGGGCTGCCCCGCCCGCTCGCCGACGCGGCCGCCGACCGGCTCAACGCGGCGACGGCCCGTACGTACGACGCGGTGCTCTGCACCACCGACTGGGCGGCGGCGGAGTTCCGGCGGATCGGCGCGCCCAACCTGGCCCGGGCCCCGCTCGGCGTGGACCTGGACGCGATGCGCCCGCTGCCGCCGGCCGCGCGGGCCCGGGAGCGGGCGCGGTACTGCGGGCCGGACGACGTGCTGCTGGTGCTCTGCTCCCGGCTCTCGGCCGAGAAGCGGCCCGAGCGGGCGGTCGAGGCGCTGGCCGCACTGCGGGCCCGGGGGCTGCCGGCCGTCCTGGTGGTGGCCGGGACCGGACCGCTGCGGGACCGGCTGGCGGCCCGGGCGGAGCGGCTGCGGCTGCCGGTGCGCCTCCTCGGGCACCTGGGCCGGCGGGAGGAACTGGCCCGGCTGCTGGGCTGCGCGGACGTGGTGCTCGCGCCCGGGCCGGTGGAGACCTTCGGGCTCGCCGCGCTGGAGGCGCTGGCCTGCGGGACACCGGTGGCGGTCAGCCGCTCCTCCGCGCTGCCCGGGCTGATCGGCCTGGCCGGGGTGGCCGCCGCCGACACCGGCGCCGGATTCGCCGCGGCGGTACGGGAGTTGCTGGCGCGCCCGGAGCAGGCGCGGCGGGCCGGCGCCCGGGCCCGGGCCGAGCGGTACGGCTGGCCGGCCGCGGTGGCCGCGTTCCTCGCGGCCCACGGCGTGCGGAACCCCGGCGCGGTGGAGGAGGGTTGGGATGAGCGTGCTCGGCACCGGGCGTGACCGGTCCGCGGACGGCCGGCCGGTCACCGGCGGGCCGGTGCGGTTCGTCGCGCTCGGGGACTCGCTGACCGAAGGGGTCGGGGACCCGGTCGGTGAGGGATGGCGCGGCTGGGCCGCCGTCCTGGCCCGGTCGCTGGCACCCGAGGGCGGCGTCGAGTTCACCAACCTGGCGTGCAGCGGCGCCCTGACCACCGACCTGACGAATCGTCAACTCCCTTCCGCGTTGGCGCTACGGCCACGGTTCGCGGCCGTGGTGGTCGGCGGCAACGACACCCTGCGGGCGGGCTTCGACATCCGGCGCACCACCCTGGATCTGGACGCCACCCTGGGCGAACTCTCCAGCCACGGCGCCGTCCTGCTGACCGCCTGCCTACCCGATCCGGGCACCCTGCTCCGCCTGCCCGCGCCGCTGGCCCGACCGCTGGCGCGGCGGATGCAGGCCGTCAACACCGTCGTGCACGCCCTCGCCGCCCGGCACCGGGCGGTGCACCTGCACATCGCCGAGCTGCCCTGGTGCGCGCAGCGTCGGCTGCTCAGTGTCGACCGGCTGCACCCCAGCGCCGAGGGCCACCACCTGATCGCCCGCGGGTTCCACGAGCTGCTCGCCGCCGCCGGCCACCCCCTCGGCCCGCCGCCCGTCGACACCCCCGCCGAGGCCCCACCCGGCCGGGCCGCCGACCTGTGGTGGATGGCCACCCAGGGCACCCGCTGGGTGGCCGCCCGCAGCACCGACCTGCTGCCCGGACTGCTCGCCCTGGCGGCGGCCGAAGGCATCGCCCGGCTGCGCGGGTCCAACGGGCGGCACGACGAGCAGATGGCCCGCGCGGCGGCGCAGGCCCTCGCGTCACTGGGGTGAGGCGGCGAGGGCTCGGCTAGGACGGCTCGTGGGGGGAACCATGAAAGGGGTCCGCCGAGTCGTCGGGGGGACACGGCCTTCGAACCGGGCCTGACGGAGGGAGCAGCGGTGGACGCGTCATCCGGGAGCGGGCGGGAGTTGCTGGCGGCGGCGGGGGTGCTGTTCCCGGACGGGCGGGGGCGGGTGCTGGTGGTGCGGTTGCCGTACGACCGGAAGCATCCGGTGGCGATCCCGGGCGGCGGGTGGGAGCCGCAGGACCGGTCCCCACGGGAGACCGCGCTGCGCGAGGTGGTGGAGGAACTCGGGTTCACGCCCCGGCTGGGGCCGCTGGCCTGCGTCGACTGGACGCTCGACCACTTCCGGCCGCCGATCGCCGCGTACCTGTACTGGGCGCAGCCACTCACCGCCGAACAGGCCGCGGCGATCCGGCCGGACGCGGCGGAGGTCGGCGGCTGGGCCTGGCTGACCCCGGACCAGGCGGGCCACGCGCTGCCGCCCCTGCTGTCCCGCCGGGTCACGGCCTGCCTGCGGGCGCCGCGGTCGGCCGGTCCGCTGGAGCTGGAGGACAGCAGGCCCGTGGGGCACACCCTCGACCACCTGCCGGCGGACGAACCGCCGCCCGCGTACACCGGGCTGGCCGGGGTCACCGCCCTGGGCCCCGCCCCCGGCGGGCCGGCGGCGGGGCCCGGGTACGAGCCGCCGATGGACCGGGCCACCTACATCGCCACCCGCCCGCGGATCCGGGCCAAAGCCCGGGCCCTGTTCACCGACGACGCCGGGCGGGTCCTGCTGGTCCGGCTGCGGCCGTGGGACGGGCCGCGCGGCCGGGTGCCGTACTGGACGCTGCCGGGCGGCGGGATCGAGGCGGACCGGGAACTGCCCCGGGCGGCCGTCCGGCGCGAGATCCGCGAGGAACTCGGCTGGGAGGTCGAACCGGGGCGGCTGCTGGCGCTGGACTGGCAGCCCGGGTCGGCCGCCGACCCGGAGGCCGACCCGGCGACCGGGCGGGACACCGCCGTGCTGGTGTCCGTGTTCGACGGGGGCACGGTGACGGAGCGGATGCTCGGTTCGATCGCGCTGCCGGAGGAGGAGCTGGTGGAGTGGCGGCTCTGCGGCCCCGCCGAGGCACGGACGCTGCTGACCGGCCCGTCCTGGGCCCGGACGGCCGCCGCGCTGGCCGCGCGGGAGGGGGCGGGCGGGCCGGCCGAGCTGGTGCGCGGACGCACCGCCGGGTAGCGGCGGGCGGGCCGGGCGAGCTCAGGAGGGTTCAGGAGGGTTCAGGAGGGCGAGTCGGGGGGGACCGGCCGGGTGGGTTGGTCGGACCGGCTGGTCGGACGGGGCTGTCGGGCAGGGCGGACAGGGCCGGGTCGGGTGGGTCACACTGGGGCCATGCAGAACGGGATCACGCAGCACGGGATCACGGAGGCGCTGGCCGGCCGGCGAGTGGCGTCGGTCAGCGGCGGCGAC
Organism: Kitasatospora sp. NPDC088160; assembly: GCF_044741445.1. NCBI lineage: Bacteria > Bacillati > Actinomycetota > Actinomycetes > Kitasatosporales > Streptomycetaceae > Kitasatospora > Kitasatospora sp. NPDC088160. Next base: position 114,102 of record NZ_JBIUSS010000007.1, on the reverse strand, counting down.
CGGCTGGACCTCACCCTCGACGGGCCGGTGACCGTCCGGGTGGCGCACGAGTTCCGCCTCGCCGCGCCCTCCTTCACCGCCCCGGCGGAGGTCGAGCACTACTTTCCGGCGCTGACCATCCGCCCGACCGGCACCCTGCTCGCGCTCGTCGGCCGGACCGTCGACACCGCCGAGATCACCCTCGCCGGCGGCCTGGAGCTGGCCTTCGCGGAGGGCGGCGCGCTGTCCGTCCCGCCGCACGCGCAGCTCGCGCCGTGGAGCGTGGAGACCGCGGAGGGGGCGATGTGCGCGGCGCTGCCGGGCGGCGAGGTCCGGTGGACGGCGCCCGGCGCGGCCTGAGCCGACGCCGGGCCGACGCGTCGTCCGGTCGGACTCTCCGGCCTGTCCGCCTGTCCGCCTGTCCAAGCTGTCCGGCCTGTCAGACCTCCAGGTCGGCCTCGATCCTGGTGAGCTGGTGGCGGGCCATCGCCAGGTTGGCCCGCGCCTTGTCCAGCGCCAGGTAGAGGAAGAGGCCCTTGCCGGTGCGGCCGGCGAGCGGCCGGATCAGGTGGTACTGGCTGCTGAGGGTGATCAGGATGTCCTCGATCCCGTCCTGTAGGCCGAGCATGTCCATGGTGCGCATCTTGGCGCGAACCACGTCCGTGTTCCCCGCCGCGGCCACGTTGAGGTCCAGCCCGCCGGGGCCGTCGAGGGTGGCGAGCGCCATGCCGCTGTTGTAGTCCACGAGTGCCGCGCCGATGGCGCCCTCGATGCTGGTCATGGCCTGCTTGAGCGCGCCGGCTGCGTCGGTCATCTGGGTAACTCCCTTTCGGTGGTGGTGTGCTGGGGTGGTAGGTGCGGTCGGGCCGGGGGCCTGACCGGTCAGGCCGGGTCGCGGGGGTCCTTGGGCAGGAGGCTGTCGCTGAGCAGCCCGGCGATCCGCTGGGCCGAGCGGCGGGCCTCCAGGTGCAGCCGGCCGACATTGACGTCCGGGTGCGCCAGCAGGGCCAGCACGCAACTGCCCCCGGCCGCGTAGGTGGCGACGTAGCCGTGCTCGCCGCGCACCAGCGACTCGCGGAACTCGCCCTGGCCGGTGGTGTCGGCGAGCCGCTGGGCCAGCGACAGCGAGGCCGCCGTCATCGCGGCCAGGCCGGAGGGTTCCGCCCCGTGGGTGTCGTGCGCGACCAACAGGCCGTCCACGCTGGCCACCAGGCCACCCGCGAGGTGCGGGACGCGCTGCTTGACGGCGCGGAGCTCGGCGAGCAGTTCGGTCTCCAAGGCGATCAGTTGTCTCCTTCCGACACGCTGCTTGAGCGCCCGCCTCATGGCCGGGACTGCGGGGTCGCGGGTGGAGAGTGGTTCAAAGTCGGGCCTCCAGAAGGGTTCGGACCCGGGTCAGCAGCGCGATGTCCGGGTCGGGGACGGCCAGCGGGTGGGCCGTGGCCGTGGTGGGCGGGTGATCGGAGTGGGTGGGGGCCACGGGACCGGACGGCGTGGCGCCGGTGAGGGTGGCGCCGGGGACCCGGCGGTGCAGGCCTCCCGGCGGGCGGGCGGGGGCCGACGCCTCGGGGGCCGGCGCCTCGGCTTCCGCGACGGGCGTCGCGGGCCTCGGCGCCCCAGGTACCACAGGCGTCGCGGGTGCCACGGATGTCGCAGCGCTCGGTGCCACCGCCGGCGCGGCGTGCCGCGGGGCGGCGAGCAGCCCGGCGGCGGCCAGGCGACGGACGTCCGCCGTGACGCCGAAGCCGGACCGGCCGAGCAGGCGCGCGAGGTCCGCCGGGGTTCTTCGGCCGTCGGCGTGGTCCAGCAGTTCGCGCCGGCGACGGCCGGGCGGGCGGTTCGACGGCCGTGGGACCGGCACCACCGGGCGGACCGGAGCGGTGTCGAGCTGCGGCCAGGGCCAGATCCGTTCCAGCAGCCGGCCCCGGCGCTCGACCTCGCGGCGCAGCCGGCCGGGGTCGACCGTGGCCACCGGGCCCAGCCAGTGCCGGGCGTCGGGCTCGAACCGCCAGACGCCACCGGTCCGGTCGGCGAGGACGAAGAACGCGGCGTCGAAGAGCGTGCCCAGGTGGCCGAGTTCGAGCTCGCCCCGGGTGAGCAGCCGCCGTTCGACCAGGGCCTCACCGACCCGGGCGCGCGGGCCGTGGAGCCGGAGCAGTTCCGCCCACTGCCCGGGGGTGATCCGGCCGCAGCCGGTGAGCAGTTCGGCCAGGCCGGGCGCGCGCGGGGAGTCGGCGTGGGCCACCTGGCCGTCGACGAGGTGCAGGCTGCCGAGCGGGCCGCACAGGGCGCCGGTGGCGCGGCGGGCGGCGAGCAGGCCGAGGGCCTCGCCGGGGGTCTGCGGCGGTGCGGGCGGGCGGACGGCGGCGGGCGCGGCGGTCATCCGGGCCACCGGCCGGTGGAGCGCGGGCGGCGGGGGCGGCCCGTCCGGCGTGCTGGCCGAAACCCGATGGCCGCGGTGGGCGTCCCGTTCACCCCAGCACCAGTTCCTCGGCGAGCGCCTGGAGGCGGTAGCGGGCGGCGGCGAGGTTGCCCTGGGCGCGGTCGAGCCAGAGGTGGAGGACGAGGCGGCTGTCGAAGACGGTGTCGATGAAGCAGATGAGGTGGTAGCTGCGGCCGGCGGTGACGATGACGTCCTGTAACGGCGACCGCCGGTCCTCCGCCCCGGTGAAGGTCTGGCTCTCAACGGCCGCCCGTACCAAGTCGGTTGTCTCGGCGGCCGCGGTCTCGTGGTCGCCGGTCGGGCACTCGCCGAGGCTGCCGAGCGCGAGTCCGCTGCTCCAGTCGACCAGGCTCGCGGAGCGTGCCCCGGAGATCGACATCGCTCCGGCGAGGCATTCGTCGATACCCGGCACACCGGCTCCTTCGAGGGGGTCTGGGCAGCCGGGCGCAGCACGGCACGGCCGGACCGCCACCAGCAGTGGCGGGCTCGACACGGAAGGCTACTGCCGGATTCCATATGACGAACATTCCAATGGCATATTCACATCAGTAGCGTCCACTTCCGGCCAAGGTATGACAAGGCGTCAGCCATCGCCGCCGGGCGAACCCGCTGGCCCGGGGACGGTCGCGGACCGCAGTCCACCGCCACCCGCCGACCACCTGGCAGGGGAGCTTGGCCGAGAACCGGCCGCACGGCAGGGTTTCGACCGCCGTCATGCGGTAGAAGGACCGGGCGAGCAGGTCTACACCACCGGGTCGCCGCCCGACTGCCGCCGGGGCCCTCGGGCATGACGAAGGAGCCCCGGGCATGACGAAGGGACCCGTTCCGCTGGACGGAACGAGCCCCTTCGGGTGGAGCGCCAGGCCCGGGTCGCACGGACTCTTCCTACTGAAAGTAGGACGTGCTCTGGTAGCACCGCTGACGCCTGTTCGGGAGGTTGTTTCCCTCCCGACGAGAAGAACATTAGCAGGTCATCACGCCTGCTCAGAAACCGGAGGGAGGAACGGGACCGGACCCGGCGGAACGGCGGCGACCCAACCCCGGCGCGGCGACCCCGACAGCCCCGGCACGGAGGGCGGTCAGGGCAGCAGCGCCCGGTAACCCGCGATCAGGGCGGTGAGGCCCAGCTCGAAGGCCCGGTCGGCGCGTTCGCGGCCGGCGGGGACGGCATCGAGGGCGTCGGCCAGGCGCGGGGTGGCGTCACGGTCGACGGCGTCGACCATGACGTCCGGGGCGACCAGGTCGAGGGCGGAGCCGAGGATGAAGCTCTCCAGGGCGGTGATCACGCCCATCACATCCCGTGCGGCGAAGCCCGCGCCCTCCAGGGTGGCGACGGCGCGCTCGTACAGCGCGTGCATGAACGGTTCGGCGAGCGGGGCGGTGGCGAGCAGGCGCACGATGCCGGGGTGTTCGGCGAAGGCGTCCCGGTAGGCGTGCGCCCAGGTGCGCAGCGCCGCGTCCCAGGGCTGGTCCCACATCGACTGCTCGCCGATGGTGCGGACGAGTTCGGCGCGCATCAGGGCGACGATCTCGGCCCGGCCGGCGACGTGGTGGTAGAGCGCGGAGGGGCTGACCTTGAGGGCGCCGGCGAGGCCGGGGATGGTGAGGTCGCCCGCCTCGTCGACCAGCCGCAACGCGGTGTCGACGATGCGCTGCCGGTCCAGCAGGGGTGTGCGCGGCCTGGCCATGCCGGTTCCTCGTCTTTCGGGGAGTCCTTCGGGGAGTCCTTCGGGGGCCCTCGGGGAGTCCTTCAGGAAGCCTTCCGGAGGATCTTCGGGAGGGCGAGGGGCCGGAGAGCCCTCCGGAGAACCCTCAAGATCATCGTTACCCAAGCGTTACTGAATGGCTTTCAATAAAACTCTTCCGCACCCGCCGGTGCCGCGCCTACGGTAACCGAACCCCATTCGGTTTAGGCAGGTCGTCCTCGTCACCTGCCGCGACCCGGAGAGGACGCTCCCCCATGCGTGCCGACACGATCTTCACCGGCGGCCGGATCCACACCGGAGACCCCGCCCACCCCGCCACCCACGCCCTCGCCGTCACCGCCGGACGGATCACCGCCCTCGGCGACCCGGCGCTCGCCCTGCGCGACGACCGCACCGAGACCGTCGACCTGGCCGGCGGCGCCCTGCTGCCCTCCTTCGGCGACGGCCACCTCCACCCGCTGCTCGGCGCCATCGGGCTGCGCGGCGTGCCGGTGCGCGACTGCACCAGCCTGGAGGAGGTCGTCGAGGCCGTCCGCACCTGGGCCGCCCGGCACCCCGAGGCCGAGTGGATCACCGGGGACGCCGTCAATCCGTGGCTCGCCGAGGGCGGCCTGTTCGACGCCCGGCTGCTCGACGCCGCCGTCCCCGACCGGCCCGTCCTGCTACGCACCATGGACCACCACACCGGCTGGGCCAACAGCGAGGCGCTGCGCCGCGCCGGGTACGGGCCGGACACGCCCGACCCCGTGGGCGGCGAGATCGTCCGCCGCCCGGACGGCTCCCCGCTCGGCACCCTGCGCGAGTTCGGCGCCCTCAACCCCGTCCTCGCGCTCGTCCCGCCGCCCCCGCTCGCCGAACAGGTCGCCGCCCTGCGCGAGACCACCGCCGCACTCGCCGCCGCCGGGCTCACCTGGCTCCAGGACGCCTGGATCGAGCCCGCGCAGGTCGACACCTGGCTCGCCGCCGTCGCCGAGCACGATCTGCCCGTCCGGGCCGGGCTCGCCCTGCTGCTCGAACCGGACGGCTGGCGCGCACGGCTCCCCGCCCTGGCCGCCGACCGGGAGCGGGTCGAGGCCGGCGGGCGCGGCCGGCTCACCGCCCGGGCGGTCAAGTTCTTCGCCGACGGCGTCGTCGAGTCCGGGACGGCCGCCCTGCTGGCGCCCTACAGCGACTGCCCGCACTCCCACGGCGTCGCCAACTGGACCGGCGCCGAACTGGCCGACGCCGTCACCGCCGTCGACGCGCTCGGCTTCCAGCCGCACATCCACGCGATCGGCGACCACGGCGTCCGGATCGCCCTGGACGCCGTCGAGGCCGCCACCCGCCGCAACGGCCTGCGCGCCCGCCGCCCGGTGATCGCCCACGTCCAGCTGGTCGACCCGGCCGACCTGCCCCGCTTCGCCGAACTCGGCGTGATCGCCAACTTCGAACCGCTGTGGGCCCAGACCGACCCGCTGATGACCGAACTCACCCTCCCCCGGCTCGGCCCCGAGCGCGGCGCCCGGCAGTACCAGATCGCCGCGCTGCTGCGCGGTGGCGCCCGGGTCTCCTTCGGCAGCGACTGGCCGGTCACCCGGTACGAGCCGCTGGCCGGTCTCGCCACCGCCGTCACCCGGCAGACCCCGGACGGCCTGCCGGCCGGCGGCTGGCTGCCCGAGGAGCGGATCGGCCTCACCGAGGCCCTCGCCGCGTACTCGGCGGGTGTCGCGCACCAGGCCTTCGAGGAGGCGGAGTGGGGCGTGCTGCGGCCCGGGATGCGGGCCGACCTGGTGCACCTGGCGGCCGACCCCTACGCGGTGCCGGCCGACGAGCTGGCCGCCGTCCCGGTGGCCGGGACCTGGCTCGGCGGCCGACGCACCCACTGAAGCCGACGCACGCACTGACCCAGGGCGGGCCCCCCGTACCCGTCCGCCGAAACGCCCCCCACGGCGTCCGGTCCCCGTCGACCGCCCGCACCCGATCGGCGGCCGACCGCTCTACCCTCGTCCGTACGACCCCAGGAGAGCTCCCCCATGACCCTGCCCTCCGAAGCGGCCTCCCCGACCGCACCCGGCTCCCCCCGCACCGGCCCCGGCACCGGCCGCGCCGGGCCCGACACCGGGCCCGACAGCACCGGGCCCGGCACCGCAACCGCCAGCTCCACCGGCCCCGCCCGCCTGGAAGGCGGCGTGCTCGGCACCGGCGACATCGTCTTCTTCGTCGTGGCCGCCGCCGCACCGCTGACCGTGATGGCCGGCGTGGCACCGTTCGCGATCGCCTTCGGCGGCATCGGCACGCCCGTCGCCTACCTGGCCACCGGCGTCATCCTGGCCCTCTTCGCGGTCGGCTTCACCACCATGACCGCGCACATCCGCAACGCCGGCGCGTTCTACGCCTACGTCACCCGCGGCCTCGGCCGCCCCGCCGGGCTCGGCGCCGCACTGCTCGCGGTGCTCTCGTACAACGCCATCCAGATCGGCATGTACGGCGCCTTCGGCTTCTTCGCCCACACCACCGCCGCCGACCTGCTCGGCCTGGACCTGCCCTGGCCGGTCTGGGCGCTGCTCGGCGTCGCGGCGGTCTGGCTCCTCGGCTACCGCTCGATAGACCTCGGCGCCAAGGTGCTCGGCGCGCTGCTGATCGCCGAGACCGGCATCCTGCTCGTGCTCGCCGTGGCGGTGCTGGTGCGCGGCGGCGCGCACGGGCTCGACCTGTCCTCGTTCGCCCCGCACAACGTGTTCTCCGGGGGCATGGGCGGGGTGCTCGGGCTCTCCTTCGCCGCGTTCATCGGCTTCGAGGCCACCGCCATCTACCGCGAGGAGGCCCGCGAACCACGGCGGACGGTGCCGCGCGCCACCTACGCGGCGATCGCCTTCCTCGGCCTCTTCTACACCTTCATCACCTGGATGATCGTGCAGGCCTTCGGCGCCACCGAGGCCGTCGCGACCGCCACCGCCGACCCGGCCGGGATGTTCTTCACCGCGATGACCGACTACGTCGGCGCCTGGGCCACCGACCTCCAGCGGGTGCTGATCGTGACCAGCCTGCTCGCCGCGCTGCTCGCCTTCCACAACACCATCACCCGCTACGGCTACGCCCTCGCCACCGAGCAGGCCGCCCCGGCCGCGCTCGGCCGGGTCCACCCGCGCCATGGCTCCCCGTGGATCGGCGGCATCGCGCAGTCGGTGCTGGCGGCGGTGGCCGTCGTGGTGGCGGCGCTGATCGGGGCCGACCCGTACAACCAGTTCTTCCTCTGGGTGAACTCCCCCGGCGTGGTCGGCATCCTGGTGTTGCAGGCGCTCGCCGGGCTGTCCGTGTACGCCTTCTTCCGTCGCAATCGCGAGGCGGCCGCGAGCGCCGGGGCGTTCCGGACGGTCGTGGCGCCGGTCGCCGCCACCGTGCTGCTGTGCGGGGCGACGGCGCTGGTGGTGTGGCGGCTGGACCTGTTCACCAATGCCGGACCGGAGGTCAACTGGCCGCTGGTGGCGATCGTGCCGGTGGTGTTCCTGACGGGCGTCGCCATCGCGCTGCGGCTGCGGGCGCGGCGGCCCGAGGTGTACGCCCGGCTCGGGATGTCGGAGGTCGACGCGGGCTGAGCTCGGAGGTCGACGGGCCGAGCAAGGCGGCGCCGCAGGGCTGGCCCACCCGCCTCGGCCCCGGCCGGCGGCCTCAGGCCTGGCCGACCGCCTCGGCGAGCAGCCGGTAGGAGTCGAGGAGGGCGGCGCGGTCGTAGGTGCTGGTGGTGACCAGGAACTCGTCCGCGCCGCTGCGCGCCACCAGGGCGGCGAGTTCGGCGACGGCCCGCTCCGGGGTGTCCGCGATGTGGCCCTTCAGCGACTGCTCGTAGGCGGCCTGCTCGCGCGGGCTCATCGGCAGGGCCAGGATCTCGGTGGCGGGCGCCAGCGGCGGGAACTCGCCGTGGGTGCGGGAGTACGCGCCGGACCACGCCTCCGGAACGAGCAGTTCCCGCGCCCGGTCGGCGCTCCCGGCGACCGCGACCGTGCCCGAGACCACCACGTACGGCTTGGCGGCCTGCGCCGAGGGGCGGAACCGGCTGCGGTAGCGGTCGATCGCCGCGAGCATCCGTTCCTCTCCCCGGACGGCGGCGATGACCAGCGGCAGCCCGGCGTCGGCCGCCAGGTCGGCGCCCGCACCGGTGGCCAGGACGAAGGCCGGCACCCGCAGGCCCTCGGCCGGGCGGGCGTGGACGCCGGGGTGGGCCTGCTGCGAGCCGTCGAAGTAGCCGAGCAGTTCGGCCAGCTGGGCGCCGAAGTCGTCCGCGGAGTCCTTCTCCCGGCCCAGCGCCCGCCGCACGCCGTCGGTGAACCCGACCGAGCGGCCGAGCCCCATGTCGATCCGGCCGGGGAAGAGCGAGGCGAGCACCCCGAACTGCTCGGCCACCACCATGGGCTGGTGGTTGGGCAGCATCACCCCGCCCGTGCCGACCCGGATCCGGGTGGTGGCCGCCGCCACCGCCGCGGCGAGCACCGTCGGCGCCGATCCCGCCACCCCGGGCACGCCGTGGTGCTCGGAGACCCAGAAGCGGTGGTACCCGAGCCGCTCGGCCTCGCGGGCGAAGGCCACCGTGTCCCGCAACGCCTGCGCCGGCTCCTCGCCCCGTCTGGTCCGGGAGCGGTCGAGGACGGAGAGCCTGGTCATGGGCGCAGCGCTGGTCACGCGGTGGACAACGCCCGCCGCCGAGCCGGGCATTCCCCCCTCCGCCATGCCCCGGTACGGACGGGCCCCGGTCAGTCCGTGACGGCGAAGCCCTGCGCCGCGCCCAGCCGGTGCAGCGAGTCCTGCCCCGGGATCCCGTCCGCGGCGGCGTCGGCGTACCCGCACCGGCGCTGCCACCCGGCGTAGGCGGTGACCGTCAGGCTGCCGAACGAGCCGTCCACCCAGCGCTGTTCGAGCAGCCCCTCGTCCGCCAGGGCCTGCTCGACGATCGCCACCTCGGCGCCGTACGTCCGGTGCCCCTGTTCGGCGCCGGGGTCGGTCCGGGCCGCCGCCACGACGTGCGCGAGCGACACCGTCCGGGGACCGGGCAGGTAGCCGAGCAGCCGCCGCAGCGAGCTCTCCCCCGGCACGCCGTCCGCCGCCTGGCCGGAGTAGCCCAGACTCCGCTGGTAGTCCGCGTAGTTCTCGGTGTCCGCGTCGCTCCAGTTCGGCCCGGGGCCGGAGCGGTAGTGGGCGCCGAAGCCCTGGGCGACGAGCCCCCGGCCGACCACGGTGACCTGGTAGCCCTGGGCGCCGTAGCCGTACGGGAGGCCGTTGATGGTGGTCTGGTACCGGGCCGGGGTCGGGTCCGCCGGGGGGTGCTGCGAGGGCGAGGGGATCGGGGTGCCGGGGCCGGCCGTGAAGTCGGGCCAGGAGCCGGGGTCGGTGTGGTCGTTGAACGGGACGTGGGCGTGCGCGTACCAGCCGCCGCTGGCCTCCCACACCTGCTCGTCGCGGTCGCTGGTGAAGTCGACCGGCCGGCCCATCGGCCACACGTCGGGCACGCCCCAGGAGGCGATCCAGGCGTGGATCCGGTCCCAGCCCGCGCACGGGGTGTCGACCAGCCGCGGGTACACGGTGCCCTGGTAGGTGCAGTAGGGGAAGAACACCGCCTCGATCTGGATCACCACGCGCCCGGCCCGGTTGGTGCGGGTCGGGCTCGTCGTCGGGCTGAGCAGGCTCTTCGAGCGGGAGTCGGCCGGGAACAACTGGGCGATCCGGCCGCTGAACGGGTCCCAGACCAGGTGCGGCGCGTCGCCGGCGCCGCTGCCGGTGAAGTAGTTCACCAGGTCCTCGTAGGTGCACCAGTCCTGCGGCGCGGCGGCGGTCGCGTTGCGGTCCCAGGTGATGTGGGCGATGGCTCTCGGGGGGTACTGCTGGTCGGTCGGCGCGTGGTCGCCGAGGTCGTGGATCTCGGCACCGGGCAGCCACAGGTCGGACATGCGGTCTCCTCCAGGCGGCGAACGGACGTCGTTGCGGGTATCGGCAGGTTCGCCCTCCGGATTGACCCCAACGGCGCAATGCACGGCAATGAACCACCCGCGCTCGCGCGCCCGTTCGGATCTGTGACGGGAATTCGTCCTCGCGTACGGACCCGGAGGCCCGCGCCGCGTGCCGCCGGACCCGCGCTCCACCCTGCCCGGAAGGAAGCCCGAGAGCCTCCGGAAAGCCGTCGGGCGGGGGCGCATTCCACCCCGCCGCAGCCGCTCTGTCAATCGTTGACTTCGGAACTGGTCTAGTCCACGGTGGTGCGCGAAAAGCACTCATACCGTCATCACCGCCACGATTCTGACGAACCGACGGAGATTCCACCGTTATGCAACGAGTCTGCCTCGCCCTGCCCACCATGCGATCCTGCCCCGACACCATCGTGGAACTCGCCGAGGAGGCGGCCTACGCCGTCGCGAACTTCGACGTCGAGGTGCACCTCCTCATCCTCGACACCACCGACGCCGCCCAGTTCGCGGAGAACGCGGGCGCCGTGGCCGCCCTGGAGCCCACCCCCGGCGTGGTCGTCCACCACCTCGGCAACGCGCAGCAGCGGGAGTTCCTGCGCCGGGTGGCCGAGCGCTCCGGCGCCGCCGACCCGGAACTGCTGCTCGACATGATGCTCCCGCCGGCCGTCGCGTACGGCTCCTGCGTCAACCGGCTCTTCCTGGGCGCGGCCGCCCTGGGCTGCACCTCGGCGCACCTGCGCAACGACGACGCCGACTTCCAGGTCGTCGACGGTCGGAAGATCTTCCCGATCCACCACGAGCTGCTCTCGATCGGCCGACCGGCCGGCGAGGCGGCGGCCGGTGTGACCCGCTCCGAGCTCGACCCGGCCGACGCGGACAAGCCGGTGATGCTGGTCAGCGGCTCCTTCATCGGCGAACTCAACGTGGACATCAGCGAGATCCACGAGTTGGACCCGGACATCTACCGCGACGTGGTGCGCCTGTGGACCCCGCCGGTGTGGCCGGAGGAGGACCGGGACGCGATGGTGGACGTCTCGTTCAAGGGCGCCGGCTCCGAGCCGTTCACCACCGACGAATCCGTCCTCGGCGTGCCCGACATCTGGGACGTCTACATGTGCAACATCGCGCTGGACCACCGGGCCTACGAGGTGCTGCCGCTGCTGCCCTCGGTCAAGACCATCGGCAGCGACTACGCCCTGCTGCACGCCATGGTCCACTCCCGGCTGCCCGGCGTCGTCCACAACCGCCACATCGTCAACTACTACACGCCCGAACGCCGCATCGGCGCCGGCTTCATCTCCTACCAGATGCGGTTCGTCAAGTTCCTGCTGTCGATGCTGTACCTGTACCCGGTCTACGGCGGGATGATCGACCTCGGCCGCGGGCTGCTGGACGAGCGGCACGGGCTGAAGGTCGAGCCGATCCTCGACCTGGTGCGGGGCAGCGTCGACTGGGACCGGGCCGGGAACGAGTACTGCCTGGACGTCCTGGACCGCTCCTACCGCAAGCTTGGCGGCAAGTACGCCGAGCTCGCGGACGCGGTGGCCGAGCAGCGCCAGCAGCTCCTGGACGAGGCGCAGGAGGACGCCGAGCGCTGGGCGGTGCTGATGGGAGCGTGGGCGTCGCTGGTGGCCGCCTCCCGCGCGGAGGGGCTCGGCACCGCCTCGGAGGTTGCGGCCGGGTGAGCGAGGACCTCCGGATCCGGCTCCTGGCCGAGGGCGACTGGGATGCCGTGGTCGCCCTGGAGCACGACGCCTACGCGGCCGACGGCCTGTCGGAGGGCCGGGAGGCGCTGCAGTCCCGCGCCCTCGCCTCGCCGCGGACCTGCTTCGTGCTGGAGCAGGACGGCACCGTCCGCGGCTACCTGCTGAGCCTGCCGTACCCGCCGCTGCGCTGCCCGGACCTCGACCGGCCGGAGGAGGCGGTGTTCGCGTCGGACAACCTGCACGTGCACGACCTGGTGATCGCCGAGGACCTGCGCGGCCGGGACGTCGCACTGGGGTTCATCCGGCACTTCCGGGAGCAGGCGTCCGAGCAGGGCTTCGAGCGGATCTCCATGGTCGCGGTCCGCGGCACCGACATCCTGCTGCGGCTGCTCGGCTACCGCGCCCACCGCGAGGTGACGGTGCCGTCCTGCTACGGCAAGCGCGCCGTCTACATGTCGATGCCGGTGGCAGCCGGCTGACCTTCACTCGTCCGGAGTAGTCCGGGCTGCGGCACTCACCCCGTCGAGTGATGCTGCTGACGGCTGCGCCCAGCCGCCAGCAGCATCACCACCGACCGAGGGAGAGCGCATGAAGGCCGCCGTCGTCCACGACTTCACCGCGCCGCTGGTCATCGAGGACCGCCCCGTCCCCGAGCCCGCGCCGCACCAGGTCCGGGTCAGGATCGAGGCGTCCGGCCTCTGCCACACCGACATCCACGCCGCCCACGGCGACTGGCCGGTCAAGCCGAGCCCGCCGTTCGTGCCCGGCAACGAGGGCGTGGGGATCGTCGAGGCGGCCGGCGGGGAGGTGCGCGACGTACGGGTCGGCGAACGGGTCGCCATCCCCTGGCTGGCCGACGCCTGCGGGCGCTGCGACCAGTGCGTCTCCGGCTGGGAGACGCTCTGCCTCCAGCAGCACAACAGCGGCTACTCGGTGGACGGCGCCTACGCCGAGTACGCGCTGGCGCACGGCGACTACGTGGTGCCCGTCCCCGACGGCCTCGACCCGCTCGACGCCGCGCCGCTGTCCTGCGCGGGCGTCACCACCTACAAGGCGCTCAAGGTCTCCGGCGCCCGCCCGGGCACCCGGGTCCTGGTCTCCGGCATCGGCGGGCTCGGCCACCTCGCGCTCCAGTACGCGCGGATCTTCGGCGCCGAGACCATCGCGGTCGACGTCACCGACGACAAGCTCGCCCTGGCCCGCGAACTCGGCGCCGACCACGTCCTCGACGCCCGAACCCAGGACGTCGCGGCGGAGGTCCAGCGGCTCGGCGGCGCCCACGCGGCCATCGCCCTCGCCGTCAGCAACGCCTCTTTCCAGGCCGCTTACGGTGCGCTGCGGCGCGGCGGCACGCTCGTGCTGGTGGCACTCCCGGCCGGCGGGAAGCTCGAACTGCCGGTGTTCGAGACCGTGTTGAACGGCACCAGGGTGATCGGCTCGATCGTCGGCACTCGCCAGGACCTCGCCGAGGTCTTCCGGCTGCACGCCCTCGGCCGCACCCGCGTCATCCTTGAGCCCCGCCGCCTGGAGGAGGTGAACGCCTGCTTCGACGAGGTGCTGGGCGGCAAGGTCTCCGCCCGGCTGGTCTTCGACCTGCGCTGAGCGACCTGCGTCGAGCAACCTGCGCTGAGCCCGGCCCCGGCCGAACGGGTGCGCCCACCGGTCAGCCTCGCCCGCCGGTTCGCCGCGCCCGGCATCCGTCCGTCCCCCGTCGGGACGCGGCTCGCGGCCGATCCGCCCCCTTGACCGGCCCGTTCGGGCACCAGAGGCCCCGCGGGTCACGCCCGCCCCACCCCCGTCCGGGCCCGGTTGCAGTTCCGTCTCCGTTCCGTCCGGTGGGGGGCGCGGCGCCGCCCGGTCCGGGATCGTGGGGGCAACGACTCGTTGGGCGGGGGGAGTTGCCGTGGGGGACGGCCAGGAGTTGGTGCCCGTGGTGGTGGGCGTGCTGGTGCGGGCGGCTGAGGGGGTGGCGGCCGGCCCGGGGCGGGCGGTCGCGGATCTGGTGCGGGTGCGGCTGCGGGCGACGCCGGAGGGCGCCCGGGCCGTGGACGCGGTCGAGGCGAACCCGGGGGACGCCCGGGCGCGGGCCGGGCTGACCGCCGCCGTCGGCGAACTGCTCACCGCGGACCCGGCGTTCGCGCGGTACCTGGCCACCACCGAGCTCGGCCGGCCCGCCGACCCGCCGACCGTCCACCTCCGGGTCGATCCGGCCGTCGCCGGGGCCCAGGCCCGGGCCGCCCGGATCGGCGCCGCCCCCGTCCTCGTCACGCTGGCGCTGATCGTGGTCGCCGCCCTGGTCGCCGTCGGGATCAACCTGGGCTCGCGCCCGCTGCTGCGGCCGGGCGGGCCCGACCTGGCCCACGCCGGGCGGACGCTGCGCGACCCGGCCCAGGTTCAGGGTGTGCTACCCGACCTGCGGGCCATGCCGGGCGGCTGGCAGGTGGAGAGCGGCCCACAGTCGGGAGCGGGCCCGGGCGAGGACGCGCCCTGCCTGCTCCCGGACACCTGTGACCAGCAACTCGCCTACGCCACCGTGACGTTCCGCGCCGTGACCACGCACAGCGCACAGTTCACCGTGGTCACCTTCGCCTCCGCCGACGCCGCCGGCCGGGCCTTCGACGCGATGCTCGCCCACGTCGGCGGCGCCGACGCGGCCGCCGCCGTCCCCCTCCCCTCGATCGGCGACCAGCGCGCCGCCCGGACGCACGGTGCGGAAGGGGCGGAGGCCCTGGTGCGGGTCGGCACCACGCTGCTGTACGTCCGCGATTCGGGCCCGGGCTCCGACGCCGCCACTCCGGTGCTGGTCCTGTTCGCCCGCCTGCTGGCCGAGCGCGCCCAGCAGGCCGAGGACGGCCGCGAGCCCGACGCCGCCGCCCAGGGGGCCACCGCCTGACCCGGCCGCCCGCAGCCCCTGCTTGAACGCGCCGCACCCCGACCGAGCCGGTCGCCGGGTGCGGCTGCCGTTGCGCCGGGACAAGGGTGGGGCCACCGGTGAGGCCGCGAGGGGCCCGCTCCCCCGAATGCGTGTATCGCTCTCTTGACTGGCGTCACCAACACGCCATACTGGCCTCACTCCCCGCTCGCACGATGAGGTGCCCGCCCATGGAGCTATCCCCCTCCGCGCACGTGGACACGTTCTGCCGCGACCATCTCCCACCCTTCGACCAGTGGCCAGAACTCCGCTTCGACATACCGGAGTTGTTCTATCCGGACCGGCTGAACTGCGCCCAGGCGCTGCTCGACGGAACGATCGCCCGGTACGGCCCCGACCGCCGCTGCCTGCTCACCCCGACCGGCCAGTGGACCTACGGCGAACTGCGCGACCACGCCGACCGGGTGGCCCGGCTGCTGACCGAGGACCTCGGCCTGGCCACCGGCAACCGGGTGCTGCTCCGCGGCCCCAACACCCCCTGGCTGGTGGCCTGCTGGCTCGGCGTCCTGAAGGCCGGCGGCGTCGCCGTCAGCACCATGCCGCTGCTGCGGGCCGCCGAACTGACCGGACTGCACCGGATCGCCCGGCCCACCATCGCCCTGTGCGACCACCGCTACCTGGACGACCTCGCCCGGGCCGAGACACCCGGCCTGCGGGTGCTCGCCTTCGGCGGGCCCGGCCCCCAGGACCTGACCGCCCGCTGCGCCGCCAAGAGCGGCGGCTTCACCGCCGTGCCCACCGCCGCCGACGACGTCGCGCTGATCGCCTTCACCTCCGGAACCACCGGACGGCCCAAGGCCACCCTGCACTTCCACCGCGACGTGCTCGCCAACGCCGACACCTTCTCCCGCCACCTCCTGCGCCCCACCCCCGACGACCTGTTCGCCGGCACCCCGCCGCTCGCCTTCACCTTCGGACTCGGCGGCCTGGTGGTCTTCCCGCTGCGCGCCGGCGCCGCCAGCCTCCTGCTGGAGCAGGCCACCCCCGAGCAACTCGCCGAGCAGGTCCACCGGCACCGGGTCGGCGTGCTGTTCACCGCGCCGACCGCCTACCGGGCGATCCTGGCCGCCGGGCTCGCCGACCGCCTGTCCGGCGTACGGCGTTGCGTCTCGGCCGGCGAGCACCTGCCCGCCGCCCTCTGGGAGGCCTTCCACGCGGCCACCGGGCAGCGGCTGATCGACGGCATCGGCGCCACCGAGCTGCTGCACGTGTTCATCTCCGCCGCCGACGGCGACATCCGCCCCGGCGCGACCGGCCGCCCCGTCCCCGGCTACCGGGCCGCCGTCCTGGACGAACAGGGCCGGCCGGTGCCGGACGGCGTGCCCGGTCTGCTCGCCGTCAAGGGCCCGACCGGCTGCCGCTACCTGGACGACGAGCGCCAGCGCGACTACGTCCGCAACGGCTGGAACCTCACCGGCGACACCTACGTCCGCGACCGGGACGGCTACTTCTGGTACCAGGCGCGCAACGACGACATGATCGTCTCGGCCGGCTACAACATCGCCGGCCCCGAGGTCGAGCAGGCCCTCGCCGCCCACCCCCACGTCGCCGACTGCGCGGTGGTCGGGGCGCCGGACGAACGGCGCGGCACCGTGGTGAAGGCCTACGTGGTGCTGCGCGAGGGCGCGCCCGCCGGGCCGGAGCAGGTACGGAGCCTCCAGGAGCACGTCAAACGGACCATCGCCCCGTACAAGTACCCGCGCGCGGTCGAGTTCGTCACCCGGCTGCCGCGCACCGCCACCGGCAAGCTGCACCGCGCCGAGCTGCGCCGGCGGGCCGCGACCGCCCCGGCCAGCGTGGCGATCGAGCGCCGGGTCGAGTGGTCCGACACCGACGCGGCCGGGCACTACCACTTCTCGGCCGTCCAGCGCTGGGCCGAGGCCGCGGAGGCGGCGCTGCTGCGCCGGCTGGGCCTGGCCGAGCTGTTCGGGCGGATCCCGCGGGTGCACTTCGAGGCCGACTACCGCGAGCGGCTCTGGTTCGGCGACCTGGTCCGCACCGAGCTGCGGGTGGTCCGGGTCGGCGGCTCCTCGCTGCACTACGCCTTCGAGGTGCACGGCCCGCACGGCCTGGCCGCGTCCGGGCGGATGTCGGTGGTGCACGCCGCGCCGAACGCCAAGGGCGCCGAACCCTGGCCCGCGCCGGTGCGCCGCGCGCTGGCCGAGGCCGGACCGCAACAGCCGGAGGTGGTGCGGTGACCACCGCGGCCCGCACCACCACCACCGCCGCACGCACCGGCGCGGCCCACCCCACCACCGCCCGCCGCATCGCGGTGATCGGCGCCGGTCCGGGCGGGCTCTACTTCGCCGCGCTCGCCAAACGGCTGGCACCGCACCGGGAGATCACCGTCTTCGAACGCGCCGGCCGGGAGGACGAGTTCGGCTTCGGCGTGGTGTTCTCCGACGAGACGCTGGACGGCATCGCCCAGGCTGACCCGGAGGTCTTCGCCGCGATCGGCGCCGAGTTCGCCCGCTGGAGCGACATCGACGTGCGCTACGCGGGCGAGGTCCGCACCTGCGGCGGGCACGGCTTCGCGGCACTCGACCGCAACCGGCTGCGCGCGATCCTGCAACAGCGCTGCGGGCAGCTCGCGGTGGACGTGCGCTACCGCACCCCCGCTCCTCCGGTCGACCGGCTCGCCGCCGAGTACGACCTGGTGGTCGCCGCCGACGGCATCCACTCGGGCACCCGCGCGGCCTACGCCGACACCTTCCGGCCCGACCTGGACGAGCGGCACTGCCGCTACATCTGGCTCGCCACCGACAAGGTCTTCGAGGCCTTCACCTTCATCGTCGAGCGGTTCGACTTCGGCACCCTCCAGGTGCACGCCTACCCGTACAGCGCGACCCGTTCCACCTTCATCGTGGAGATCGCCGAAGACGCCTGGCGCCGCGCCGGGTTCGCCGCCCTCGCCGCCCGGGAGCCGGCCCGCGGCGCGAGCGACGAGGCGAGCGTGCGGCGCTGCGCGGACCTGCTCGCCGGGCACCTGGACGGCCACCGGCTGATCCCGAACGCCTCCCGCTGGATCCGCTTCACCACCGTGCGCAACGCCCGCTGGCGCCACCGCAACGTGGTGCTGCTCGGCGACGCGGCGCACTCCGCGCACTTCTCGATCGGCTCGGGCACCAAGCTCGCCCTGGAGGACGCCCTCGCGCTCGCCGCGAGCCTGCACGAACAGCCGGCGCTGGAGCAGGCGTTGGTCGCCTACGAGGCGGAGCGGCGCCCGGTGGTGGAGTCCACCCAGCGGGCCGCGCAGGCGAGCCTGGAGTGGTTCGAGACGGTGGAGCGGCGCACCGGGCAGGGCGCCGACCGGTTCGCGTTCAACCTGCTCACCCGCAGCCGCCGGGTCACCTACGGCAACCTGCGGGCCCGCGACCCCGACTTCGTCGACGCGGTGGACGCCGCCGCCGGCGGCCCGCCCGGTGTGCCGCCGATGTTCCGGCCGCTGAAGCTCGGCGCCCTGGAGCTGCGCAACCGCGTCGTGGTGCCCCCGCTCGCCACCTTCACCTCCACCGACACCCTGCCCAGCGGCTTCGACCGGGCCCAGCTGACCGCGCACGCGCTCGGCGGCGCCGGGCTGGTCCTCGCCGGGATGGCCGCCGTCAGCCCCGGGGGCCGGGCCACCGACCGCTGCCCGGGGCTGTGGAACGACCGCCAGGAGGCGGCCTGGCGCGAACTCGTCGACGCCGTCCGCGCGGTGAGCGACACCCCGGTCGGCCTCCAGCTGACGCACGCCGGCCGCCGGGGCGCCACCGCCGCACCCGGCCCGGACGGGATCGGGCGCCCACTCGCCGACGGCTGGCCGCTGCTCGCTGCCTCCCCGCTCCCCTGGGGCCCGGACAGCCCTCCCCCGCACCCGGCCACCGCCGCCCAACTGGCCACCGTGATCGCGGACTTCGCCGAGGCGGCGGAACGCGCGGCACGGGTCGGCTTCGACGCGCTGGAGCTGCAGTTCGGCCACGGCCACCTGCTCTCCGGCTTCCTCTCACCGCTGACCAACCACCGCACCGACCGCTACGGCGGCCGGCTCGCGCACCGGCTGCGGCTGCCGCTGGAGGTGCTGGCGGCCGTCCGCGCGGTCTGGCCTGCCGGGCGGCCGCTACTGGTGCGGATCTCGGCCTGCGACTGGGCGCCCGGCGGCACCACCGGACCGGAGGCCGTCACGATCGGCCGCGCGCTGGCCGACGGCGGGGCGGACGCGGTGGACGTGTCCACCGGCGAGGTGGTCGCCCACCAGCGGCCGCCGTACGGACGCGGGTACCAGACCCCGTTCGCCGAGCTGATCCGCGCCGCCACCGGCCTGCCGACCATCGCGGTCGGCGCGATCTCCGGGCACGACGACGCCAACTCCGTGCTCCTGGCCGGGCGGGCCGACCTGGTCGCGATCGGGCGGGCCCAGCTGTACGACCCGCTCTGGACGCTGCACGCCGCCGCCGAGCAGGGCTACACCGGGCCGGGCGCGCACTGGCCCGGCCCCTGGTCGGCGGGCAGCCGCAGACCACCGGGCCCGAACGCCGACCGGGTCGCACCGCGCCTGCACCTGCTCGCCGAGCCCGCCGCGCCGGTGCACCGCCGCTGGCCGCCGCCCACCCCCGAACCGCGCTGAGCAGCCGAGGAGGCCCCATGCCCGACCTGCCCCGCTTCACCGCCGCGGCCGTCCAGGCCGCCCCCGTCTACCTGGACCCGGCCGCCACCGTCGACAAGGCCGTCGCCCTGATCCACGAGGCGGCCGGCCACGGCGCCGCCCTGGTGGTCTTCCCCGAGGTCTTCGTCCCCGGCTACCCGTACTGGAACTGGACGATGAACCCGGTGCAGGGCTCGCCCTGGTACGAGCGCCTCTACCGCGCCGCCGTCGACGTCCCCGGCCCGTACGTCGACACGCTGCGCGCCGCCGCCCGGCAGGCCGGCGTGGTGCTGGTGATCGGCGTCAACGAACGCGGCCAACACAGCCTCGGGGTGCTCCACAACACCTTGCTGATCATCGGCGCGGACGGAGAACTCCTCGCCGTGCACCGCAAGTTGGTGCCGACCTGGGCCGAGAAGCTGACCTGGACGCCCGGCGACGGCAGCTCCCTGCGGGTGCACCGCACGGCCGTCGGCCCGCTCGGCGCGCTCGCCTGCGGCGAGAACACCAACACCCTGGCCCGCTTCACCCTGCTGGCCCAGGGCGAACTCGTCCACGCCGCCAGCTACATCGCCCTGCCGGTGGCCCCCGAGGACTACGACATGGCGGAGGCGATCGCGCTGCGCGCCGCCGCGCACTGCTTCGAGGGCAAGCTGTTCACCGTGGTCTCCTGCTCCACCATCTCGCCCGAGATGGTGGACCTGATCGCCGGCGACGACCACCAGGTGCGCAAGCAACTCGCCCGCCCGCGCAGCGCGTTGTCCGGCATCTTCGGCCCCGACGGACGCCCGGTGGGCGAGCCGCTGGTGGACGAGGAGGGCATCGTCTACGCCGAGATCGACCTCGGCCGGTGCATCCAACCCAAGCAGATGCACGACATCGTCGGCCACTACAACCGCTTCGACGTCTTCCGGCTGCACGTGGACAACCGCCCACTGCGGCCACTGGTGTTCCCGGAGGAGCAGGCATGACCAGCCACGACGGCACGACCGACCGCCACGGCACCACCGACCCCCACGGCACCGCCGACCAGGGCCGCACGGCCGACCACGACGACGACCAGCTCGGCCGAGCCAGGGTCACCGACAGCCCCGAACTCACCGCCTACTACGAGGAACTGGCCGAGCACGAGGCCGGCGCCCTGTGGACGGTGGCGAACGAGATCGAGCCCTGGTACCCGCAGCCCAAGTCGGTGCCGGTGCTCTGGCGCTACGCCGACCTGCGCCCGCTGGTCCGCAAGGCGCTGCCGCTGGTCAAGGCCGACGACGCCGGCCGCCGGGTGGTGATGCTGGTCAACCCCGGGCGCCGCGAACTGAGCGCCGCCGTCGGCCTGCTGTACACCGGCCTCCAGATCATGGGCCCCGGCGAGGCGATGACCGCGCACCGCCACCAGGCCGCCGCCCTGCGCTTCGTCCACGAGGGCACCGGCGCCTGGACGGTCGTGGACGGCCAGAAGCTCAGGGTCGGCCCGCGCGACTTCGCCATCACGCCCAACAACTCCTGGCACGAGCACGGAAACGAGTCCGACGACGCCCCGGTGATCTGGCAGGACGGCCTGGACATCCCGCTGGTCAACATGCTCGACGCGAACTTCTACGAGGTCCACCCGGAGCTGTACCAGCGGCCCGGCCCGGTGGTGAACTCCTCGCTGCTGAGCTACGGCGGCAACCTGCTCCCGTACGGCGTCGAGACCTGGAGCAGGCCCTACTCCCCCCTGCTCGGCTGGCCCTGGGAGCCGAGCTACCACGCGCTGTGCCGACTCGCCCGCGCCACCGGGGGATCGCCGTACGACGGCGTCATCATGGAGTACACCAACCCGGTCACCGGCGGCCCGGTGATGCCGACCATGGCCGCCCACCTGCAACTGCTGCGCCCCGGCCAGGCCACCCGCGCCCACCGCCACACCGGCTCGGTGGTCTACACGGCGGCCAAGGGGCGCGGCGTCTCGGTGATCGCCGGGCGGCGCTTCGAGTGGCAGCAGGGCGACGTCTTCGTCGTCCCGTCCTGGGCCTGGCACGAGCACGCGAACCTCGACCCCGGCGAGGACGCCTGCCTGTTCTCCTTCAACGACTTCCCGGTGATGCACTCGCTCGGCCTCTACCGCGAGGAGGCCCACCCGGCGCACGACGGGCACCAGGGCCCGGCCTGACCCACCGGACACGCGCCCCACCACCGCCCGGCAACCCCGAGGAGCCCCGACCATGCACCTATTGACCTACTGCGCGGACGGCGACGAGACCCCGCGCCTCGGCGCCCGGCTCGGCGACCAGGTCGCCGACCTGACCGCCCTCGCCACCGCCGCCGGCGCCCGGCTGCCCGACGGCCTGCTCGACCTGGTCCGGGCCGGCGAGGCCGCGCTGGCCACCGCCCGCACGCTGCTGTCCCACGCCGGGCCCGGCCACCCCGCCGTCCGCCCGCTCGCCGAGGTCTCGCTGCGCGCGCCCCTGCGGCCCGGCAAGATCGTCGGTGTCGGCCTCAACTACGTGGAGCACGTCGCCGAATCGCACCGCACCCTGGACACCGAGCGCGAACTGCCCGACCGGCCGGTGCTGTTCAGCAAGCCCGCGACCGCCGTCACCGGCCCGGGCCAGCCCATCCGGCACAACGCCGACCTGACCAAGCAGCTCGACTGGGAGTGCGAGCTCGCCGTGGTGATCGGCGAGCCGGCCTTCCGGGTGGCCGAGCGGGACGCCTGGCGGCACGTCTTCGGCTACAGCATCGTCAACGACGTCAGCGCCCGCGACCAGCGCCGTTCCGGGCAGTGGTTCTTCTCCAAAGGGCAGGACAGCTACGCGCCGTTCGGCCCGGTCGTGGTCACGGCCGACGAGATCCCCGACCCGCAGGACCTCGACCTCTCACTCAGGGTCAACGGCGAGCTGCGACAGGACTCCAACACCCGCCACATGCTGTTCGGCATCGCCCGCCTGATCGCCGATATCTCCTCCGGCGTCACCCTCGAACCGGGCGACGTGATCGCCACCGGCTCCCCGTCCGGCGTCGGCGCCGGCCTGGTGCCGCCGCAGTTCCTCCAGCCCGGCGACCTGGTCGAGGCCACCATCGAGCGGATCGGCACCCTCGCCAACCCGGTGGTCGACGCCCGCTGAGCGGAGCACCCCACCCCGGCCAGCTCCCGAGAGGAGCCCCAGCACCCCATGACCACCTACCGGATCGGCCAGATCGTCCCCAGCTCCAACGTCACCATGGAGACCGAGGTCCCCGCCCTGCTGCGGGCCCGCGAGGCGGTCGCGCCCGAGCGGTTCACCTTCCACTCCAGCCGGATGCGGATGACCAGGGTCACCCCCGAGCAACTGCGCGCCATGGACGCCGAGTCCGACCGCTGCGCGGCCGAACTCTCCGACGCCCGGGTCGACGTGCTCGGCTACGCCTGCCTGGTCGCCGTGATGGCCACCGGCCCCGGCTACCACCGCGAGGCCGAACAGCGCCTGCACCGGCGCACCGCCGAGAACGGCGCCCCCGCCCCCGTGGTCACCAGCGCGGGCGCCCTGGTGACCGGCCTGCACACGCTCGGCGCCAAGAAGGTCGCCCTCGTCACCCCGTACCTGCGGCCGCTGGCCCGGACCGTGGTCGGCTACCTGGCCCACGAGGGCATCGAAGTGCTCGACTACGCGGCCCTGGAGATCCCCGACAACCTCGACGTGGCCGCCCACGACCCGGCGCGGCTGCCCGCCATCGCCCGGCGTCTCGCCCACGCCGAGGCCGACGCGGTGGTGCTCTCGGCCTGCGTGCAGCTGCCCTCGCTGTCCGCCGTCGAGGAAGCCGAACAGCAGCTCGGCAAGCCGGTCGTCTCGGCGGCGATCTGCACCGCCCACCAACTGCTGCGCGCCCTCGGCCTGCCGGCCGTCGCCCCCGGCGCCGGGCACCTGCTCTCCGGCGCCTACGCCCAGGCCTGACGCCGGGCTCCCACCGCTATGATCACCACGAGCTGCCGGGGAGGAGGCGCACCATGTCGGAGAGCACGACCCGGCCCAGCTCGCTCATCCACACCGTGTACGGCGAGTTCGTGCGCCGCCTCGGCGGCTGGATCTCGATCGCCGACCTGATCGCGCTGATGGCCGAACTCGACGTCGACGGCCCGGCGGTGCGCTCGGCCATCTCCCGGCTGAAGAAGGCCGGCACCCTGTTCCAGGAGCGCCGCGACGGCACCGGCTACCGGCTCGCCCCGGCGATGGGCCCGGTCTTCGAGGAGGGCGACCGCCGGATCTTCCACAGCCTGGAGCCCGCCGAACTCGCCGACGGCTGGGTGGTCGCGGTCTTCTCGGTGCCCGAGTCCGAGCGCGCCCACCGCCACCAGCTGCGCTCCCGGCTGAGCTGGCTCGGCTTCGGCAACGCCGCCCCCGGCGTCTGGCTGGCGCCCGCCCGGCTGCTGCCGGACGCCCGGCGGCTGCTGGAGCGCCTCGGGCTGAGCGCCTACGTGCACCTGTTCCTGTCCGCCGAGTACGCGGGCTTCGCCGAACTGCGCACCGCGGTGGCCGGCTGGTGGGACTTCCCGGCGATCGAGGCGCAGTACGCGGCCTTCGACGACGCCTGGCGCCCGGTCGCCGCCGAACTGCGCGGCCGGCCGCGGGTCGACCCGGTCGAGGCGTTCCGCGACTACGTCCCGATGCTCACCCAGTGGCGCCGGCTGCCCTACCTGGACCCGGGCCTGCCCGAACCGCTGCTGCCCGCCGACTGGAACGCCGTCGCCGCGCGGGCCGTCTTCACCGAGCTGCACGCGCTGCTCGCCGAGCCCAGCCTGCGGCACGTCGAGAAGGTCACCGGCCTGCCGGCCGGCGCCCCACCCCACCAGGAGCCGCGATGACCGACCCCGCCCCCGCCGACCTCCTCGTCCGCGCCTCCGCCGTCCACACCCTCGTCCCCGGCCGGCCGCCGCAGCGGGCGATCGCCGTCACCGGGGCACGGATCACCGCCCTGTCCCCCGACCCGCACGGCCTGGACGACCTGGTCGGACCGGCCACCGAGGTCCTGGACGCCCCCGCCGCGACGGTGCTGCCCGCCTTCGACGACACCCACACCCACCTGATCCTGGCCGGCCACAGCGTCCACGGCGTCCCCGTCCACCGGGCGCGCGACCTCGCCGCGTTCCTCGGCCTGATCCGCGAACGCGCCGCCCAGACCCCGCCCGGCCAGTGGATCCACACCACCGTCAACTGGCAGGAGGTGCTGCTCGCCGAGCAGCGGCTGCCCACCACCGCGGAACTGGACGAGGCCACCGCCGACCACCCCGTCCTGGTCCGCCGCGGCGCCTACAACATGGTGCTCAACTCGGCCGCGCTGCGCCTCGCCGGCATCACCGCCGACACCCCCGACCCGCCCGGCGGCCTGCTCGAACGCGACGACCGGGGGCGACTCACCGGGCGGCTGGTCAACAAGGCGGTCGAACTGGTCGAGCGGATGCTGCCGCGCCCCGCGCTCGCCGAACGGGTGGCCGGCCTGCGCGCCGCCTCCGCCGGCTATGCCGCCACCGGCATCGGCACCGTCCGCGACTGCCTCGTCCCGGTCGAGGACCTCGACGTGCTGCTCGCGGCCCGGGCCGCCGGCGCGCTCGCCGTCCGGGTCCGGGCGCTGGTCTCCGGCTTCGCCGCCCGCACCCCCGAGCAGGTCGACGAGCTGCTGGACCGGATGGACGCCTGGCGCGCCGCCGGCGAGGACGACGACCTGCTGCGGCTGTGGGGGGTGAAGTTCGGCATCGACGGCGGCTTCGAGGCCGGCGCGCTGGAGGAGCCGTACCAGGACCGGCCCTGCTACCACGGCCGGCTGCTCTGGGAGCCGAAGGAACTGGTCGCGGCCGTCGACCGGGTGGTCGGGCGCGGCTGGCGGGTCGGCGTGCACGCCTGGGGCGACCGCGGCCTGCGCACCCTGCTGGACGTCTTCGAGGAGGTGCTCGGCCGGCGCCCCGGCCTGCCGCCCGGCACGCTGGTGGTCGAGCACGGCGGACTGGCCCGGGCCGACCAGCGGGCCCGGGCGATCTCGCTCGGCGTCCCCGTCACCGTGCAGCACCCGCTGCTGCACGACGGCGCGCTCGCCCAGCAGCGGGCCTGGGGCGAGGAGCGGACCGCCGGGATCTTCCCGCTGCGCGAATGGCTCGACGAGGGCGCGCTGCTGGCCGCCGGCTCGGACTTCCCGGTCGGCCCGTACGGCGCGATGGTGTCGGTGTGGGGCATGACGACCCGCCGGACCACCGCCGGGGTGGTGGGGCCCGAGCACGCCGTCGACCGGGCCGAGGCGGTCGCGCTGCACACCGTCCACGCGGCCCGGCTGATGGGCGAGAGCGCCGAACGCGGCAGCCTGCGGCCGGGGGCGCTGGCCGATCTGACGGTGTGGCCGGTCGATCCGCTGAGCTGTCCGGTGGACGTGCTGCGCGAGCTGCGGCCCGAGCGCACGGTCGTCGGCGGGCGGACCGTCCACCCGGCCCAGGCCTAAGGACCGTCCGGCCGGACCTCCTGGAGCAGCCCCCAGGTGAAGTCGGCGGTGCACGGGCGCGCCCGCCCGTCGGCGTCCGGGGCGGTGAAGTCGAGCTGGAAGCGGGTCGGCGCGCTGCCCTCGCGCGGCCGGGCGGGCGGGAACGCGGCGCCCAGGTCGGCGACCACGCAGCTCCACGGCGCGAGGTCGGCGAGGGTGCGCAGCCCGGGCGCCGGGGCGCCCGGTCCGCGCACCAGCCACTCGTTCAGCAGCGGCCGCCCGGCCTGCGCCGGACCGAGCAGGCTCTCGAAGCGCAGCTCGGGCCAGAGCGGCAGCGCCCACTGCCGCGCGGTGCAGGCGAGGTCCCCGATCCGGCGCGGCACCACCGCCTGCGGCGGGCCGAGGACGGCGGCGCAGCGGTCGGCGCCGCGTGGGAACCGGGGCGAGCGGACCATCGCCTGCCAGCGCTTGTTCGCCTCCCGCATGGCGGCCCGGGTCGCGCCGAGCCGCCGCACGGCCTGCTCGACCGGTTCCGGGTTGAAGTCGGCCATCCGGCGCAGCAGCACGAGCTGGAACTCGGTGGCCCCGAAGCCGTGGATCGCCATGGCAGCAGGGTAGTGCCCGGGGCGTGGCACCGCCCTGCCGCCGAAGCGTTCGACCGCCGAAGGGGTCAACCGCCGGGGCCGTCAGCCCCCGACGTAGGCCGCGAGGTGCTCGCCGGTGAGGGTGGAGCGGGCGGCGATCAGGTCGGCGGGCGTGCCCTCGAAGACGATCCGGCCTCCGTCGTGGCCGGCGCCCGGGCCGAGGTCGATGATCCAGTCGGCGTGCGCCATCACCGCCTGGTGGTGCTCGATGACGATGACCGACTTGCCGGAGTCCACCAGCCGGTCGAGCAGCCCGAGCAACTGCTCGACGTCGGCGAGGTGCAGGCCGGTGGTCGGCTCGTCGAGGACGTAGACGCCGCCCTTCTCGGCCATGTGGGTGGCCAGCTTGAGCCGCTGCCGCTCGCCGCCGGACAGCGTGGTGAGCGGCTGGCCGAGGCTGAGGTAGCCGAGCCCGACGTCGGCGAGGTTGGCGAGGATGCGGTGCGCGGCCGGGATGCGGGCCTCGCCGGTGCCGAAGAACTCCTCGGCCTCGGTCACCGGCATCGCGAGCACCTCGCTGATGTCGCGGCCGCCGAGGTGGTACTCCAGCACCGAGGCCTGGTAGCGCTTGCCCTCGCACTCCTCGCAGGTGCTGGCCACGCCGGCCATCATCGCCAGGTCGGTGAAGACCACCCCGGCGCCGTTGCAGTTGGGGCAGGCGCCCTCGGAGTTGGCGCTGAACAGGGCCGGCTTGACGCCGTTGGCCTTCGCGAAGGCCTTGCGGATCGGCTCCAGCAGCCCGGTGTACGTCGCCGGGTTGCTGCGCCGGGAGCCGCGGATGGCGCCCTGGTCGACGGACACCACGCCCGCGCCCGTGGGGATCGAGCCGTGCACCAGCGAGCTCTTCCCGGAGCCGGCGACGCCGGTGATCACGGTCAGCACCCCGAGCGGGATGTCGACGTCGACGTCGCGCAGGTTGTTCGCCGTCGCGCCGCGGATCTCCAGGGTGCCGTTCGGCTCGCGCACCGCCTTGCGGACCGCGGCCCGGTCGTCGAAGTGGCGGCCGGTGACGGTGCCGCTGGACCGCAGCCCCTCGACGGTGCCCTCGAAGCAGACCGAGCCACCCGCCGTCCCGGCGCCGGGTCCGAGGTCGACGACGTGGTCGGCGATCGCGATGGTCTCCGGCTTGTGCTCCACGACCAGCACCGTGTTGCCCTTGTCCCGCAGCCGCAGCAGGTGTTCGTTCATCCGCTGGATGTCGTGCGGGTGCAGGCCGGTGGTGGGCTCGTCGAAGACGTACGTGACGTCGGTGAGCGCCGAGCCGAGGTGCCGGATCATCTTGACCCGCTGCGCCTCGCCGCCGGACAGCGTGCCGGAGGGCCGGTCGAGCGAGAGGTAGCCCAGCCCGATCTCCACGAACGAGTCGAGGGTGTGCCGCAGGGTCCCGAGCAGCGGCGCCACGGCCGGCTCGTCGAGGTCGCGGACCCAGGCGGCCAGGTCGCTGATCTGCATCGCGCAGGCGTCGGCGATGCTGATCCCGCCGATCAGCGACGACCGGGCCGCCTCGCTGAGCCGGGTGCCACCGCAGTCGGGGCAGGCGGTGAAGGTGACCGCCCGGTCGACGAACGCCCGGATGTGCGGCTGCAGCGCGTCCCGGTCCTTGGTGAGCATCGACTTCTGGATCTTCGGGATCAGCCCCTCGTAGGTGAGGTTGACCCCGTTGACCTTGACCTTGGTCGGCTCGCGGTGGAGGAAGTCCTGCATCTCCTTCTTGGTGTACTTGCGGATCGGCTTGTCCGGGTCGAGGAAGCCCGAGTTCGCGTAGATCCCCACCGTCCACCAGCTGTCGGTCTTCCAGCCGGGGATGGTGATCGCGCCCTCGGAGATCGACTTGGTGTCGTCGAAGAGCTGGGTGAGGTCGATGTCGGAGACGCTGCCGCGGCCCTCGCAGCGCGGACACATGCCGCCGGTGATGCTGAAGCTGCGCCGCTCCTTGATGGTCTTCCCGCCGCGTTCGACGGTGACGGCGCCCGCCCCGCTGATCGAGGGGACGTTGAAGGAGAACGCCTTGGGCGAGCCGATGTGCGGCTGCCCGAGCCGGCTGAAGAGGATCCGCAGCATCGCGTTGGCGTCGGTGGCGGTGCCGACCGTGGAGCGGGGGTCCGCGCCCATCCGCTGCTGGTCGACGATGATCGCGGTGGTCAGCCCCTCCAGTACGTCGACCTCGGGCCGCGCCTGGGTCGGCATGAAGCCCTGGACGAAGGCGCTGTAGGTCTCGTTGATCAGCCGCTGCGACTCGGCGGCGATCGTGTCGAACACCAGGGAGCTCTTGCCGGAGCCGGAGACGCCGGTGAACACCGTCAGCCGCCGCTTCGGGAGCTCGACGCTGACGTCCTTGAGGTTGTTCTCGCGCGCGCCGTGCACGCGGATCAGGTCGTGACTGTCGGCACCGGGTGCCGCCGGCGGCTGCGCGGCCGTCCTCGTGGGCTTGCTCATCGTCTTCCCCATCTGTGCGGCGGAGCCGCCGTCGCGGTGGCTGATCACCGGCCACCGCACCGGGGAGGGGAGCCCCGTCCACCGGTGCCGGCCAGGCATGGCGGAAGCCTAACCGCCGTCCCGAGGACGGCCCGGCCGGTGGGCCCGCGGATCGGCGTCCGGTACCGGCCGCACGGCGTGGCACGATCGCAGGGCGGCCGGACGGGGGGAGCCCGCCCGACCGCCCCGGTCGGCCTCAGTCCTTCACCACGCCGGCCGGCGTCAGTCCTTCACCGCGCCCGCCAGCCCGGACACCAGCTTGCGCTGGACCGCGATGAAGAAGATCAGCACCGGCACCGTCATCAGCGTCGACGCCGCCATGATGCCGCCCCAGTCGTTCTCGTCCGGCTTGAAGAAGACCAGCAGCGCGGACGGCAGGGTCTGGTTCTGGGTGGCGCTGATGATGAAGGTCTTCGCGAAGACGAAGTCGTTCCACGCGGCGATGAAGGAGAACACGCTGGTCGCGGCGAGGCCCGGGGCCACCAGCGGCAGCAGGATCCGCCACAGGATGCGGGTGCGGCTGGCGCCGTCGATCTGCGCGGCCTCCTCGATCGACACCGGGACGGCCGCGACGAAGCCGCGCATCATCCAGATGCCGAACGGCAGCGAGAAGGCCAACTGCACCAGGATCAGCGAGGCGAGGGTGTTCAGCCCGATGCCCGGCGCGAACCGGCCGGCGTCACGGAACATGAAGAACAGCGGGATGGTGAGCGCCTCGACCGGGATCATCTGGGCGATCAGGAACATCACCATGATGGTGGTGCGGAACCTGAACCGGAACCTGGTCACGGCCACCGCCGCCAGGAACACCACGACGGCCGAGAGCACCACCACCGACAGCGCGATGACCAGACTGTTCACGAAGTACCGGCCGAAGCCGTCCACGCTGAGCACCTGGCGGAAGCTCTCCAGCGTGGGGTGGGCCGTCCACGGCTTCGGATCCAGCGACCGCACCTCGCCCTTGGGCTTGAACGCGGACAGCACCATCCAGAAGATCGGGAAGGCGGTGACCACGGCCAGCACGATCGCGCCGGTGTTGGCGGCGAGCCGCCAACGGCCGCGGGTGTTGCGGGTGGTGCGGCTCCGGGTGGTACCGGTTCCGCCGGTGCCGGTCCGGGAGTCCCGGACGGGGTTCAGGGCGCTCACAGTTCGTTCCCCGTCCGTCGCAGGGTGCGGATGTAGAGGACCGTCGGGATCACCAGGATCAGCAGCATGATCACGCCGATCGCCGCGCCGAGCCCGTACTGCGAGGAGGCGAACGCCTTCTGGTACGCGTACACGTTGAGCACCAGGTTCTGGCCGGCGATGCCGCCGCCCTCGGTCATCACGTAGATCTGGGTGAAGACCTTGAAGTCCCAGATCACCGACTGGATCACCACGATGGTCAGGATCGGCCGCAGCATCGGCGCGGTGATCCGGCGGAAGGTCGTCCAGGTGTTGGCGCCGTCCAGGGCGGCGGCCTCCATGATCTCCTCCGGGATCGCCCGGATCCCCGCGTAGAGGGTGACCATCACGAAGGGGAAGGAGTGCCACACCACGACGGCGCCGACGATCAGGAACGCCGTCCACTTGTCGTAGAACCAGTTGAACTCGTGGAAGCCGGTGAGCCCGAGCTTCACCAGCGTGTGGTTGACCAGGCCGAGGTTGGTGTCGAACAGGAAGCTCCACACCGTCGAACCGGTCATCGCCGGAGCCGCCCAGGCCGCCATCGCGGCGGTGGTCAGCACCAGCCGGGGCCACCGCCCGACCTTGGTCAGCAGGACGGCGAGGGTCGCGCCGACGGCCAGGGTGGCGACCACGCAGAACGCGGCGAAGCCGACCGTCTGCAGCAGCACCGACCAGAACTGGCCGTCGCTCAGGATCTTCGAATAGTTGCCGAAGCCGACGAAGGAGGTCGGGGCGCCCCCGGAGGCCTGGGCCTGCCCGAAGTCCAGCACGGACAGCAGGCCCAGCTGGTAGATCGGGTAGGCGACCAGCGGGATCAGGATGACCGCGGCCGGCAGGAGCAGCAGCAGCGGGGGCCGGCGGCGCCGGCCGCCCGAGGGTGCGGCCGGCGCCGTGCCCCCACGGCGCCCGCGCGGGGAAGGCGGCGCCGTCGGGGCGGTCGTGGTGGATGCGGACACGTGCGGGACCTGCTCTCTTCCGCGGACCAGGAGGTCGGTGCGGGACCAGGAGGTGGTACGGAACCAGGGGTTGGTACGGGGGTTGGAGGCGGGGCCGGGGGTCGGAGGCGGGTGCGCGGCCGCCGTCAGTGCGCGGCGAAGGCCGAGGTGATCTGGTTCGCGGCGTCGCCCGAAGCCTTCGCCACGTCCGCCTTGCCGGTGACCACCTGCTGCAGCATGGTCGGGATCACCGCCTGGGCGTCGATCTGCGCCCACGCCTGGTCGAGCGGGACGAACCTGGTGCCGGCCGCGATGGTGTCGGTGAACGGCTTCAGGAAGGCGTCCTTGGCGGCGACCTTGCCGCTGACGGACTTGAGCGTCGGCAGGTTGCCCATCGCGTCGTACATCTGCTCCTGGTACGCCGGGCCCGCCAGCAGTTCGGCGAATTCAAGGGCGAGCGTGCGGTGCTTGGCCGCCTTCATCACGCCGAGGTTGTTGCCGCCCGCGAACGCCGGGGCGATCGAGCCGGCCTTCTCCCCGGGCAGCGGCACCACGCCGTACTTGCCCTTCACCGGGCCCCCGTCGACCTTGCTGCGGCTGGAGTTGGGCAGGATCGCCATCGCCGACTTGCCGGCCGCGAACAGGTCGACGGTCTTGCCGCCGGTGAGGTCGGCGCACTGCTGGGCGGGGCAGCCGTCGGCGCCGAAGAGATCGGTGTAGCGCTTGATCCCGGCCTGCGAGGCGGGCGAGTTGATGGCCGCCTTGTACGCGGAACCGTCCTTGGCGGCGATGTCGCCGCCCGCGTCCCAGACGAACGGCAGCGCCCCGAAGGTGTACTTGCCGCCGACGGCGATGCCGAAGGTGTCGGGGTTCGCGGCGTGGATCTTCTGGGTGGCGGTGACAAGTTCGGCGTACGAGGTCGGCGGGGTCAGCCCGGCCTCGGTGAACAGGTCGCTGCGGTAGTAGAGCGCGCGCACGGCGACCCACCAGGGCAGGCCGTACGTCTTGCCGTCCACCACGGCGGTCTTGACGATCGCCGGGTCGAGGTCGCCCTTGTCCTGCCACTTGTCGAGGTCGGCGCCGATCTCGGCGAGGCCACCGGCCGCGACGTAGCCGGGGAGGTCGGTGTTGCCGAACTCGACCAGGTCCGGGGCGCTGCCCGGGTCGTTGAAGGCGCCCTTCATCTTGGCCGCGCGGGCGGAGGCGTCGGTGTCGATGTAGCTGACCTTGACGGTGACGCCCTGGTGGGAGGACTGGAACTCGCTCACCGCCTTGCCGACCACGGCCTCCTTGGCCGCGTTGCCCGCCTCGTTGTACAGCCAGACCTGGAGGGTGCCGGTCCGGTCGTCGGCGGCCTTGTCGCCGGCCGGCGCGGCGGTGCCCGGCGCGCAGGCGGTCGCGGCGAGGCAGCTGGCGGCGAGCACGGCGGCCGCGGCAGTCCGTCTGATGAGTCGCATGGGTGGAGAACCTCCCCTCCCGACAGTTGCCGCCGAGACGTGCGCCGCTGGGGACGGGTACGTCGAAGCAGGCCCTGACCGGGGCCGATGGTGGGTGTGGGTGGAGGACGGCCCGGACGCGTTGGGGGGCGTCCCGGGCAGGCCGGTACGGGGGTACGGCAGGGCGGACCGTTCGGGTGGGGCGGCGTCGCCTGCTCGATGGCAGGGACGTTAAGCGCGGGCGATCGGCGCCAACAAGAGGGGGTTCGGGAAGTTTTGCACTGCACAACGTTGTGTCGAAGAAGCGGCGTTGCGGACGCGAACGGGTACCTTCTGACAACCGCCGCCGTCGAGCGGGGGGAACACCGGCAGCACGCGGCAGCAGCACACGGCTGCAGTACACGGCAGTGGCACTCGACAGCGGAACGAGACAGGGACGGACCACCCATGACGGAGACGGGGCCCGACGCGGAGACCGAGCGGCCCGCGGGCACGGCGGCCGACAGACCCACCGGCGCTGCGGCCGAACGACCCTCGGGCGCAGCCGCCGGGCGCAAACCCGCGACCGAACGCAACCAGTCGTCCTCGCTGCGCCGCGCGCTCGCCGTCCTCGGCCACGTCCGCGACCACAGCGACGGGCGCGGCGTCCCGCTCGCCCAACTCGCCGAAGCGCTCGGCCTCAACAAGAGCACCGTGCTGCGGCTCGCGGGCCCGCTGCTCGACGAGCACCTCCTCGACCGCGACCGCGAGACCGGCTGGTTCCGGCTCGGCCACGGCTCACTGCGCCTCGGCCAGGCCTACCTCTCCACCCTCGACCTGCGCAGCGTCGCCGCCGAACACCTGCGCCGACTCCAGCGCGAGGCCGGCGAGACCGTCCACCTGACCGTCTGGCAGGCCCCCGGAATCGTCTACCTGGACAAGGTCGAGGACGAGACCAACGTCCGCATGGCCTCCCGCGTCGGCAGCCGCGCCCCCGCCTACTGCACCGCCACCGGAAAGGCCATCCTCGCCTGGCTGCCCGACGAGGCCGTCACCGAGGTCGTCGCCGCAGGCCTGCGCCCGGTCACCGCCTGGACCATCTCCGACGAGACCCGGCTGCGCGCCGACCTCGCCCGGATCCGCGCCCGCGGCTACTCCATCGACGACCGCGAGAACGAACCCGAGGTCCGCTGCGTCGCCGCACCGATCTTCGACCACGCCGGCGAGGTCACCGCCGCCCTGTCGGTCTCCGGCCTGACCTCCCGCATGACCGCCGCCCGCGTCCGCGCCCTCGGCCCCGTCGTCGCCCAGGCCGGGCTGCGGATCTCCCGCGAACTCGGTTCCGACCGCCAGCCGTCCTGAGCCCCGGCCCGGCCCAGGCCGGGGCTTCCGGGCTTCCGGGCTTCCGGCCGGGGCTATTCCGAGGGCAGCAGGACCCGCTGCTCCACCGGGGAGGACAGGATCACCGACGTCGCCGTCCGACCGAGCACGGAGATCGCCTCCCCAAAAGCAAACAAGGCCCGGCACCTTTAGAAAGGCACCGGACCTCATCCGACAATTGGAGCGCCAGGCCCGGATCGCACGGACTCTTCCTACTGAAAGTAGGACGTGCTCTGGTAGCACCACTGACGCCTGACGAGGAATCATCTCCCTCGCGACACCCACAACAATACCAGCCCCACACCCACACACCGAACCCCGACCAACCCGCACCCCAAAAGCAAACAAGGCCCGGCACCCTTAGAAAGGCACCGGACCCCGTCCGACAATTGGAGCGCCAGGCCCGGATCGCACGGACTCTTCCTACTGAAAGTAGGACGTGCTCTGGTAGCACCACTGACG
>NZ_JBIUSS010000007.1:0-79787 GCF_044741445.1 Kitasatospora sp. NPDC088160 | reverse complement strand
AGCGCCAGGCCCGGATCGCACGGACTCTTCCTACTGAAAGTAGGACGTGCTCTGGTAGCACCACTGACGCCTGACGAGGAATCATCTCCCTCGCGACGAGAAGTACAGTACCAGCTCCGTGATCAATCACCGAACCGGAGGCGAACCCCGCATGACGAGCGCTCAACCCGAGGCCACCCCGTACGCCGACGGACGGCTCATGGACGTGCACCGCCCGCCCGCCGACACCGCCGGGCCCGCGCCCGTCGTACTGCTGTGGCACGGGCGGGGCCCCGACGAGCGCGACGTGCTGCGGCCGCTCGCCCGGGAGGCCGCCGGGCTCGGCCTGCTGGTGCTCGTCCCGGACTGGCGCTCCGACCGGCCTGACGGCGGCCGCGCCGAGCTGCTCGCCTCGCTCGCCCACGCCCGCCGCACCGCCGCCGCGTACGGCGGGGACCCGGACCGCCTGGTCCTGGCCGGCTGGTCGCTGGGCGGCCGGGAGGCCATAGCCGTGGCCACCCACCCCGACACCCCCGCCGAGCGGCGTCCCATCGCCGCCGTCGGCATCTCCTCCAGCTACGCCCGCCTGGCGATCACCACCGGGGACGCCCCTCTCGACCTGCTGGCCGAGCAGCCCTCTCCCGTCCCGCTCTGGCTGGTCCACGGCACGGAGGACGGGGTGCTGGACATCGAGCACACCCGGCAACTGAGCGCTGCTCTGACAAAGCAGATGTCCGCGGTACGGGTTCTCGAACCCGCCACCGACCACGCGGGCGTCATCATGACCGTGTACGACGCCGAGGCGGACCGCTGCCTCCCCACCACCGCCGAAGCGGTGCTGCGTGCCGGCCGCCGGACCGCCGCCGTCCTCGCCGAGGCCGCCGGGCTGTCGTAGGTAGCGGCACAGCGGGCAGGGCGCGGCCTACCGCCCCGCGACGAGGGAGCGCAGGCCGTGGCCGCGTTCCATGGCCTCCAGGTCGCGCTGCAGCGGCGGCCGGGGGACGGCCAGGACGGGGCAGCTCGCGTGCCGGACGCAGTAGGCGGTGACGGAGGGGCGCAGCGCCCGGGAGAGGCAGCCGCGGCTGCTGCCGGCGCCGAGGACGAGCAGGTCGTCGGGGTGGTCGGCGAAGCGGACCAGGGTGTGTCCGGTGTCGCCGCGGACGGCCTGGCAGCGCAGCCGGACTCCGGCGTAGCGGCCGGCGAAGGCCTCGTCGAGGGCTTGCCGGAGCCGGGCGACGGCGGCGTCGCGGCCGGCGGTGATGGCGGCCGGGCAGGGTGTGCGGCGGTAGCCGATCTCTTCGCCGGGCGAGGTCCAGCAGAGGAGGGCGAGGACCTCGGCGTCGGTGCGGTGGGCTTCGGCGACGGCGTGGTGGAGGGCGGCGAGGCTGCCGAGCGAGCCGCTGACGCCGACGACGATCCGGCCCGCGCGGTCGGCCCGCTCCGCTGCCCCGTCCGCGCCGGATATCTCGCTGTCCGCCATGGTGCGCCCCGCCTCTCGGTCCGTACCGCCGTGCTGTGCTGTCGTCCTCCAGCAAAGCGGGCCGGCACCGCACCTCCGGCGCCCGTTGACACGCCTCTGACGCGCGCGCGGGTGTTCCGTACGTGTCCCTGATGCCCCGGGGTCGCTACGACGCGGTCCGGTACGCCTCCAGGTGGTCGGCCAGCGCTGCGGGGTGGCCGGGCATGGGGCAGTGGTCACCGGGCATCACCGCCACCACGTCGTGGCCCCGCCGGCGCAGTTCGGCCTCCAGCAGGTGCCGGTACCACGGGCCGGACGCGGCCCCGGGAATCAGCACGTACGCAGCCATCGTCAGTGACCTCTCCGCAGCGCAACGGGCAGTCCGGACATCCTCCTCCATCCTCGTCACGGCACTCTGGTGAAGGCCGACCGTTTCCCGGTGTGAAACGGCTTGCCTATCCCTCCGGTGGTTCGGCTTCCCAGAGGTCGGCGAACATCCGGTCCAGGTGTTCCTCCCCGATCGGGGGGACCGGCAGCGGGTGGGTGGCCTGGGTGCGGAAGCCGTCGAGGAGCAGGGCGAGGTAGCGGCGCCAGAGGTCGGGGCGCAGGTCGGTGGTGGCGGGCAGCGCGCGGCAGAGCGGGCCGAGCAGGAAGAGCAGGTCCATGGTGACCACGTCGCGCCGCATGGTGCCCTGGTCCTGGGCGCGGGCGATGAGGGCGCCGACGGTGGCGGCGTTCCGGCGGCTGATCTCGATCATGCCGGGGATGGTGGGGATGGCCTGGGTGACGAGGTCGTTGATGCCCCGGTCGGCGGCGACGAGTTCGAAGATGCGCTCGAAGTAGTGTTCGAGCGCGGTCCAGGCGTCCTCGGCGGCGAGGGCTTCCTCGCCGGCCCCGGCCAGGCCGACGGCGGCGTCGGCGAACACCTCGCCGATCAGCGCCTCGCGGGTCGGGAAGTGGCGGTAGAGGGTGGCGTTGCCGACGCCGGCCTCCTTGGCGATCTGGTCCAGCGGGACGTCGAGGCCGTGCCGGGAGAACATGCCGCGGGCGGCGGCGAGCAGCAGGTCGCGGTTGCGCTGGGCGTCGCGCCGGAGCCTTCCCGGGGGGTTCGCGCTGCTCGGTGCCATGTCCCGACCCTAGCAATCCCGGGGGCGGGTGGTCGGGCGGCGGTCAACTACCCTACGGAGGCGTTGATTCCGCGAGGGGTCCGGAGCGGCTCGCGAGGGGCCGCGGTGAGTCGAGGGGGCGGCCATGGCCGAAGTGGTGGAGTTGCGGTACTACCCGGTGAAGGGGTGCGCCGGGGTCGAGGTGGCGCGGGCGGAGCTGACTCCGGCGGGGCTGGCCCACGACCGGGCGTTCATGGTGGTGGACGAGGACGGGGTGTTCCGCTCCCAGCGCCGGGACCGCCTGCTGGCCACGGTCCGCCCGACGGTCGGGGAGGATGGCCGCCGGCTGACCCTCGACGCCCCGGGTGTGGAGCCGGTGACCGTCGCCGTGGACACCGAGGGTCCGCGCCGGGCGGTGCAGCTGTTCGGCGCCCCGTTCTTCGGGATCGACCAGGGCGAGGAGGTGGCCGGCTGGCTGTCCGGGGTGCTGGGTGTCCGCAGCCGGCTGGTCCGGGTGCCGCCGGAGCACGACCGGGTGACCGACGGGCTGGTGCCGGGCACGTCCGGCTACGCCGACAGCTGCGCGGTGCACCTGCTGTCCCGCGCGTCGCTGGAGCGCTTCAACGCGCTGAGCGGCGGACTCCCCGTGCCGGCGGACCGGTTCCGCCCGAACCTGGTGGTGGACGGCTGGGACGAACCACACACCGAGGACCTGGCCCGCCGGATCACCGTGGGCGGCGCCGAGTTGGCCTATGCCAAGCTCGCGATCCGCTGCTCGGTGACGCTGGTCGACCAGTCGACGGGCGCGAAGGCCGGTCCGGAGCCGCTGCGGACGCTGGCCGGCTACCGCCGGGCGGCGGTCGGCGGGGTCGCGTTCGGCAGCAAGTTCGCGGTGCTGCGGCCCGGCACGCTGCGGGTCGGGGACGAGCTGGTGGTGGACGCCTGGGGGCCGTCCGAGCTCTGAGGCCGGTCGCGGCGGGCCGCCGGGGCGGGCGGGGGGCCGCCCCTCGGCGATCCGGCGGGCCCGTCGTTCCGGCGGCCCCGGCGGAGACGTGCGCCGGGGCCGGGAGGGGCGTGGGGCGCGTGTCAGCAGCCCTGGTCGATCAGCGAGAACGTGACGTAGTGGTCACCGGTGTAGTAGTCCTCCTGGGTCGCCTGACCGGTGATGATCCGGCGGGTGCCGCGGGTCGGGGCACCGGGCGTGATGACGGTGTACTCGTGGTAGTAGCCGTTGGACTGGCTGGGCAGGACGTGCTCCCTGTTCTGGAACACGACGCCGTCCTGGGAGTACGGGAACGGCCCGTCGGTGGCGATCAGGTTGAGGGTGTCGGTCGCCTCGGGCGGGAGGGCGGACAGACACACCGTGCCGCTCACGTCGGCGTGCGCCTCGGTGGCGACGGCGACGGGCGCGAGGGTCATCAGGGCGACGGCGGTGACGGCGGCAGCGCGGGTCTTCCACGCGCGTAGAGTGCGGGTCATGTCCACCAGTGTGACCAGCCACCGACAACTCCGGAAGCCCTGCGACAAACTATTAACCGACGGGTAACTCACCTGTCTGACCAGCGACTTGAGCTGTATCCCAGCTCCGACCCGAGCCCGGCCGGCGCCGTCCACGAACCGCCCGGACACCCCATGGGTCGACCGCCGTCGAACTAGCAACCCGACCGCTGTCGGCTCCTCACAGCTTCCTCACGTTCGCTCCCCGCTCCAGTCGCGCCGCATAGAGTGACGGATCATGTCGGACCGGAACGACCGCTGACGGGGTGGGCATGAACACGGGGACGAACACGAGCGCGGGCACGGGACCGCACCCGGCCACAGCCACGGGCGCGCCGCTGACCGCGCGGCAGCTGATCGGACTGCTGGTCGACCCTGGCGCCTTCCAGGGCTGGGACGAGCCGCCGGCCGACCCGCCCACCGACCAGGCCGACCCCGGCTACCGCGCCTCGCTCGACCGGGCCCGCGCACGCACCGGTCTCGACGAGGCCGTCCTCACCGGTGCCGGCCTGGTCGGCGGGCGGCCGGTGGCGCTGGTCGCCTCCGAGTTCGGCTTCCTCGGCGGCTCGATCGGCGTGGCCACCGCCGAGCGGATCACCCGCGCCGTCGAGCGCGCCACCGCCGAGCGGCTGCCACTGCTCGCCCTGCCCGTCTCCGGCGGGACGCGCATGCAGGAGGGGTCGGCGGCCTTCCTGTGCATGCTGCGGATCACCGCCGCCGTCCAGGCGCACCGCGCGGCCGGTCTCCCCTATCTCACCTATCTACGGAACCCGACCATGGGCGGGGTCTTCGCCTCCTGGGGCACGCTCGGCCAGCTGGTGTTCGCCGAGCCGGGCGCCCGGCTCGGCTTCCTCGGCCCGCGCGTGTACGAGGAACTGCGCGGCGTGGAACTGCCCCCGGACGTGCAGCGGGCGGAGACGCTCGCCGGACGCGGCCTGGTGGACGCCGTCGTACCGCCGCAGGACCTGCGCGAACTGGTCCGCCGCACGCTCGCCGTCCTCGCCACCACCGCGCCCGCCCCGGGCAGCACGGACACCAGCGGCACCGGCGCCCCCGGTCCCGGCCTCGCTCCCGACCCCACCCCCGACGGGGCCGCCGAACACCCCGACGCCTGGGACTCCGTCCGCCGCACCCGTCGCCCCGACCGCCCGGGCACCCGCGAGCTGCTGCGCCACACCGCCGAGGAACTGGTGCTGCTGGACGCCCCCGGCGGGCGGGACGGCGCGCTGGTCCGCGCCCTCGCCGTCCTCGGGGGTCGGCCGGTCCTGGTGGTCGGCCAGCAGCGGCAGACCCCGGAGCACGAGCGCCCGTTCACCGCCGCCGACCTGCGGGCCGTCCGGCGCACCGCGCGGGTGGCGGAGCAACTGGGGCTGCCGCTGGTCACGGTCGTCGACACGGCCGGGGCCGAACTGTCCGCGCAGGCCGAGCT
Organism: Kitasatospora sp. NPDC088160; assembly: GCF_044741445.1. Taxonomy (NCBI): domain Bacteria; kingdom Bacillati; phylum Actinomycetota; class Actinomycetes; order Kitasatosporales; family Streptomycetaceae; genus Kitasatospora; species Kitasatospora sp. NPDC088160. The sequence goes on along the minus strand of NZ_JBIUSS010000007.1, from coordinate 74,317 downwards.
GGACGGGATCGCGGTCGAGATCGCGCACTGCCTGACCACCCTGCTGGCGCTGCGCACGCCCGTCCTGGCGGTGCTGCTCGGCCAGGGCTCGGGCGGCGGCGCGCTGGCGCTGCTCCCGGCCGACCGGGTGCTCGCCGCCGGGCACGCCTGGCTGGCGCCGCTGCCACCGGAGGGCGCGTCCGCGATCGTCCACCGGGACGGCGGGCACGCCGCCGAGCTGGCCCGCTCCCAGGGCATCGGCGCGGGCCACCTGGCGGAGGTCGGGCTGGTGGACGAGGTGGTCGAGGAGCGGCCGGACGCGGCGGACGAGCCGGAGGCGTTCTGCGCGCGGCTGGGACGGGCGGTCGGTGCCGCGCTCGGCGGGCTGGCGGCGCTGCCGGAGCCGGACCGCCTCGCGGCGCGGGCCCTGCGTCACCGCCGGCTCGGCGACCTCCGCTGAACCCCCGGTGGGGCCCGCCGATCTCAGCCGATCTCAGCCGGGGCCCGACGGTCTCCCCCGGGCCCCCACGGGTGTGGCGCCGGTCTCAACGGCGGCGAGATCGTCTGTACCCAACGTGCCGGCGGCAGACCGGCGGGTGACGGCCTCAGCGGCCCAAACGGTGAGTGCGCTCACACCGGAATGCGGTCCACGACGGGCGATAGTGGCAAGCCTCGGGCACCCGCGCCCCGCCCCGCCGACGGGGCGTTCGCGCAGGTCACCGCCGGTCGGCGCGCTCCGCGCAACCGACCCTTCGAATCCACGGCGGCCACCCCCCGTACGACCGGGGGTCGTAACAAGGGGGTCTTGGCGACGCCCGATCCGGCATGCCAACAATGGCTCAGTCGTCAGCCGCACCGGCACCTGTCCCGCCGGTAGCGACTTACTGCCAGGTCACGCCCCACGACCATTTCGGCCCCTGTCCGGCCATGGTCCAAGGCGGGGCGTGACCCGGCCCAACCCGATTGAGGTCCTGTTCTTCATGCCCACTTTCAAGCTCCGTATGCGCACTTCCGCCGCGATTCTCGCCGGCGCCGCCGGTCTGACCGCCCTGGGCGCGGGTGTGCTGCCCGCCACCGCGAACGCCGCCACCCTGTCCCCGCAGGCCGTGGCCGCCCAGATCGTCCCGGCGAACCAGCTGGCCTCCTTCAGCCAGATCATCGCCCACGAGTCCAGCTGGAACGTGACCGCGACCAACGCCAGCTCGGGCGCGTACGGCCTGGCCCAGGCGCTGCCGGGCTCCAAGATGGCGACGCACGGCTCCGACTGGAAGACCAACGCGACCACCCAGATCAAGTGGGCGCTGGACTACATGAACTCCCGCTACGGCAGCCCGAACGCCGCCTGGACCTTCTGGCAGGCCAACCACTGGTACTAAGCCGACCACCTCGGCTCACCGGACTCCACCCGCATCCTGACCACTCCCCCCTCACCCCGGGGGTCGGACAGGGATCACCGGGGTGACCCCAGAGGGCCCGGGCCCGCGCGATCCGCGTGGCCCGGGCCCTCTCGTGGTTCCCACGCACCTCTCGCGGGTCGCGCGGTGCCTCCCGCCGTTCGCCCGGCCCGCCCCCGGCTCACCCGGCCCGCTCCCGGTTCGCCCGACCCGCCCCCGCCTCGCCCGACCCGCTCCCGGCTCGTCCGGACGCCCGGGCCGCGCCCCGTCGCTCAGAGCTCGCCGGTGAGCCCGAGCAGTTCCCGCATCCGCGCGTACTTGGCGGCCAAGCGCTCGGCGGTCGCGGCGTCCAGCGCGGCCAGCCGGGCCGGGTCCGAGTTGTGGGCGAGGTCGGCACGCTTGACCAGCAACGCGCCCGGCGTGGCCAGGACCCGCGCGGTGTACGCCTCGACCGGCTCGTCGGGGCGGCGGGTGAGCGCGTCCACGATCGTCTTGGTGGCCTCGGACAACGCGGCCCCCGCCAGCCACTCCCGGCTCAACCGGTCGTCCTCGACGGTGTCGTGCAGCCAGCCCGCCGCGATCTGGGCGTCGCTGCCACCGCGCGCGGCCGTCCCGTGTGCGACCGCCGCGATGTGCTCGCCGTACGGGTGGCCGTTCTTGTCGACCTGCCCCTCGTGCGCGCGCCGGGCGATCGCCTCCACCTCGGCCAGGCTCAGGTACTCGGGTTCCATCGGCGCGTTCTCGGGCTCCATCGGCTCATCGTAGGCCCGTGGTCTCCCCGTTCACGCTCACTGGTTTACTGCCCCGGGGCGGGAGACCCCCGGCCCACCCGGCAGACCGTCCGAGCGATCCGAGGAACCATGCCATCCCTGCACCCCCTGCTGTCCGGATTCGCCCCGATCTGGGCGCTGACCGGGGTCGGCTACCTGGTCGGCCGGACCGGGCTGCTCGGGCCGCACGCGGAGCCGGTGCTCAACCGGTTCGTCTTCCACGTGGCGATGCCGGCCTCACTGTTCCTGATGATCGTCCGCACCCCGCTGGACCACTTCGCCAACCCCTCGATGCTCGCCTTCACCGCCAGCACCGTCGTCTCGATCGGCCTCGGGCTGCTCGCCGGGCGCCTGCTGTTCCGGCGCAAGACCGGCGAGTTGGCGATCGGCGCGATGGCCTGCGGGTACGTCAACTCGGCCAACCTCGGCATCCCGGTGGCGATGCAGCTCCTCGGTGACGCCTCCTTCGTCGCACCGGTGGTGCTGTTCCAGATCCTGGTGGTCACGCCCGCGGTGCTGGCCGTCCTCGACGGCGGCGCGGCCGGCCGCCGGGCCCTGCTCACCCTGCCACTGCGCAACCCCATCCTGTTGGCCACCGCGCTCGGCGCCGCCGCCTCCGCCTGCGGGCTTCACCTGCCCGCCGAGCTGAACCGCTCCTGCGAACTGCTCGGCGGCGCCGCCGTGCCGACCGCCCTGGTCGCCCTCGGCATGTCGCTGCACAACCGCCCGCCGGCCACCGGCCGTTCGCGCCACGCCGAGGTCGGGCTGACCGTCGCGGTCAAGACCCTGATACAGCCGCTGGTCGCCTTCGCGGTGGCCGGCCCGCTGCTCCACCTCCCCGCGCACCAACTCCTCACCGTGGTGCTCTTCTCCGCCCTGCCCACCGCGCAGAACGTCTACGTCTACGCCCGCGAATACGGCCAGGGCACCGGGCTCGCCCGGGACTCGGTGCTCTGGTCGACCCTGGCGTCGATGGCGACCCTGTCGGTGATCAGCTGGTCCCTCGCCGCGTAGCCGAGGCCTTCCGGAGAGGTGACGACCACCCGTACACGGCACGACAGTTGTCCCCCGCGAGCCGTACAAAAGCGGGGAACCGGGGCCCTCGTCGGACTCCCGGTGGAATGCTGGCGCCCATGAGCCAACCGGACCTTCGTTCCGCAGAGTTCCACCACTGTCCGTCCGTCGTCACGCTGCCGCAGACGGACGTGGACCACTACAACACCGTTCCGCGCGGTGCCTTCCTGATCGATCCGCGCCTGCGCTGCGACCTCGCCGGCGGGCACGGCGGCACCCATTCCGCGCTGGTCCAGGGCGTCGGCTTCGACCTGCACTGGGCGTCCTGGCCCGAGTACCTGGTCGAGGTCGGGCCGCGCTGCCCGGCCGTCGGCCCGTACGAGGGGCCGGAGCCGCCGCGCGACCCCAACATCTGCCTGCTGCGCGAGGACCACCCCGGGCCGCACTACGGCGAGACCTGGTTCTGACACCCCGCCGGTCACTCCCCCAGACCGGTGGTGCCCGCCGAGTTCGATCCCAACGCCTCCCCGGGCCGGCCGGGGTCACCACCCGGCCGGCCCGGGAGGCGTCCACCAGTTGGATCAGCGCCCGCAGATCGGCCGGGCGCTGCCTTCACCCCCGCGGAGTCCCATCATGTCCGCCCGCACCACGCCCTCCCCCGCCCGCACCGCCGCCTTCCTCACCGCCTACGACGCACTGCTGGCCCGCTGGCCCGTCCAGGTCGAGCACCTCACCGTCCGAACGCCCCACGGCACCACCCGGATCAACGCCTGCGGCCCGTCCGACGGCCGCCCCCTCGTCCTGCTGCACGGCGGCGGCGCCACCTCCACCATGTGGTTCGCCAACGTCGCCGCGTGGACGGCCGCCGGGCACCGCGTCCTCGCCCCCGACCTCATCGGCGACCCGGGCCGCAGCGTCCACGACGGCGCCCCGCTCGCCGGCGTCCCCGGGCTGCTCGGCTGGTTGGACGCCGTCCTCGACCAACTCGGCCTCCCCCGGGCCGACTTCTGCGGCCACTCCCACGGCGGCTGGATCGCCCTGGAGTACGCCCTGCACGCGCCCGCCCGGGTCGGCCGACTCGCCCTCCTCGATCCCACCCAGTGCTTCGCCGGCTTCCGCCCCGACTACCTGCTGCACGCCCTGCCGCTCTTCCTCCCCCGCCGCACCGCCGCCCGGGCCCGCGCCTACCTCGACTGGGAGGCCGGCGACGGCCCCCGCCCGGACCCCGGCTGGCGCGAGGTCTACGCCCTCGGATACGCCGACTTCCCCGCCACCCGCGTCGTCACCGGCCCCCGCCCCGGCCTCGACCGGCTGCGCTCCCTCACCACCCCGACCCTCGCCCTGTTCGCCGAACACAGCCGCACCCACCACGCCCCCCGGGTCGCCGAGGCCGCCCGCCGCGCCCTACCCGAGGCGACGGTCGCCGTCCTGCCGGGCCTCTCGCACCACCACCTGCCCATGGCGGGCGCGGCGGAGGTCAACGCCCGGCTGACCGGATTCCTCGCCGCCCCCCGCGGCTGACGGCAGGGCCGTTCGGACGGCACGGGCGCCACGCCCGCGGCGAACCGGCCCTGCCCGGCCGCTGCGCACAAGCCGCCGGCGACGGATTGGCCCGAACTCGCCAGCGTCGCCAAATCCCTTGTACCGCACTCGACTTGGCGCTGGCAGGCTGACACCGCCACGTCGGCCCACTCACACCTCACGGAGCAGCCATGCCCGCGTTCGTCCGACGCCTCGCCCCCGCGGCGGTGCTCGCGCTCACCGCGCTGGCCGTCACCCCGGGCAGCGCGCCCGCCGTGGACCGCGACGGGCCGACCGTCGCCGCCTCGGCGGGCGAACACCCGGGGCTGACCTGGACCGCCCTGGAACAGCGCGCCGGTGTGGTGCACGTCGGCACCGACGGCGCCAGCAACCCCTACCTCGGGGACACCGCCGCCGACACCGAACTGCCGGTGCTCTGCCTCCACCAGGACGGCCGCCCGGCCCCCACCGGGATCCCCACCGCCGGCTTCCACAGCTGGGCGGGCGGGGAGGTCGCCGCGACGGCCCCGACGGCCGGGTCCGACCTGAGCAACCGGGACGACGCCGACGGGCTCTGCGAGGACTCCTTCGGCGCCGGCTGGCGAATGGCCGAGTTCCACGACGGGCAGGGCTGGTCGCTCTGGGCAGCCGGCACCCTCCCGGCGGGCACCCGGTTCTGGACGGCGATCAACGACCAGCCGGCCAACCCCTGGTCCTGACGTCCGCGTGGTCCCGGGCCGTCCCGTGCGAGCGCGGGACGGCCGACGGGGGCGGGGGTCAGTAGATCAGGTACCCCGGGCGGTGTCCTTCGTCGTCGATCTCCCCGGTGGCCTGCGCCCTGAGCTTGCGGGACAGCTCCTCCAGGGCTCGGGAGGCCGCGACCTCCTCACCGATCCTGGCGAGCGGGCGGTCGTCCGTGCTCTTCATCGACTCCCCGTGGGCGCGCAAGCCCGGCGCCCGCGCACCGGTCAGCCTGGCCTCGCACGCCGTGTGCACTCCGTCTTCCTCGAAGCTCAGCTCCACGTCCCACTGGTTGTGCATGCCACACCTCCTGGCAGCGGCCCCCTCGCGCCTGTCCGGACCGGCACGGACGGTGAGCCGTGGCGGCCGCTCACACCAGCGTGCGCCCGTCCGGCCCGTGGCGGCAAGCGGGCCCGGCCCGGGGCTGCGGACCCGACCGGGAACCAGTTCCCCCACCACGGGTCTCCCGGCCGCGGCTGCTCTCCGCCGCCGGCCGGGCCGCGTCGCCGCCCCGGCGGTACGCTGACGGAAGCGCGCCGCGACCGCCGACCGAACCCGGACCCGCCGGCGCGGCGCGGGCAGTGACAACCGGGTGGTCCCTCCGTGGCAGTCTTCCTCCTCGCCCTCGGCGCCGCCTGCTGCCTGGGCCTCGGCTTCGTTCTCCAGCAGCACGCGGCGCAGCGGGCGCCCCGTGCCGACCTGCTGCACTGGCGGCTGCTCCTGGACCTGATGCGGATGCCCGAGTGGCTGCTCGGCACCGGGTTCATGGTGTGCGGACTGATCCTGTCCGCGCTCGCCCTCAACCAGGGCGAGGTCTCGCTCGTCGAGCCGCTGCTCGCGACCAACCTGCTGTTCGCCATGGCGCTCTCCCGGGTGCTGACCCGCCAGACCCTCGGCCGCTCGGGCTGGGCCGGGGTGCTGCTGCTCGGCCTCGGGGTGACGGCGTTCATCGTGGCCGGCCGGCCCACCGGCGGCGGTGCGCCCGCCGGGGAACTGCGGCACTGGCTGGTGGTCGGCACGGTGGTCGGGCTGACCCTGCTTCTGGTCTCGTTGGCCCGGCGGCTGCCGCTGTTCGAGGAGGCCACCCTGCTGGCCCTCGCCGCCGGTCTGCTCTACGGCCTCCAGGACGCGCTGACCCGCACCACCACCCAGCGCCTCGACCACAGCGGGCTGGACGCGGTGCTGCGCAGCTGGCAGCCGTACGCGGTGGTGGCGGCGGGCGTGGTCGGGCTGCTGCTGGTGCAGAGCGCCTTCGAGGCCGCGCCGCTGCGGATGTCCCTGCCGGCGCTGACCGCCGCCCAGCCGCTGTCCGGGATCGCCTGCGCGGTCGGCTTCCTCGGCGACCGGCTGCGGGTCACGCCGGGTGCGCTGGCCTGGCAGTCCGCCGGACTGCTGGCCATCGTGGTCGGGGTGATCGTGATCGGCCGCCACCCGGCGATGCCGGGCAGCGTCCGCGAAGCCCCGGAGAGCGTCGGGGCGCCACCGGAGGACGAGCGGCCCGAGGAAGGCCCCGGAGGCCGTCCGGGAAACGGTCCGGCCTGACCACCGGTGCCGGAGCGTAATTCGCTTGACCGGGCCACGGGTCAACGCTGCACTGTGGCGAGGCACACGGGCCGTGGTGCCGTCGTCATCCAGGGGAGGAAGCGGTAACGATGGAGATCCGTCCGACAACCGATCAGGACCTCGACGTCTACGTCGACACGCTCCATGCCGCGTTCGGGCTCTTCCCGGAGACCCCGGCCGACGGCGGCGGGCTCTGGTGGTCGGCGACCGAGATGGACCGCAACCTGCTCGCCGTGACGGCGGACGGGCGGCCCGTCGGCACCGCCGGCGCGTACACCTTCGAGCTCACCCTGCCCGGTGAGGCCCTCGTCCCCACCAGCGGGGTGACCGGCGTCGGCGTCCTGCCCTCGCACCGGCGCCAGGGCGTGCTCACCGCGATGATGCAGCGCCAGCTCGCCGAGTTTCGGGCCCGCGGGGAGTTCCTCTCCGTACTGCTGGCCTCCGAGGCCGTGATCTACCGCAGGTTCGGCTACGGACCGGCGACCTACACGCAGCGGCTGACGGTGCCGCGCCATCAGGCCGCCTTCGCCCTCCCCCGGGCGCGCGGAACGGCCGACACTGCGGCGCCCGGCCCGGGCACCGGCTCGATCGAGCTGCTGCGACGGGCCGAGTGCGGCGAGATCCTGGAAGCGGTCTACGACCGGTACCGCCGCGCACAGCCCGGCGCACTGTCCCGGCCGCACCGCTGGTGGGCCTTGGGCGCGGGCCGGCCCCCGGTCTCCTCGGCGTCGCGCTACGTCGCCGTCCACCGGGATGCCGACGGTGTCCCGGACGGCTACGCCTGCTACTCGCTCGGCGACGGCACCTTGACGGTCGACGAGACCATCGCCACCGACGACGCCGTCGCCACGGCCCTGGCCCGGTTCGCGCTCGAACACGACCTGGTCTCCCAGGTCGTGTTCAAGCACGTTCCGTCCGACCACCCGCTGCGCTGGCAGCTTGCGGACTTCAACGCCGGCGAGGGGAGCAGCAGCACCGACTGGCTCTGGGTGCGGCTGCTGGACGTCCCGCGGGCGCTGACCTCGCGCGGCTGGTTCGTGGACGGCGAGCTCGTCCTCGACGTCGACGACCCGTTCCTCGGCCAGCACGGCCGCTACCTGCTGACCGTCCGGGACGGGAAGGCCGAGTGCGTCCCGACGGACCGGGAGCCCGACCTGTCCCTGGACGTGAGCGACCTGGGCTCGGTCTACCTCGGCGGCACCACCCCGAGCACGCTGGTGCGCGCCGGGCACATCCGGGCCCACCGCCCGGGCGCGGCCGCCCTCGCCGACGCCCTCTTCAGCGCCGAGCGCGCCCCGCACTGCCTGCACTGGTTCTGACCGACTGGTTCTGACCGGCTGGTTCCGGCCGCACGCTCGCCTCGCCGCCCCTGTGCGACAGGCCTACGGGCGCGCCGGGACCGACGCGGGCGCGAGCTCGGGCTCCGTCGCCGGCTCAGGCCCTGTCCCCGGCTCGGGCTCGGGCCCTGTCCCCGGCTCGGGCTTCGCCTCGTCGGCAGTGCCCGTCCGGCCGCGCCGGCGGTCCATCTCACGCCACTCCGGCCGCAACCCGGCCAGGTTCGTGGAGGCGAAGTAGAGGGCGCCGCCCGCGACCAGGGTGGGTATCAGCCCGACGAGGCCGACCGCTGCGCCGGCCAGCAGGCCGCCGAGCGGGATACCGGCCCAGGCGAGGGAGTCGCCGAGGGCGTGGACGCGGCCGAGCAGGTGGCGGGGCACCCGCTCGAAGAGCACCGCGCCGAGGATCGGGTTGAGGAAACCGCCGCCGAAGCCGCCGACCGCGAAGACCGTGAGCACCACCCACAGCGGCGCGCCGCACGCGAGCACCAGGAAGCGCGGGGCCCCGACGAGCAGGAAGCCGGCGAAGAACACCGTCCGGCGGGGCAGCCGGTGGGCGACGGCCGCCGCGATCAGGCTGCCGACGACCGCCGTGATCCCCCCGGCGGTGCCGGTCAGGCCGATGGCGGCCGGGCCGTTCCCCGACTCCCGCGCCCAAACCGGGAGGAGGACCGTGATGAACCCGGCGTCGAGCAGGTTGGTGATGCCGACCAGCACCGTCACGGTGAGCAGCAGCGGATCGGAGCGCAGGAAGGTGAAGCCCTCGCGGAACATCCGCCAGTAACCCACCGGTTCGGCCCCGGACTTGGCCTCGGACTCGGCCCCGGCGGCCTGCTCGCCGGCGGATGCCGGGGCCGCCGCGCGCCCCATCCCGCGCGGCAGGGCGAAGGCGATGACGAGGGACCCCAGGGCGAAGGTGGCGGCGTTGAGCGCCAGCCCGGCCAGCGGGCCCATCAGCGCGACCATCCCGCCACCGACCGCCGGGCCGACCGTGGAAGCCAGCCGTTCGGTGACGCCGGAGAGACCGGTGGCGCGCTCCATCGGCACCCGGGCGCGGTCGGCGGCCTCCGGGACCATGACCGACTTGGCCAGATCCCCCGGGCCGCGCATCGCGCCGATCACCGCGACCATCGCCAGCAGCACCCCGAACGGCAGCAGCCCCAAGGCGTGCAGCAGCGGGACCAGCCCGGCCGCGACGGCGCTCACCAAGTCCGTCGTCCAGGACACCACCCGCGGCCCGAGCCGATCGACCAGCGGCCCGGTCAGCGCCTTGACCAGCACGTACGGCGCCATCTCGGCGAAGGCGACCAGGCCCGTCATGGTGGCGCTGCCGGTGGTGGCCAGGACGAACCAGGGCAGGGCGATGGCCGAGACACGCGTCCCGGTGATGGAGACGGCCATCGCGGAGAGCACCCCGACCAGCGGCCGGAGGCTACGCGCGGGCGCGTCGGCGACGGTGGTCATCGGGACCCCGCCTCACCGGTGTCGGTGTCGGTGTCACTGTCGGCACCAGCGCCGGTGTCGCTGTCGATATCACTGTCGGTACCAGCGCCGGTGCCGACGCTCGCGTCGGGCAGCACGTGCACGACCACGGAGACCCGCTCGGTGCCCTCCGGGGCCGGCCCCTCCGCGTCCAGCGCGCGGTAGCGCCGCACCACCGCGGACAGCTCAGCGGCCAGTTGCCCGGCCTCCTCGGGGGTGAGCTGCAACAGCACGTCGCTGAGGCCGACCGCCTTGCGCCACTCCCGCGGCATCGTCTCGAAGGCGTCGACCGACCGCTGTGCGGTCAGGGCGTGGGCGGTGAGGACGGACCGGAGGAAGCCGACGGCCGTGTCGGGCTCCTCGTCGGCCATGTCGTCACCCGTCCAGACGGTGAACTTGTGGGCCGAACGCCACCACCGCTCACGGGCGTTTCCGCGCTCGGGATCCTCCTCGACGAAGCCCGCGGCGGCGAGCTGGCGGAGGTGGTAGCTGGTCGCCCCGGAGTTGAGCCCCAGCTGCTCGGCGAGCCTGGTCGCCGTGGAGGGGCCGTGCTTGCGCAGCAGCCCGACCAGTTGCATGCGCACGGGGTGGGCCATCGCCCGCATGCCCTTGGCCGTGAGGACGATGTGGGGGTCATCGCTGTGCATCCAGCCGCGTTCATCGGTCATGGCAGGAGCGTAGAACCGCAAAGACATCTTTGCAAAGGGTTTTTTGCGAAGATGTCTTTGCGGTGAGCAAGAGGGTCGCGAAGGGCCGCACGCCGACCGTCCGCCGGCCTTCCGTCAGTCGTGCGCGACCACCAGCAGCAGCACCACCGTCAGCCCGCCGCCCGGCGTGGCCTCCACCGCCAGCCGCCCGCCAGCCGCCAGCACCAGGCTGTGCACGGCGGGCCCGACCGGCCCGTCGGCGCGGGCGCCCGCGAGCAGCCACTCCCGCGCCCCGGGCAGCTCGGACGACCCCCGGTCGGCCACCCGGATCTCCACCCGCCCGCGCGGTCGCGCCGCCCCGCTCAACCCGGCCGCCCGCAGGGCCGTCGCGGCCGGGCCCGGCCCGCCCGCCACCTCGGCGCGGACCAACACCCGCCCGCCGGGCGGGTTGCGCCGGATCGCGTGGTCGACCAGGCCGGCGAGCGCGGCCTCCAGCCGCCGGGCGTCCGCGGCCACCACCGGCAGCCCCGGCGCCAGCCGGGTCGTCACCGCCGCCGCCCGGCCGCCGCCGCGCACCACCTTGCGGACCACCTCGGCCACCTGGACGTGCCGTGCCTGCGGCTCGCAGCCGGCCTGCCGGCCGGTCCACTCGACGCGCTCCAGTTCCGGCCGGGACAGCTCCCGGGGCCCGGCCATCTCGCCCGGTCGGAACGGTCCCGGTTCCTCGCCCGCCACCACGCCGCCGGGCCCGCCCGTACGGCCGGGGCCACCCGGCCCGCCGAGGGCGCCGAGTGCCCTGGCCCCCGATGCGACATAGCCCCAGAGCTTCCCGCTTGCCATCGCCCTGCCCCTCACGCATCGCCGGCGGCCGTCATCAGTACCGCGGCCGACCGGCGCGGGCCGCTTCCCAGGCCCTGCTGTCAGCCTGCACCTCACTCGTTCGGGTGACAATCCGGCTCCGGGACGCGAACCGGGCACCACCCCCGCCGGTCGGCCGGTGCCACACCCGCCGACCGGCGGGGCAGGCCCGGGCTCCGGCCCGCCGCGGGCCCGCGACGCGGCGCCGCCGACCCCGGGCCGGGCCTCACGAACTCCCTTCGCCCGCCCGGAGGTCCGCCGCCCGGGCCGGAGCCCGGAGACCCCCCTAGACTGGCCCCATGCCCCGGCTCAACGACCAGGTGCGGGAGCTGCTCCAGGAGTACGCCGACCTGATCAACATCACCGGCGGGGACGCCTTCCGGGCGCGGGCCTACGAGAAGGCCGCCCGCGCGGTGGGCGGCCACTCCGAGGACGTCGCCGGCCTGGACGCCAAGGGCCTGCAGCAGATCCCCGGCGTCGGGAAGTCCACCGCCGAGAAGGTCGCCGAGTACCTCACCACCGGGCGGATCACCGCCCTGGAGGCCCTTCGCGTCGAAGTCCCGTCCGGGGTCCGGGAGATGACGGCCGTGCCCGGCGTCGGCCCCAAGCGCGCCCTCGCCCTCTACCGCGACCTGGGCATCGCCTCCGTCGACGACCTGGCCGAGGCGGTCCGCTCCGACCGGCTGTCCGGCGTGGCGGGCTTCGGCGAGCGCAGCGGCGAGAAGATCCTGCACGGCATCGAGTTGCTGCGGCGCTCCGGCGGCCGCACGCTGCTCGACGCGGCCACCGAACTGGCCGAGCAGCTCGTCGCCGCGCTGTCCGCCGTGCCCGGCTGCACCCGCTGCGCGTGCGCGGGGTCGCTGCGCCGGATGCGCGAGACGGTCGGCGACGTCGACGTGCTGGCGACGGCCGCCGACTCCGCCCCGCTGATGGCCGCGCTCACCGGACTCCCGTACGTGGCCGAGGTGATCGCGAGCGGTCCGACCAAGACCTCGGTGCGCACCACCGGGGGCGTGCAGGTGGACCTGCGGGTCGTCCCGGAGGAGGACTGGGGCGCGGCACTCGTCTACTTCACCGGATCGAAGGCGCACAACATCAGGCTGCGCACGATGGCCGTCCGGGCCGGGCTGAAGCTCTCGGAGTACGGCCTGTTCCGGACCGCCGCCGAGGGAGCGGACGGCGAGGAAACGGACGGCGAGGGCGCGGACGGCGCCAAGGTGGCGTCCGCGACCGAGGACGAGGTGTACGCGGCACTCGGCCTGCCGTGGATCGCGCCGCCGCTGCGCGAGGACCGGGGCGAGATCGAGGCCGCCCTGCGCGGTGAACTCCCGGATCTGGTCCAGGAGTCGGACCTTCGCGGCGACCTGCACACGCACACCGACCTGACCGACGGCCTGGCCACCCTGGAGGAGATGATCGACACCGCGGCCGCCCGCGGCTACTCCTACTACGCCGTCACCGACCACGCACCGGACCTGGTGATGCAGCGGATGACGGACGAGAAGGTGCTCGCCCAGCGCGAGCGGCTGCGCCGACTCGCCGACCGCCACCGAAAGCTGCGCCTCCTGCACGGCACCGAGCTGAACATCGGCCCGGACGGCGGGGTGGACTGGCCGCCCGGGTTCCTGGCCGGCTTCGACGTCTGCGTGGCCTCCGTGCACTCGCACTTCACCGCCGACCGGGCCGCCCAGACCCGCCGGCTGATCCGCGCCTGCGAGAATCCGCACGTGCACGTCATCGGCCACCTCACCACCCGGAGGATCGGCCGCCGCGGCCCGATCGACGTCGACCTGGACGCGGTGTTCGTGGCCGCCGCGCGCACCGGCACCGCGATCGAGATCAACAGTTCCCCGCAGCGGCTCGACCTGCGTGACGAGGACATCCTGCGGGCGAAGCGGCACGGCGTCCGCTTCGCGATCGACAGCGACGCCCACGCCACCGGGCAGCTCGCCTACCCGCGCTTCGGCATCGGTACGGCGCAGCGCGGCTGGCTCACCGCCGAGGACGTGATCAACACCTGGCCCTGGCAGCGGCTGAAGCGTTTCCTCCGCAAGGACGCGCTGCGCTGAACGGGCCGCCGGGCACCCGGTGGGCGGCCCCCGGGCACAGGGCCGCCCACCCTATGGTCAGCTCGACACCGCCCCGAGCCCACCCCGACGCCTCCCCGAGGTCACCGCTCCGCGAACGAGGCCCCCGGCGTGGCCAGCACCCGGGCCGCGCTGCGGTGCCCGAGGCCGGCGGCCAGGTGCAGGTCGCCGGCCTCCAGGAAGCCGGCCAGGAATCCCGCCGCGAAGGCGTCCCCGGCGCCGGTGAGGTCGCGCACCTCGCTCACCGGCGGCACGGGCACCGTGAACGGCGCGTCCCCGGGCACGTCGACGGTGGTCGCCTCGGCGCCCGCCTTGGTGACCACGGTGGTGGCCGCCAGCCGGGCCCGCTCCGGCCCCGGCAGCCCGCCCACCAGCAGGCCCAGGTACTCCGCCTCGGACCGGTTGGCGAACACGAAGGTCGGCGCCAACTCGGCCAGCAGGGCGAGGAAGCGCTCCCGCCCGTACTGCTCCAGCATGCCGGTCGAGGAGGCGTCCACCGAGGTGGTGCCACCCGCCCGTCGGACCCGCGCCAACGCGTCCACCGCGGAGCGGCCGACCGGATCGCCGTCGAAGGAGTAGGCGGGCACGTGCAGGTGGGTCAGGCCGGCCAGCCACTCGTCCGGCACCCGGTCCAGCAGCTTGGCCGCGCCGCGGTCGGGCAGCATGGTCCGTTCGCCGGTCTGGTCGATCAGGACCACGATGCTGCCGGTCTGGCCGCGCCGGGCGACCCGTACGTCCACGCCGTGCCCGGTCAGCTCGGCGACGACGCCGTCCCCGACCGGGTCGGCGCCGACGCAGCCGATGAACCGGGCCGGGTACTGACCGGCGGCGAAGCTCGCGACGTTCGCCGCGCTGCCGCCGCGCCGCCGGAAGACCTGGGCGCTGGAGTCGGTGCCGTGCCGCAGCGGGCCGTCGACCCAGACGACGATGTCCTCGACGAGGTCGCCGAGCACCCCCAGCACGGGTCAGGCCCCGCTGCGGGCGGCGGCCGCCAGCGCGGTCGCGATCTGGCCGCCGAGCCGGACGTTGCCCCGGTAGACCTCGACGTTGACCTCCAGGCTGCGGCCCTGGGTGTCGCGCTGGATGTGGTCGAGCAGGAACGGCGTGGAGGCGTTGCCGGTGACGCCCTGGCGCTCGGCCTCGGCCCAGGCGCGGGCCAGGATGCCGTCGAGTTCCTCCGGCGGCAGCTGCTTGGCGGGGTCCACCGGGTTGGCGATCAGGACGGCCTGCGGCAGGGCGAGGCGGTCGCGGGCCTCGATGAGCCGCGCGGCCTCCTCGGGCGACTCGACGCTGAAGTTGATCTCGTGGCCGGAGTCGGTGACGTAGAAGCCGGGGTACTTGCGGGTGCGGTAGCCGATGACCGGGATGTTGAAGGTCTCGAAGCGCTCCAGGGTGGCCCGGATGTCGAGGATCGACTTCACGCCCGCGCTGATCACGGTGACCGGCGTGGCGGCCAGGGTGGTCATGTCGGCCGACTCGTCGAAGCTCTCGGAGGCGCCGAAGTGGACGCCGCCGAGGCCGCCGGTGGAGAACACCCGGATGCCCGCCCGGTGGGCGAGGAAGGCGGTGGCCGCGACGGTGGTGCCGCCGTGGCGGCCGAGCGCGGCGACCACCGGCAGGTCGCGCAGGCTCACCTTGTCCAGGCCGTCCGTCGCGGACAGTTCGGTGATCTGCTCGGTGCTCAGACCGACCGTGGGCACGCCCGCGTGCACGCCGATGGTCGCCGGGACGACGCCCGCCTCGCGCAGCTGTCGCTCGGCCTCCAGCGCGACGGCCAGGTTGCGGGGGCGCGGCAGGCCGTGGGTGAAGATGGTCGATTCCAGCGCGACCACGGGCCGGCCGTCGGCCACGGCCTGCGCGACCTCCTCGGAGACGCGGATGGCCCGCGCGGAACGGGTGGCCGGCGCGGAGCCGGCGGCTTCGGGGGTGCTGGGGGGCAGTCCGGTCATGGTCGGATCTCTCTGTGAGATGCCACTGCGGTGGGGCAACGTGTCGCTCAGCGTATGGACGGTTCGCATCGGAATCCAGAATGAGTCCTGGGGCTTTCCATAGGCTCGGACCTATGGGTTGGCTTAGGCTTGGGCCATGGGCTTCACCTTGCGTCAACTTGAGGTCTTCCTCACCGTCGCCGAAACACTGCACTTCGGACGGGCCGCCGAACGGCTGCACATCTCCCAGCCGACGGTCAGCCAGGAGGTCGCCCGGCTGGAGCGGACCGTCGGTGTCGAGCTGTTCGACCGCAGCCGCCGCTCGGTGGCGCTGACCGAGGCCGGTGAGGTGATGGCCGCCGAGAGTGCCCGGCTGCTCGGGCAGGCCGAGACGCTGCTGGCCCGGGTGCGGCTGCACGAGGAGTCCCGGCTGGGGACGGCCCGGATCGTCGCCTCCCCCAGTGTGGTGAACCGGCTGCTGCCCGCCGTGGTCAGCCGCGCCGAACAGGAGCTGCCCGCGCTCACCACCGCCGAGGTCGCCGTCGACACCGGCCAGGTCTCCACCGCGCTGGCCGCCGAACTCGCCGACATCGGCCTCGGCCGCTTCCTCGACGAGGTGGCCGGCTACCGGCTGGAGCGGATCGCCGACGAGCCGGTGCGGGTCGCCCTCGGCCGGGAGCACCCGCTGGCCGGCCGGACGAGCGTGCGTCTCGGCGAACTGCGCGACCTGCCGCTGCTGCTGTGGCCGCGCGAGCAGCACCCGCGCTACTACGACCACGTGCTCGGCCTGTGCGCGGACCACGGCGTCGACCCGCCGGTCCTGGTCAGCCCGCCGCGGATCGTCGGCTCCCGGCTCTACCTGCTCGCCCGCAACCGCGCGTTCTCGCTGGTGCCCGGCTCGATGACCGGCCACCTCACCGAGGACGTGGCCACCGTCCGACTGGACGGCCGGGCCACCCTGCCGCTGGAGATGCAGTGGCGGCTGGACGACCGCCGGCCCCGGCTGGCCACCCTGCGCGACCTGATCCGCCAGGAGGCGGCGGCTCTGGAGGTCGACTAGGCCCTCGCCGGGCCCGCGACGCCGGGTACCCGAGGCGCCCCCGGCGAATCCTTGACGCTGGCATGCCACCGCCGAAAGGATGCCCGGACCGCCCACCCGGCCCGCGGCAGCGCCCGCCGGCCGCCCGACCCCTGGGGACCACCTTGGCCGTCCGCCCGCTGCTTCGCCGCGCCGCCCGCCTCCTCGGCGCCGCCGCCCTGACCCTCGCCGGCACCCTCACCGCCGCCGCCCCCGCCCACGCCGACTTCGGCACCGACTACCACGACCCGGTCACCGCCACCCGGCCGCTCACCCGCCCCGACACCCGCTCCTGCACCGTCGAGGTGATGCACGACCAGCAGTTCCGCAACGGGTACGGCAACCCGCCCGACACCCCGTACACCACCACCCTCACCCCGCCCGCCGACTGCGCCGGGCCCTGGTCGGCGGTGGTCCTGGACCTCCACGGGCAGGTCGCCGGGCGGCAGTTCGACCGCATCTTCAGCGCCCGCGTCGGCGGCGTCCAGGTGCTGCTCTCCTCCACCCCCGAGCCGTCCAAGGACGGCATCGAATGGAAGCTCGAACGCGATCTCACCCGCTACGCCCCGCTGTTCGCCGCCGGCCCGCAGCCGTTCTCCCTCGACCTCGCCAACGTCACCGACGCCACCTACACCGGCGTCTTCACCATCAGCGCCAGTGTCACCTTCTACACCGCGAACGACCGCCGGCCCGCCGCCCGCGCCGCCGACCGCCTGCTCACCACCGGGCCGTTCGCGCTCACCCAGGCCGCCCCCGCCGCCACCCGCGAGCTCACCTTCCCGCAGAACCTCGAACGCCTCACCGCCGAGGTCTACACCCGGGGCGGCGGCGCCTGCGAGGAGTTCGCCTACGCCTCCGCGCCCGACGCCTTCGTCAGCGCCAACCCCGGCCTCGGCTCCTGCGGCAAGGGCCCGTTCCGCGAACTGCGGCTCACCGTCGACGGGCGGACGGCCGGCGCGGTCTGGCCCTACCCCGTCATCTACACCGGCGGGTGGGATCCGCTGCTCTGGCGGCCCGTCCCCGGCGTCTTCGCCTTCGACCTGCCCGCCTACCGGCTCGACCTCACCCCCTACGTCGGACTGCTGCTCGACGGCCGCCCGCACACCGTCGGCATCGCGGTGAACGCCACCGAGGCGCAGAACAACGACACCTGGACCGGCCAGGTCAACCTCTTCGCCGACGTCGACCACGGCACCGCCCGCACCACCGGGCAGCTCACCGACCACCGGGTCGCCCCCGAGGCCGCCGTCGACACCCGGCTCACCGACCACGGCGGCGGCAGCGGCGACTGGACCGTCACCGCAGGCCGGCACGACCTCGCCCGCGGCTGGGTCCAGACCTCGCACGGCCGGATCACCACCGAGGTCCGCGACGACCTCGCCTTCCGCTCCGCCCAGCAGCTGCGCGACAGCGGCAACGACGTGACCCTGCACAACCGCACCGACCTCACCCGCACCACCGCCACCTGGGGCGGCGGCCCGCACCGCACCACCACCGTGCGCGAGGGCGAACCGCTGGACGTCACCTACCGCGTCACCCACGACGCCGCCGGCAACACCGACCAGCGGACCGCCATGGACCTCGGCTACCACCGCGAGGCCACCGCGGCCACCGGCGGCCACGTCACCGAGCGTTCGACCGTCGACCACACCCTGCGCCCCACCGCCCGCCGCCACGACGGCGACTCCACCGTCCGCACCGGCACCAGCACCGAGGACTACCGCAGCACCGGGCCCGACGGGCCGTACCACCGCACGCTCGCCTTCGTCGACGGCTGGCCGAAGCCGTAACACCGCCCCGAATCTCCCGACTTGCGAAATCCATCCGATTTCGGGCGGTTGACCCCTGGTGCACACGGCGTGGGAAGCGCATGATGGGAGGTGGACCTGCGAGGCAGCTGAAGGAGTTCGACCGCAGGAGGCAGTGGTGACAGATCGAGACGGATCAGGGTCTGCCACTGGCACTACCTCGGTCGACGATCGAACTGCCAGGCCGGAGGACACGATGTCCGGAGGCCACCCCCGCCTCGTAGGTTCCCCGCGTCCACGGAGCGCCCCCTCGGCTCCGTGGACGCGTCCGTCGCGGCAGGGCCCGTCACTGCGGCGCCCGTGACCGCGGGGCCCATCGCCGCGGCGCCCGTCACTGCGGCACCCATCACTGCGGCACCCATCACTGCGGCACCGGGTAGCCCGTCCCCCAGGCGTGGACGGCGATGCCGACCGGCGCTCCCCGTCCGCCGCCGATGCGGCCCGGCGGGAAGTTCACGTCACGGCCCCGGCGCGGTTCACCAACGCGCGGTGAGGCTGGCGGCCATGAACGCTTCCAGTGGACATCTCCCCGTCAGCCGGCGCGGGATCCTGGCCGGTGCCACCGGTCTCGGTCTCGGCGGCGCCGTCTCCCTCTCCGGCATCGCGGCCACGCCCGCCGCCGCCTCTCCACTGCTGCTGGAGCGGCCGGACCGCTCCGGCGCCCCGCGCGTCGCCGGGCTGCACCTCCAGTTCGGCTCGGACGCCTCGCGCGAGGTCGTGGTCTCCTGGCACACCACCGCCTCGGTCGGCAACCCCCGTGTCCGGTACGGCACTTCGCACGGCGGCTTGGGCCGCAGCGTGCAGGCCGACACCAACACCTACCGGGACGCCAAGTCCGGCACCGAGGTCCAGATCCACCACGCCCGGCTGAGCGGCCTGCACCCCGACACGGACTACGTGTACGCCGCCGTCCACGACGGTGCCACCCCGGAGCTCGGCACCGTCCGCACCGCCCCGCGCGGCCGGGCCGCCTTCACCTTCACCAGCTTCGGCGACCAGGGCACCCCCACCCTCGGCAAGAAGACCGCGAACGGCTACGCCAACGACAACCTGGGCAGCCCCGCCGCCGGCGACACCACCGCCGGAGTCGAGCGGATCGCCCCGCTGTTCCACCTCGTCAACGGGGACCTCTGCTACGCCAACCTCGCCACCGACCGGGTCCGCACCTGGTCCGACTGGTTCGAGAACAACACCCGCTCCGCCCGCCACCGCCCCTGGATGCCCGCCGCCGGCAACCACGAGAACGAGCGCGGCAACGGCCCGACCGGCTACGGCGCCTACCAGGCCTACTTCGACCTCCCCCCGTCCGGCTCCGACGACGAACTGCACGGCCTCTGGTACGCGTTCACCGCCGGCGCGGTCCGCGTCATCAGCCTCAACAACGACGACGTCGCCTACCAGGACGCCGGCGACTCCTACGTCCACGGCTACTCCGGAGGCGCCCAGCAGCGCTGGCTGGAGCGGGAGTTGGCCGCCGCCAACGCGAACCCCGAGATCGACTGGATCGTGGTCTGCATGCACCAGGTCGTCATCTCCACCGCCGACAAGTTCAACGGCGCGGACCTCGGCATCCGCGAGACCTGGGTGCCGCTGTTCGACAAGTACGGCGTCGACCTGGTGGTCTGCGGCCACGAGCACCACTACGAGCGCTCGCACCCGATCCGCGGCCAGCAGCAGACCGACACCCGCACCCCCGTCCCGGTCGCCACCGACACCGCCACCATCGACACCACCCGGGGCACCGTCCACCTGGTGATCGGCGGTGGCGGCACCTCCGCCCCCTCCAACCACCTCTTCTTCGAGCCCGCCAAGGCCCGCGTCATCACCGGCGTCGGAGCCGTCGACCCGGCCACCGGCAAGCGGCCCCCGCAGTACGTGATCGAGGACGCCCCCTGGTCCGCCTTCCGGGACGCCGAAAACCCGTACGGCTTCGCCGCCTTCGAGGTCGACCCGGGCGAGCGCGGCGGCCGGACCACCATCGACGTCACGTACTACTCCGTCAGCGGCCCGTACGGAGACCTCGTCCCCGTCGACCGCTTCACCCTCACCCGCCCGCGCGGCGCCCGCGGCGGCGGCCGGGGACGCTGACCCCGGGCGCGCCCGGGGCGGTGGCGCCGGCCCGGACCGGCGCCACCGCCCCGGCAGCGCGCTCACCCCCCGACAGGCGCGGTACCGTTCCTCCGCGCGCCCGAACGCACCGAGCGCACCGAGCACACCGAGCACACCGAGCACACCGAACGCCTGAACGCCCTGGAGGCCCGCCCGATGCCCGTCGACCGCCCCGCCGACGGCACCGGGAACGCCGGCCGCCCCGACTACGGCCGACTCGCCGCCGTCGGCCCGTACTTCGCGCTCGACACCCCCGCCACGCCCGGCGCGGGGCCGCCCCCGGGCTTCCGGCCGCTGCCCGAGCTGTACGGCGCCGGGCCGGACGCGCCGCTGGCCCGGCGGATCCGGGTGGTGGCGCAGCGGCTCGGCACCGCCGAGCCGCGGGTCGCCGCGTCGATCCTGCACCTCGGACTGGCCGCCCGTTTCTGGTCGGTGGGCCTCGGGGCGGCCGTCCTGCTGGGTACGGTCCCGACACTGGAGCACGCCTGGGTACGGATCCCGGATCAGGGGCCGCTCGACCTCTGGGCACCGCCGGAGCCCCCGCTCCCCGCTCCGTTCCCCACTTCGCTCCCGCTCGCCGACCAGCTGTACGAGGCTGTCCTGGTGGGCCAGTTGGAGCCGCTGGCGGCGGCGGTGCGGTCCGCCGTCCCGCTCTCCGCCCGGCTGCTGTCGGGCAACGCCGCCTCCGCCCTGGCCGGTACGCTGCGGGTCCTGGACGCCCACGCACCGGTCCCCGCAAGGGCGTTGGTGGCGGAGCTGCTCGCGCGCCCGTCACTGGCCGGTACCGGGACGCTGCGGACCGGCCCGCGCGGCGCCGCCTTCCGGCGGACCAGCTGCTGCCTGTACTACCGGGTGGGGCCGGGCGCCGGGGTCTGCGGCGACTGCTGCTTCACCCGGCCGCCCGCGCCAAAACGGGGCTGATACATCCAGGAGTGGAGGTCATGTCCGGACCACCTCCCGGTTCGCCGCCGCCGACGGCACCGCCGCCCGCCCCACCACCGGGCCTCCGGTCACCCGTCACCCGTCCCCCGTCACCCGTTCGTCCGCCAGCTGGAGGTGCCCCCGCACCAGGTGGTGCACGCAGGCGACGGTGTGCACCTCGGCGGCGGCCCGGGCCCCGGCCGCGTCGCCGGCCAGGACGGCGACCAGGATCTCCCGGTGCTGCTCGGCGAACCGTTCCTGGTCGGGGCCGTGCGGTGCGGGCAGCCAGAGCAGCGGCCCGAGTTCGGCCTGGAGCCGGACGGCGAGCCGGGTGAGGCGCACGGACTGGGCGGCGACGGCGAGTTCGATGTGGAAACGGGCGTCGGCGCGGCGCTGTTCGGCGGGCCCGGCGGCGTCGCGCAGGTCGTGCACCAGCCGGGTGAGCCGGGGTGCGAGGTCGACGGGGGCGCGTTCGGCAGCGAGCCGGGCGGCGGTGCCGGAGACGGCCAGTTCCTCGTCGCCGAGGTCACGCAGGTCGACGGTGGCGAGGTCGCGCAGCCGGGCGAGTTGGAGGCGCTCGGGGCCCTCGCCGGGGGTGCGGACGAAGCTGCCGCCGTTGCGGCCACGCCGGGTCTCGATCAGGTCGGCCTCGCGGAGCAGGGCGAGCGCCTCGCGGACGGTGCCGTTGGCGACGCCGAGTTGGTCGGCGAGGTCGTTCTCGCTGGGCAGTTGATCCCCGTCGGCGACCAGGCCGAGGGCGATCGCCTCGGTGATCCGGCGGGCCACGGCATCGGCGCGGCCGAGGTCGGTCAGCGGCGCGAGGACGGCGCTGAGCAGCGGGGTCGCGCTCCCGATCGTCGCCACGCCGACCCTCTCCTCGATCACCGTCGGACTGGGTGCTTCCGGCAGGGTACCTCCCGGTCGGGCACGCACCCTTGCCGCTAGAAACCCGATCTCGTATGTTTTCCCGCGATCCCGGTCCGAGCACCACCCCCCGGTAAGCCCTCACGCGTCACGCCACGTTCCCAGGAGCAGGAGCAGGTCATGACCGATGCCAGCGCACGTGCCACCTCCCCGACCGGCCCCCTCCCCCCTCAGGGCCCCGACCTCGGTGCCGATGCCGACGCCGCACGGCTGGCCGCCCTCGGCTACGCCTCCGAGTTCAAACGCGACATGAGCCTCTGGGCGAACTTCTCCCTCGGCTTCACCTACCTCTCCCCGGTCGTCGGCGTGTACACACTCTTCGCCTCCTCCCTCGCGACCGCCGGCCCGCCGATGGTGTGGAGCTTCCTGATCGCCGGGGTCGGCCAGTTGCTGGTGGCACTGGTGTTCAGCGAGGTGGTCGCCCAGTTCCCGGTGGCGGGCGGGGTGTACCCGTGGTCGCGCCGGCTCTGGGGCCGCACCTGGGGCTGGCTGACCGGCTGGGTGTACCTGCTGGCGCTGATGTCCACCATCGCCGCGGTCTCCTACGGCGCCGGCCCGTACGTGGCCGCGCTGCTGGGCGTCGAACCGAGCACCGCGACGACCGTCTGGTGCGCGCTCGGCCTGCTGCTGCTCGCCACCGTGATCAACCTGGGCGGCACCAAGGTGCTGTCGGCGGCGGCCGTGTTCGGCTTCGCCGCCGAGCTGCTGGGCGCCCTGGCGGTCGGCGCCTGGCTGCTGCTGACCCACCGCTACCACGGGCTCGGTGTGGTCTTCGACCGCTTCGGCGCGGGCGACGGCGGCTCGTACACCGACGCCTTCCTGGCCGCCGGACTGATCGCGGTCTTCCTCTTCTTCGGCTTCGAGGCGTGCGGCGACGTCGCCGAGGAGGTGCCGAACCCCGGTCGACAGATCCCCAAGTCGATGCGGCGCACCCTCTACGTCGGCGGCGCGGCGGCGATCGGCGTCAGCCTGGCGCTGGTGATGTCGATCCAGGACATCGGCGCGGTGGTCTCCGGCGACGACAAGGACCCGGTGGCCTCGGTGCTGCACGACGCGTTCGGCGCCACCGGCGCCCGGGTGGTGATCGGCGTGGTGCTGATCTCCTTCCTGTCCTGCGTGCTGAGCCTCCAGGCGGCGGCGAGCCGGCTGGCGTACTCCTTCGCCCGGGACCGGATGATCGTGGGCAGCCGGCTGCTCGCCACCGTCTCGGACCGCCTGCGGGTACCGCCGTACGCGCTGCTGCTCGCTGCGGCAGTGCCGGGCGTGATCATCGTCGGCGCCTCGGCGCTCTCCGAGGGCGCCCTGACGAAGATCATCTCCTTCTCCAGCATCGGCATCTACCTGGCCTTCCAGATGGTGGTGCTGGCCGCCCTGCGCGCCCGGCTGCGTGGCTGGCGCCCGAGCGGGGACTTCCGGCTCGGCCGCTGGGGCCTGGCGGTGAACATCGGCGCGCTGGTGTACGGGCTCGCCGCGATCGTCAACATCTGCTGGGGCCGCACCCCGGACGCCGCCTGGTACGACGACTACCTCGTGCTGCTCTCGGCCGTGGCGGTGCTCGCGGCCGGCGGGCTCTACCTGCTGCTGGCCCGCCCGCACCTGCGCGGCGACGCCCCGTCCGGCGACGCGACGGCCCCCGCCGGGGACGCCCGATGACCCTCACCCCTGGAGGAATCCCCGTCGCCGCCCTCGACTGCCTCCCGGACGACGGGCACCCCGAAGGCGCGCCATGAGCCCGGAGCCATGAGCCCGGAGCCACGGAACCCGGAGTCACAGAGCTTGAGTCACGGAACCGGAGCCGCGAAACCGGCCCGCGTCCGGCTTGTCCAGAGCCGGGCGCGGGCCGCCGGTCCCCACCCGGTGCCGATGCCCTTGGCGGCGGGTGAAGCACTCGCGTGCGGTGCGGTCAGACCGCGACCGCCTCCGCCATCTCCCCCTCGGCCTCCACCGGGCTCTCCACCGCCCGGCGCCCGCGCCCCTCGTAGAGCGCGGCGGCCACCAGCGCGGCCCCGCCCAGCAGCAGCCAGACCGCCAGGGTCACGACGTGCCCGCCGAGGCCCGCGCCGCCGTCGAAGTACAGGATGCTGCGCGCGCCCTCCAGGAAGCCGGCGCCGGTCCAGAAGCCGTGCAGCGCGCCGAAGAAGCCGTTCTGCAGCTCGGGCCGGAAGACGCCGCCGGAGCTGGTGAAGTTCAGCATCACGAACAGCACCATCAGGGCCAGGGTGGTCCACCTCTTCAGGAAGCTGTGCAGGCCGATGCCGATCAGGACGACGCCCGCCGAGTAGAGCCACCCGAGCGCCCACACCGCGGCCAGGTCGTGGTCGACCACATGGAAGACCGGTCCGGCGGTGACGATCCCGATCACGCTCACCACCAGCGACACCGCCACGCCGACCAGCGCCCGGATCCGCATGCTCAGCCCGGCGCCGGCCGCGCCGATCACGGCGACGCTGGCGTAGGAGCCGATGCTCAGCGCGACCAGCAGGAAGAACAGGCCCTGGCCGGTCGGGTCGCCCTCGGCCGGGGTGGTGAGATCGGTGACGTGCAACGGCACGCCCTGCCGGTCGGTGACGTTGCTGAACACCGCCGTGGCGGCCACCGCCGAGGTGTCCGAGTTCCCCTTGGCGACGAGCAGTTCGGGGCTCCTGGCATCCGGGAGGAAGGCCCCCACCAGGTCGCGGTCGCGCAGCTGCTGCTCGGCGGTCGCCCGGTCTGGCAGGGTGCGGACGTCGACCGCCGCCCCGGCCTTGGCCTGGATCGCCTGTGCCAGGCCCTGCGCCTGCGGGGTGGTGCCGACCACGGCGACCTTCAGGTGGTGCGGCTCGGGCTGGTGGAAGGCGCCCTGGTAGGCGAGCGCCATGCCGAGGCACATCAGCAGCGGGGTGATCAGGTGGAGGGCGAGGTGCTTGAGCGAGTGCCCCAGGGCGGGCGCTGCGGCAGGGGTCTGGGATGTGCTCATGGCGTTCGTACCGTCCTCCGGTGGCGTCGAGTCAAGATAGGTGGCAAATACAACCATGAGGGGTGTCGAATGCGCCTACATCAGGTGGTAAATGCAACTATCTTGGATGTAGCTTACAACTATCTGACGCCGTTCGAAAGCCGGCCGCCCCAGCAGGGGACACGGCCGAGCGCTCAGGACAGCTCGAACACGCCGTACGAGAAGCCGTCCGCCCGCAGTTCCCCGTCCGCCACCCGCACGCCCCGCACCTCCAGCGGGCGCACCCCGCCGTGCTCCAGCCGCACCGCCCCCGGCTCCCGGCGCGGATTCACCGCCACCAGGTACCGTCCGGCCCGGGTGTACACCAGCGGGTACCCGGCGTGCCGGACCTCCACCCCGCCGGAGGCACCCAGCCCCGGATGCGCCCGGCGCAGCGCGATCAGCCGCCGGACGGTGTGCAGCAGCGACGTCGGATCGGCCCGCTGGGAGAGCACGTCCGGGCGCCGCGGGTCCGGGTCGACGGGCAGGTAGAGGCGCTCGGGCGACGCGCTGGAGAAGCCCGCCGTCGGCCCGGGCTCCCACTGCATCGGGGTCCGCGAGCCGGCCCGGTTGTACCGCGGGCCGAGCACGCTGCCCTCGACGTCGGGCAGTCCGGGCAGGTAGCGCATGCCGATCTCGTCGCCGTAGTAGACGGCCGGCAGGGTGGGCCAGGTGAGCAGGAACGCGAAGGCGGCGGCCAGTTGCCCGTCGGCGCGCGGGCCGGTGGCCAGCCGGGAGAAGTCGTGGTTGGCGGTGGGCAGGGCGATGTGGCCGACACCCCCGGTCGCTTCGGCGGCGGCGCGCCAGGCGTCCAGGAACACCTGCGGGGTGCCGCGCCCCTCGGCCTCGAAGTAGCACGGGCCCTGCTGCCAGAACTCCTCGACCGTGCCGGCGCCGTTGTTCCACAGCGAGCGCAACGCCAGGCCGTGGTCGGCACCGCCGAACTGCAGGAAGAAGTCCGCGTGGAAGCCCGCCGCGACGGCGGCCGCCGGATCGCCCCACTCGGCGAACAGCGCGGCCTGCGGGTGGGCGCGGTCCAGCCAGTCCCGCAGCCCGGTCCACAACTTGGCGGTCTCCACCAGGCCCGGGTCGTCCTTGACCAGCGAGGAGGCCATGTCGACCCGGAAGCCGGCCAGGCCGAGGCCGAGCCAGTGCGCCATGATGTCGCGCAGGGCCGCCCGGTTGGCGCGCGGGCCCTCGGCGTCCACCGGCTGGCGCCAGGGCTCCTCGGAACTCGGGCGCGCGTAGCCGAAGTTGAGCGCGGGCTGGCAGTCGAAGAAGTTCGGCCGGTACCAGCCGGGGCGGCTACCGGGCGAGGCGACGAAGCCGTCCACCCGCTGGTCGGACCAGATGTACCGGTGGTCGGACGGGTCCTCGGCGGCGGCCAGGAACCAGGGGTGGCGGTCGGAGGTGTGGCCGGCGACCAGGTCGAGCAGGATCCGGATGCCCTTGCGGCGGGCGGCCTCGACCAGCGCGACCAGGTCCTCGGTGGCACCGTAGCGCGGGGCCGGGGCGAGGTAGTCGGCGACGTCGTAACCGGCGTCGCGGAACGGGGAGGCGAAGCAGGGGTTGAGCCAGACGGTGTCGACGCCGAGCCAGGCGAGGTGGTCGAGGTGCGCGGCGATGCCGGCGAAGTCGCCGATGCCGTCGCCGTCGGAGTCCGCGAAGCTCTGCGGGTAGATCTGGTACAGGACGGCGTCGGCCAGCCAGTCGGGGCCGGGGCGGGGCGGGGTCATGGGGTGGGTCCTCCTGCCGGATCCGGGGGCCGGGGCCAGGGCTGGGGCCGGGGCTGGGGAGCACGATTCTCGCCCATCCCCGGCCGCGCCGACAGCCCGCCGACAGCCCGCCGAGGCCGTCCCGACAACTCGCCGACCGACCGCCCCGGCACCCCGCCGCCCACCGGCCCCTCAGGCCCGCGCCACCGCGCACGCCGCGGTGAACGCCCGGGCCCGCCGGGTGATCTCCGCCCAGTCCCCCGCCGCGACCGCGTCCGGCGGCACCACGTCCGTGCCCGCGCAGACCGCGAGCGCGCCGTGCGCCAGGAAGTCGGCGGCGTTGCCCGCGTTCACCCCGCCGGAGGCCACCAGCGGGACGTCCGGGTACGGGCCGCGTAGGTCCTTGAAGTAGCCGGGGCCGAACGCCCGGGCCGGGAAGATCTTCACGGCGGCGGCCCCGAGGTCCACCGCCCGGGCCACCTCGGTCGGGGTGAGCGCCCCGAGCACCACCGGCACCCCGGCGGCCCGGGCGGCCTGCGCGACCTCGGGCCGGCAGCCGGGGGTGACCAGGAAGGACGCCCCGCTCGCGACCCCGCGCTCGGCCTGCTCGGCGGTCAGCACGGTGCCCACGCCGACCCGCCAGCCCGCGTCCGCGGCACGCCGCAGGTGCGTCGTCACCTCCGGTGTGGTGTAGGTGAATTCGGTCCAGTTGATGCCGCCGTCGGCGAGCGCGGCGCACAGCGCGGCCGCGTCCGGGATGCGGGGCGCGCGGACCACGGCGATCACCGGGTCGTCCCGCAGATCGGCGAGGGGGTTCACGGAGGGGGGATTCACAGGGATCTGGTTCCTCGGTCGGTGCGGCGCAGGGCGCGCCCGGGCCGGGCGCCCGTGGTGCGGCCCTGCCGGACGACGGCGGTGCCGTTGACGTACACGTGCTGGACGCCCTCGGCGGGCAGCCGGGGGTGCTCGAAGGTGGCGGCGTCCCGGACCTTCTCGGGGTCGAGGAGCACCAGGTCGGCGTGGTGGCCGGGGGCGATCAGGCCGCGCCGGTGCAGCCCGAGCCGGGCGGCGGGCCGACCGGTCATCCGGGCGATCGCCTCCTCCAGTGTCAGCACGCCCAACTCCCGGCTGTAGTGGCCGAGGTAGCGGGGGAAGGTGCCCCAGGCGCGCGGGTGCGGCCGGGCGCCGACCAGCAGTCCGTCGCTGCCGACGGTGTGCGCCGGGTGGCGCATGATCGCCCGGACGTTCTCCTCGTGCCCGACGTGCTGGAGGATCGTGGTGGCCAGTTCGTCGCGGCGCAGCAGGTCGAGGAAGACCTCCGTGCCGCTGCGGCCCCGCTCGGCGGCGAGTTCGGCGACGGTCCGGCCGACCGCCCGCGCCAGCTCGGCCGTCCGGACGCCGGAGATCTGGATCGTCGCCCAGTCGGTGACGACGCCGTGGCAGCCGTCGCTGCCCTTCTCCTCCACCTCGTACCGGATCCGCTCGCGGGCGGCCGGGTCGGCGAGCCGGGTGAGTGTCGCCACCGGACCGCCCTCGGTGGCCCAACTGGGAAGCAGGGCGGCCAGGGTGGTGGAGCCCGGCAGGTAGGGGTAGCTGTCCAGGGTGAGGTCGACGCCGTCGGCGAGCGCCTGGTCGACCAGTTCCAGCAGTTCGCCGGCCCGGCCCCGGTTGACGCCGAAGTTCATCGTGGCGTGGGTCAGGTGCAGCGCGCAGCCGGTCCGCCGGGCGATCTCCACCATTTCCGCGTAGCCCTCCAACGCGCCCTCACCGTACGAGCGTTGGTGCGGGGCGTGGAAGCCGCCGTAGGCCGCTACCACGGTGCACAGCTCGACCAGCTCGGAGGTGTCCGCGTACATCCCGGGGGTGTAGCTGAGGCCGCTGGACATGCCGACCGCGCCGTCCAGCAGGCCCTGCGCCAACTCCTGGCGCATCCGGTCGAGTTCGGCCGGGGTGGGCGGCCGGTTGGCCCAGCCCATGGCGAGCATCCGCAGCGAGCCGTGCGGGACGAGGTAGCAGGCGTTGACGGCGACGCCGGTGCGGTCGATCCGGTCCAGGTAGCCCGCGACGCCGCGCCAGTCCCAGTCGAAGCCCTCCGGATCGCCGTTCCAGCCGGCCAGTTGGCGACGCAGCGCGGGCAGCGTGGCGTCGTCCACCGGGGCGTAGGACAGGCCGTCCTGGCCGAGGACCTCGCAGGTGACGCCCTGGGTGACCTTGGCCGGGTGCTCGGGTTCGAGCAGCAGGGCGAGGTCGGAGTGGGCGTGCATGTCGATGAAGCCGGGGGCGAGGACCAGCCCGTCGGCGTCCACCACCGTCGGCGCGTCGAGGCCGTGGCCGATCCCGGTGATCAGCCCGCCGGCGATCCGCACGTCCGCCCGGTAGCGGTCCGCGCCGGTGCCGTCGACGACGGTGGCGCCCCGGAAGACGGTGTCGGGCGCTCTGCCGCCCGCCATCAGAAGAACGTCCTGACCAGCCCGGTGACCTTCGGCTCGGCCGCGTCGGCGGAGTCCAGCACCGGGATCGCGGTCCACTTGTCGAAGGCCGTGCACGGGTGGGAGACGCCGAGCCGCAGCACCGCGCCGATCGGGGCGAGGTCGCCCGCGTCGCGCAGGAAGGCGTGCTGGTCGTTGAGTGCGGTGATCCGGGCCGCGGTGCCGGTCAACTCGGCGCCGCCGCGCACGCGTTGCGGCTCGGGCAGGCCCTCGTCGAAGGGCAGGTCGCGCTTGCCGGCGTCCAGCAGGGCCAGTTGCGGCTCGGGCCGGGACACCACCCGGGCCCAGCCGTGCAGCGCGCTGCGGAACGGCGTGGCGCCGGCACCCCGGACCAGCGGCGAGATGCCCCGGTAGAAGCCGTCGTCGTGGGCGATGTACGCGCCCGAGCGCAGGACCACGAGGGCGTCCGGCAGGCCTGCCAGTTCCTCGACGACCAGGTCGAAGTAGGCGCTGCCGCCGGCCGTCACGATCGGCCGGGCATCGTCCGGGTAGGCGCGGGCGAGCCGACCGTGCAGGTCGGCGAGCGCCTTGAGGTAGTCGCGGACGGTGGCCAGCCCGTCGGCGGTGGCGTCGTGGGCGAGCGCGCCCTCGTAACCGCCGACGCCCGCGAGGCGCAGGGTGGGGGCGCGCAGCACGGCGGCGGCGATCTCGACGGCCGCGTCCACGCCGCGGGCGCCGGTGCGCCCGCCGGGGCCGCCGAGTTCGACCAGGACCTCGACGGGCCGCTGGGCCCCGGCGGCGCGCAGCGCCTCGTCCATCAGCCGGACGCTCTCGGTGGAGTCCACCCAGGAGACGAAGGCGAACGCCGGGTCGGCGGCCAGTTCGGCGGCGAGCCAGGCCAGTCCGGCCGGGTCGAGCAGGGTGTTGGCGAGCAGGATCCGCTCGACTCCGAAGGCCCGGGCGACGCGCACCTGCGGCAGGTTGGCGAGGGTGATGCCGTGGCTGCCGGCGGCGAGCTGCGCCTGCCACAGGGCGGGCGCCATGGTGGTCTTGCCGTGCGGCACGAGCGCGACCCCGGCCTTGGCGCACCAGTCGGCCATGGTGCGGAGGTTGTGGTCGAGCGCGGCACCGTCCAGGGTGAGCAGCGGGGTGCCGAGCCCGGTGAGGGTGGGTCCGGTGGCCAGCCAGTCGCGGACGGAGTGCCCCCAAGCCTCCGGAGGGGCGGCCTTGAACCGCCAGTCGAGCGTCTCGTCGGCGAGGGCCGCCACCGCGCCGTCGTCGATGCCCGGCCCGGTGCCGATGCTTGCGAAGGTCTGCTCCACCGTCTTCCTCCATCTGCCGTGTTGCAACATGTGCAATGAGGGTTGCACATGTTGGCATGACGGTTCTAGCATCGGCGCCGGATCACGGTCAACGGAACGGCCGCCGCAGACGGAGGAGCCCAGCAGATGCCGCGACAGGACACCCCGGGCCCGGCCCGCCCCGGTCCTTCCCCGACGGCCGTGTGCGTGGGCGAGTCCATGGCGGTGCTGCTGCCGGACCGGCCGGGCCCGCTGGAGGCGGTGGAGAACTTCCGGTTGTCGGTCGGCGGCGCGGAGTCCAACGTGGCCGGCGCGCTGGCCGCGCTCGGCGTCCCGACCGCCTGGATCAGCCGGGTCGGCGACGACGGCTTCGGCCGCCGGCTGCTCGCCGAGGTCGCCGCCCGCGGCGTGGACGTCTCGGCGGTCGCCGTCGACCCGCACCGCCCCACCGGCCTGTACCTCAAGGAGGTCGGCGGCGCCACCGGCCACCACCACGACCTCGGCCCCGGCCGCAGCCGGCTGCACTACCACCGGCGCGGCTCCGCGGCCGCCGCGCTCTCCCCCGCCCTGCTGGCCGACCCGGCGGCCGTCCGGCTGCTGTCCGGCGCCCGCCTGCTGCACCTGTCCGGCATCACCGCCGCGCTCTCCGACGACTGCCTGGCGCTGCTGCGCGCCCTGCTCGCCGACCGCCGCCCGGAGCGGACCGTCAGCTTCGACCTCAACTGGCGCCCCGCGCTCTGGCACGACCGCGACCCGGCCGTCCTGCCGCCGCTGCTGGACGCCGCCGACCTGCTGCTGATCGGCGCCGACGAGGCCGAGGCCGCGTTCGGCACCGGGGAACCGGCCGCGCTGCGCCGCCGCTTCGCCTCCCCGGCCACCGTGGTGGTCAAGGACGCCGCCCGGCTGGTCACCGCCCTGGAGCGGGACGGCACGGCGGTGAGCGAACCGGCCCTGGCCGTCGAGGTGGTCGAGGCCACCGGCGCGGGCGACGCCTTCGCCGCCGGCTACCTGGCCGGCACCATCCGCGGCCTGGACCAGCGCCGCCGGCTGCGGCTCGGCCACCTGAGCGCCGCCTGCGCGCTGACCGCCCACGGCGACCAGGCCGAACTGCCGCCCGCCGCCGTGGTGGCCGCGCTGCTCGACGCCTCGCCCGCCGACTGGGCCGCCACCCGGGTCTCGGTGGAGGGCATCACCGGCCCGGCCGTCCCCGCGGACCGGTCCCGCGACACCCGGCGGGCCCGGGCACAATGAGCACGAACCCGAGCCCGAACGACCCCGGCGGAGCACGATGAGCCAGACCGTCACCCGCGCCCTGCGCCTGCTCGCCGAACTCGGCGAGGGCGAGCGCTCCCTCGACCAGCTGGCCGAGGTGCTCGGCGTCCACAAGACGACCGTGCTCCGACTGCTCCAGAGCCTGGAGGAGGAACGGTTCGTCTACCGTGACGCCGCCTACCGCTACCACCTGGGCGCCGGCCTGTTCGCCCTCTCCGGCCTCGCCCTGGAACAGCGCGGCGTCCGCCGGATCGCCGCCCCGCACCTGGCCGAGCTGAACGCCACCACCGGCCAGACCGTGCATCTGGCCGCGTACGAGGGCGGCGAGGTCGTCTACATCGACAAGTTCGACTCCCGGCACCCGGTCAGGATGTACTCCCGGATCGGCCTGCGCGCCGCCCTGCACAGCGCCGCCGTCTCCAAGGTGCTGCTGGCCGACCTGCCGCTGCCCGAACGCCGCCGGGTGGCCGCCGGGATCGACTTCACCCCGCACACCCCCCGCACCCTCAGCACGCCCGAGGCGCTGCTCGCCGAGCTGGAGAAGGTCGCCGTCCAGGGCTGGGCGCAGGACCACGCCGAGCACGAGGCGTTCATCAACTGCGTGGCCGCACCGATCCGGGACGCCAGCGGCCGGGTCGTCGCCGCCGCGTCCATCTCGGTGCCGGACGTCGTCCTCCCCTACGAGCAGGTGCTGGACCTCCTCCCGCAGCTGCTCGCCACCACCCGCGCCATCTCGGCCGACTGCGGCCACCCGGACCACAACTGATCAACCGTCAGACCGTAAGGAACCCCATGAACGAGCAGCACCCGACCAGCGGCAAGACCGAGGTCCGCACCGACGGCGCCCCCGCCCCCGCCTGGATGTTCTCCCAGGGCGTCCGCAAGGGCCCGATCCTCCAGGTCTCCGGCCAGGGCCCGCAGGACCCGGCGACCGGCGAGTACCTGTACCACGGCGACGTGAAGGCGCAGACCCGGCGCACGCTGGAGAACGTCAAGGCGATCGTCGAGGCCGGCGGGGCCACCATCGAGGACGTGGTGATGTTCCGGGTCTACCTCACCAAGCGGGCGGACTTCCCGCTGATGAACGAGGTGTACGCCGAGTTCATCGACGAGAACATCAAGCCCGGCGGCGTGAAGCCCTGCCGCACCACGATCTTCGTCGAGCTGCCGCAGGAGCCGATGCTGGTCGAGATCGACGCCCAGGCCGTCGTCGCCTGAGACACCGTCGAGCGGCCCGACCACCGCAAGGGCCCGGACGCGCACCAGGCGTCCGGGCCCTCCGCCGTCCCCCTCGCTCACCGCCCCGCGGGCACGCCCTGCTCGGCCGGGGCCCCCGAGCGCGCCACGACCCGCCCCTCGCCCGCCGCGCCGCGCCGGTCGAGCGCCGCCGCGAACACCGTCACACCGAGGGCGACCGCGGTGAGCAGCCCGCCCACCCAGTTCGGCGCGTCGTAGCCGAGGCCGCCGGAGATGACCAGCCCGCCGAGCCAGGCGGCCAGCGCGTTGCCCAGGTTGAACGCGGCGATGTTGGCGGCCGAGGCCAGCGTCGGCGCGCCCGCCGCCTGGTCCATGACCCGCTTCTGCAGCGGCGCGACGGTCGCGAAGCCGAACAGCCCGATCAGCGGGATGAGGACGATCGCGGCCGGCTTGCTGTGCGCGGCGAAGGTGAAGGCGAACAGCAGCACCGCGAGCACCGCGAGGATCACGGTGAGGCTGCGCATCAGCGCGCGGTCGGCGAACCAGCCGCCCAGCAGGTTGCCGACGAACAGGCCGACGCCGAACAGGAAGAGCAGCCAGGTGACGCTGCTCGGGGCGAAGCCGGCCAGTTCGGTCATCATCGGCGTGATGTAGGTGAACATCGCGAAAATGCCGCCCCAGCCGAGCACGGTCATGGCGAGCGCGAGCCAGAGCCGCAGGGTCCGGAAGACGGCCAGTTCGGGGCCGAGCCGGGCGGCGCCCGCCCGCGGCTGGACGGGCACCAGCGCCGCGATCCCGGCGAGGCCGAGCAGGCCGAGCCCGGCGACGACGTAGAACGTGGAGCGCCAGCCGAAGTGCTGGCCGAGCAGGGTGCCCATCGGGACGCCCAGCACGTTGGCGGCGGTGAGGCCGGTGAACATCAGGGCGATGGCGCCGGCCCGCTTGTGCGGGGCGACCAGGTCGGCGGCGACGACCGAGCCGATGCCGAAGAACGCGCCGTGCGCGAAGGCGCTGACGATCCGCCCGATCATCAGCAGCCCGAAGGCGGGGGCGACGGCCGCGATCAGGTTGCCCACCACGAACAGGCCCATCAGCGTCAGCAGCATGCCCTTGCGGGGGGCCCGGGTGCCGAGGATGGTGAGCAGCGGGCCGCCGACCACGACGCCGAGCGCGTAGCCGGAGATCAGCAGACCGGCGGTGGGGATGGAGACCGAGAAGTCGCCGGCGACCTCGGGCAGCAGGCCCATGATCACGAACTCGGTGGTGCCGATACCGAAGGCGCTGATCGCCAGCGCCAGGAGCGCGAGGGGCATGAGGGACCGCTTTCCAGAGAGAACCGTTGCGCATGCAACTACCAGCGTCGACAATACGAGACACCCGCGGGTACTTGCAAGCGCCACCTATCCCCGACGACAGCAATCCCGGCCACGCCACTTGCCACACCCTCGAGCGGAGATTAGGTTAGGCTCACCTAACTAACTGGAGGTCCGTCATGAGCCTGCCCGCCGGCGACGCCGAGGTGCCCGAACCCACCACCGCCGAGCGCGTCCAGAGCCTGCTCAGCGCGACCTCCTCGCTCACCGTCCGCGCCTTCGGCGAACACCACGACCTCGACTCCCCGGTCTCCGTCCACGGCTCCCGGCTGCGCCTGCGCGCCCGACTGGGCGACCCGCTCGCCACCGCCGCCGCCCGCGCCACCGACGGACTCGCCGTCGTCCTGGACGTCACCGACATCTCCCCCGTCGCCGTCCGCGACCGGATCCGCGCCCGCCTCACCCTGGCCGGCCGACTGCACCTGGCCCACCTCGCCGACGACGGCCTCAGCGTCCACCTGCGCGTGGACGTCGCCCACGCCGTCCTCGCCACCCCGTACGGCACCGGCGCGCTCACCGCCGGCGACCTCGCCCTCGCCACGCCCGACCCGCTGGCCCGCTACGAGGCCGCCATGCTCACCCACCTCGCCGACGACCACGCCGACGCCCTCGCCGTCCTCACCCGGCTGCTCGACCCGGACCTGCTCGCCCAGCACCCGGAGGTCCGCCCGCTCGCCCTGGACCGCCACGGCCTGGTCCTGCGCCTGGACCACCCGCACGGCCACCGCGACGTCCGCCTGGTCTTCCCCGAACCGGCCGCCGACACCGAGGACTTCGGGCAGCGGATGCACGAGCTGCTGACCGCCGCCCAGCACGGGCTGCCCGCCCACCGGCTCTGAACCGGCCCGCCAGACCGTCGGCCTGACTCGTCGCCACTTCGCCTCGGGGGCAGCCGGCAAGGCCCGGAAACGACAGCGGCCGGCCCGGCTCGCGAGAGAAGTCTCGCGAGCCGGGCCGGCCTGGGCGTGTCCCGCGCCCATGTCCACTGCTGCGGCGATCACCCGGTCGAGCGGTCACCCGACATGACCATCCCGGGCGGTCGATTCGCCCCGTAGCAGCGGTGGTTCCTCATCCGGCAGATCCGGCACATCCGGTACGGGTCAGAGCGCGACGCCGTGGGCCCGCAGGTAGGCGACCGGGTTGATGTCCGAGCCGTACTCCGAGCCGTTGCGGATCTCGAAGTGCAGGTGCGGGCCGGTCACGTTGCCGGTCGCGCCGGAGAGGCCGATCTGCTGTCCGGCCTTGACGGCCTGACCGATCTTCACACCGATCGAGGAGAGGTGCGCGTACTCGGCGTAGTGGCCGTCGGCGAGCTTGATCTCGACCTCGTTGCCGTAGGCGCCGCCGTTGCCGGCCTTCACCACGACACCGTTGCCGACGGCGCGCAGCGGGGTGCCGGTGGAGGCGACAAAGTCCTGGCCGGTGTGGTGGCCGGAGGCCCACATCGAGCCTGCCACGCCGTACGCGGTGCCCAGCTTCGGGCCGGCCAGCGGGGCGACGAAGGCCGAAGCGGCGGCGACCGGCACGGCGGTGACCACGGCGGACGGCGCGGCGGTCTGCAGCTGGGCCTGGAGCTGGGCGGACGGCTTGGCCGCCTCGGTCCGGACCTCCGGCTGGGCCTGCGGCTTGGCGGTGGTGGCCGGCGCGGCGTCCTGGGCGGACGGCTGGGCGGGCTTCGCCGGGGCAGCGGGCTTGGCCGGGGCGGCCTGGCCGGCGATCACGAGCCGCTGACCGGGGAAGATCAGGTCCGGGTTGCCGCCGACGACCTCACGGTTGTGGTCGTACAGCGCCTGCCAGCCGCCGTCGACGTGCTGGGCGTCGGCGATCCGGGACAGGGTGTCGCCGCTGACGACGCGGTAGCTCTCCTGCGACGAGGCCTGGGCCTGGTCGGCGGGAGCGGCGGCCGGGGCGGCGGTGACCGCGGCGGCCGGCGCGGGGTGGGCCTGGGCGCTCATCGCGGTGACGAGCGGCAGGGCGAAGGAGACACCGGTGACGGCGGTGGCGATCCCGATGCGGGCGGCGCGGGGCAGGGCGATACGACGAGCCTGTGCAGGCATGGAATTTTCCTCTCCGACGCCTGCGAGGTGAGCTGTCGGGTTCGGGCTGGAGTTGCCCGGCCGCACATGCGGCTTCACCCCTAGCCGGCCCTGGATCCGGGTACGCGAAAGCGTGCCGTTTCCGGTCCGGCGACTTACCTGTGGGTCCCCCGCTCCTGCCGTACAGAGTTCGGTGCGAGCCACCGGGCAGCGGCAGGATTCGGCGTTCCACCCGGTGGATCCGTCCGGACTGGCCGGGCGGTCGCTGAACTAAAACCCATCCGTTCGGGTGAAGCAATGTCGATCACTTGAACCGGCAACAACCCCCCGAGCTGCGGTGACCCTCCGAATGATCGGCTGCACCGTACGTGCACAATCCATTCACCCGGCGCCACTGATCCACGACGCTGCGCCGATTCCGCCACCGCTGCGCACCCGCCCGCTCACGCACCGCGCACCCACCGACACACCCCCCGGTGACCCTTGTCACGTACGCCCCACGGGCGCAGGATCGGCCCGTGGCCACCTCCGAAGCAGGAACACTGCGCCTGGGCACCTCGCGGGGACGCTGGGTCCTCCTCGCGACGGTGCTCGGCTCCAGCATGGCGATGCTCGACGGCACCGTGGTGAACGTCGCGCTGCCCCGCATCGGCACCGATCTCGGCGCCTCCCTCGCGTCCCTGCAGTGGACGCTCAACGCCTACCTGCTCACCCTGGCCGGACTGATCCTGCTCGGCGGCGCGCTCGGCGACCGGTACGGCCGGCGCCGGGTCTTCCTGATCGGCGTGCTCTGGTTCGCCGCCGCCTCCGCGGCCTGCGCCGCCGCCCCCACCATCCACGTGCTGATCGCCGCCCGCGCCGTCCAGGGCATCGGCGGGGCGCTGCTCACCCCCGGTTCGCTCGCCATGCTGCAAGCCGTCTTCCACCCGGACGACCGCTCGGCGGCGGTCGGCCTGTGGTCGGGCCTCGGCGGGGTGTCGGCCGCGGTCGGCCCCTTCCTCGGCGGCTGGCTGGTGGACGGCCCCGGCTGGCGGTGGATCTTCCTGCTGAACCTTCCGCTCGCGGCCGCCGTGGTCGCGGTCACCTCCCGGTTCGTCCCCGAGAGCCGGAACGAGAGCGCCGTCGGCCGCTTCGACGTCCCCGGCGCGCTGCTCGCCGCGCTCGCCCTCGGCGCGATCACCTACGCGCTGACCGCCGCCGGGGAGGGCCTGTCCCCCGCGGTCTGGCTCACCGGCGCGATCGGCCTGCTGCTCGGCGCTGCCTTCATCGCGGTCGAGCGCCGCGCCGCCGAGCCGATGCTGCCGCTCGGCCTCTTCTCCTCCCGGCTGTTCACCGCCGTCAACCTGGTCACCCTCTGCGTCTACGCGGCGTTCAGCGGGGTGTTCTTCCTGCTGGTGGTGCAGTTGCAGATCGTCTCCGGCTTCTCCCCGCTGGTCTCCGGCCTCGCCCTGGTCCCGATCACCGTGCTGATGCTGACCCTGTCGGCGCGCGCCGGGCGGCTGGGCAAGCGGATCGGCCCCCGGATCCCGCTCACCGTCGGTCCGCTGCTGTGCGCCGCCGGGGTGCTGCTGATGCTGCGCACCGGCCCCGGCTCCTCCTACTGGGCGGACGTGCTGCCCGCCGTCACGGTGCTGGGCTGCGGGATGACCCTGTTGGTCGCGCCGCTGACGGCGACGGTGCTGGCCGCCGTCGAGGTCCGGCACGCGGGCATCGCCAGCGGCGTCAACAACGCCGCCGCCCGCGCGGCCGGGCTGCTCGCGGTCGCCGCGCTGCCCTCGCTCGCCGGGCTGAGCGGCGACGCCTACCGGGTGCCGTCCGCGGTGGACTCGGCCTTCCGCACCGCGATGCTGATCTGCGCCGGGCTGCTGGTCACCGGCGGTCTGACGGCCTTCGCCACCGTCCGCGGCAACGTGCTCGCGCCGGTGGACCGCCCGGTGGCCGAGCCGGACTGCGAGTGGGCCTGCGGCACCACCCCGCCGCTCGACCCGGGCCACGTCCACACGGACGAGGGCCCCGCCACCGGATCGGCAGCAGGGCCCTCAGCCAGCTGACGAATCGTCAGAGGATGTCACCGGGCGCGTACTTGGCGGCCTCCGGGTAGGCGGCGGCGACGGCCTCCACCTGGCGGACCACCTCGGCGACCTGGGCACCGGCCGCACCGGTGAAGGAGAGCCGGTCGGCCAGCAGCGCGTCCAGCCCGGCCCGGTCCAGCGGGATCCGCTCGTCGGCGGCCAGCCGGTCCAGCAGCTCGTTCTCGCGGGCGCCCGCACGCATCGCCAGCGCGGAGGCGACGGCGTGCTCCTTGATGACCTCGTGCCCGGCCTCCCGGCCGACGCCCGCGCGCACCGCGCCCATCAGCACCTTGGTGGTGGCGAGGAACGGCAGGTAGCGGTCCAGCTCGGCCTCGATCACGGCGGGGAAGGCGCCGAACTCGTCGAGGACGGTCAGGAAGGTCTCCAGCAGGCCGTCGAAGGCGAAGAAGGCGTCCGGCAGCGCGACCCGGCGCACCACCGAGCAGGAGACGTCACCCTCGTTCCACTGGTCGCCGGCCAGCTCGCCGGTCATCGAGGCGTAGCCGCGCAGGATGACGGCCAGGCCGTTGACGCGCTCGCAGGAGCGGGTGTTCATCTTGTGCGGCATCGCCGAGGAGCCGACCTGGCCCTCCTTGAAGCCCTCCGTGACCAGCTCGTGGCCGGCCATCAGACGGATGGTCTTGGCCAGACTGGACGGCGCGGCGGCCAGCTGGACGAGGGCGGTGAGCACCTCGAAGTCCAGCGAGCGCGGGTAAACCTGGCCGACGCTGATCAGCACGTTCTCGAAGCCGAGGTGCCCGGCGACCCGGCGCTCCAGCTCGGCGAGCTTGTCGGTGTCGCCACCGAGCAGGTCCAGCATGTCCTGGGCGGTGCCGACCGGGCCCTTGATCCCGCGCAGCGGGTAGCGGGCGATCAGCTCCTCCAGGCGACGGAAGGCGACCAGCAGCTCGTCGGTGATCGACGCGAAGCGCTTGCCCAGGGTGGTGGCCTGCGCGGCCACGTTGTGCGAGCGGCCGGCCATGACCAGCTCGGAGTGCTGGGCGGCCAGGCGGGCCAGCCGGACCAGCACGGCCACCGTGCGGTCGCGCACGTGCTCCAGCGACTGGCGGATCTGCAGCTGCTCGACGTTCTCGGTCAGATCCCGGGAGGTCATGCCCTTGTGGATCTGCTCGTGGCCGGCGAGCTCGCTGAACTCCTCGATCCGGGCCTTCACGTCGTGGCGGGTGACCCGCTCACGGGCGGCGATCGAGCCGAGGTCGACCTGGTCGATCACCCGCTCGTAGTCGGCGACGGCGTTCGCCGGTACCTCGACACCGAGGTCCTGCTGGGCCTTCAGGACGGCGAGCCACAGGTGGCGCTCAAGGACCACCTTGTGCTCGGGG
Source organism: Kitasatospora sp. NPDC088160 (assembly GCF_044741445.1). Classification (NCBI taxonomy): domain Bacteria; kingdom Bacillati; phylum Actinomycetota; class Actinomycetes; order Kitasatosporales; family Streptomycetaceae; genus Kitasatospora; species Kitasatospora sp. NPDC088160. The sequence goes on along the minus strand of NZ_JBIUSS010000007.1, from coordinate 34,447 downwards.
GACCACAGCTGGGCCAGGGTCGCCGAGGCGTACCGGGAGGCCAGGACATTGGGGATCTGGGGCTTCGCGCTCACGCTTCGCAAGCCTAACAGCCGAGGTCAGCCGGAACGTCGGCGCATCGGGCGGCTCCGGCCCGGGCCGGAGCGGACGGCTCCGACCGGGCCCGCCCGACGATTCCCGCCGGGCGCGGGGCGGCCCGCTGCCGGGCGGCCTACTGGGCGGCGCCGGACCGGCCGGCCAGCACCGGCAGGACCTGCGCGCAGATCGAGTGCAGCGCGATCCGCTGCTCGTCGGTCATCGCCTCGAACGCCTGGTGGGTGCGGGCCATCTCGCCGCGGATGCGGTTCAGGATCTCCCGGCCCTCGTCCGTGATCACGACGATCTTCACCCGGCGGTCGCCGGCGGCGGCCTCCCGGTGGGCCAGGCGCAGCGACTCCAGCCGGTCCACGATCCCGGTGACGTTGGACGCGTCGCAGCCCAGCCGTCCGGCCAGCGCCCGCATCGGCACCGGCTCCTGCACCGCGCCGAGCGCCTTGGCCTGCGAGGAGGAGAGCCCGTGCCGGGCCGCGGCCGCCGCGAAGTCCTGGAAATACGCGGCGCCGACGGCGGCCAACGCTTCCATCAACTCGGCGTTGGTCGGTACGGTCGTCGTCGCTGTCGAACCCATGGGGTCAGCGTACGGCCAAGTGCTTCAGCAACTCAAGCTTTGACCACGGCAACCGTCGACGGCTTGACCGGAACTGCAGCATCGGCCGGTCGACGAAGCCTCCGGCCGGTCGACAGAGCTTAGAGCACCAGCTGATCGAACAGGTGCCGCAGCTCCGGGTCCGGGTCCGCGGTCAGCCCGGTGTGCACCGGCCCCGGCTGGACGATCGCGCTGCGCGGAGCGGTCAGCCAGCGGAACCGCTGCCCCGGACTGTCCCCCGCCGCCGGGCCGGCCTCCGGCCCCCCGGCGCAGACCGCCTCGATCCCGTGCAGCGCCCGCCGCACCCCGTTCACGTCCGCCACCGGGTCGAGCGCCAGCAGCCGGGCCTGGTCCAGGTGCGTGCGCGCGGCCAGGTACCCGTTCTGGCGGCAGTACAGCAGCACCCCGACGTTGACGCACTCGCCGCGTTCCACCCGCGGCACCGCGCGGATCACGGCGTACTCGTAGTCGTGCAGCTCGACGGCGGCCGGCAGCGCGGGCGTCCTCGGCTCGGTCATGCGGGCACCTCCGGCAGCCAGTCGCGCGGACCGGCCAGTCGGCCGGTCAGCTGGGCGCGGTACGCGGCGCGCACCGCCTCGGGCGAGTCGAAGCCGGGCTCGTCCAGCAGCCAGACCTCCGGGATCCTCGCCACCGCGCCCTCGATCGCGGCCTCCGCGAGCGGTGCGAGCGCCTTGTCGGCGGCCGTCAGGTCCGGCCGGGCCCGCAGCAGCGCGTGGTCGGAGGCGTCGTACGGGCGGCGCACCCAGGCGGCGGCGCCCGCCCAGTGGTGGTGGAAGATCAGGCTCGCGCCGTGGTCGATCAGCCGCAGCCCGCCGGTCGCCACCAGCAGGTTGGGGTTGCGCCAGGAGCGGTCGACGTTGCCGATCAGCGCGTCGAACCAGAGCACCTGGCCGGCCAGCTCCGGATCCACCTCGAAGCAGAGCGGGTCGAAGTTGAGCGCGCCGCTGACGAAGGCCATCCCGAGGTTGGTCCCGCCACTGGCCCGCATCTGGTCCTGGACCTGCTGGTCCGGCTCGCTGCGGGCCAGCACCGGATCCAGGTCGACCGTCACCAGCTCCGGCACCGGCAGCCCGAGCCGCCGGCCCAACTCCCCGGCCAGCACCTCCGCCACCAACGCCTTCCGGCCCTGCGCCGCGCCGACCCATTTCAGCGCGTACAGCCGCCGGTCGTCGGCCTCGACCAGGCCCGGCATCGAGCCGCCTTCTCGCAGTGGCGTCACATAACGGACCGCCGTCACCTCGGGGAGCACGCCCGACAGCCTATCGGTGCCGACCCGTCACCTCCTCCCCTCCGTACGCCCCGTCCCACCCCTCCACCATCCGCCCCACCCCGGTGGCAGCCCCCGCTGCTCCGTGCGAGTGTGGCGGACAGCAATGGGGACCTTCGCGGTTACGACCTGCACGGCAAAGGGATGAGCGATGGAACGACCTCGGATCCTGATCGTGGGCGGCGGCTTCGCCGGCCTGGAGTGCGCCCGCCGACTCGAACGCAAGCTCGCGCCGTCGGAGGCCGAGATCTCGCTGGTCACACCGTTCAGCTACCAGCTCTACCTGCCCCTGCTGCCGCACGTCGCGGCCGGCGTGCTGACCCCGCAGTCGGTCGCGGTCTCCCTGCGCCGCACGCTGCGCCGCACCCACATCGTTCCGGGCGGCGCGATCGGCGTGGACCCGGCCTCCAAGGTGTGCGTGGTCCGCAAGATCACCGACGAGGTGGTGGCGCAGAAGTACGACTACCTGGTCCTCGCCCCCGGCAGCGTCACCCGCACCTTCGACATCCCCGGCCTGACCGACTACGCCCGCGGGATGAAGACGCTCGCCGAGGCGGCCTACGTCCGCGACCACGTGATCGCCCAACTCGACCTCGCCTCGGCCACCCTGGACCAGCGGGAGCGCGAGTCCCGGCTCCAGTTCGTGGTCGTCGGCGGCGGCTACGCGGGCACCGAGACGGCCGCCTGCCTGCAACGCCTGACCACCGCCGCGTCCCACCGCTACCCGCGCCTGGACGCCCGGCAGATCAAGTGGCACCTGATCGACATCGCCCCGAAGCTGATGCCGGAGCTGGGCGACGCGCTGGGCCTGGCCGCTCTGGAGGTGCTGCGCGGCCGCGGGATCGAGGTGTCGCTGGGCGTCTCGGTGGCCGAAGTCGGCGCCGAGTCGGTCAAGTTCACCGACGGCCGAGTACTGCCCTGCCGCACGCTGATCTGGACCGCCGGGGTGGCCGCGAGCCCGCTGATCGGCACGCTGGACGCGGAGACGGTCCGCGGCCGGCTCGCGGTGACGGCGGAGATGCGGGTGCCGCAGTTCGAGAGCGTGTTCGCGCTGGGCGACGCGGCCGCCGTGCCGGACCTCGCCAAGGGCGACGGCGCGGTCTGCCCGCCGACCGCCCAGCACTCCGCCCGGCAGGGCCGCGTGGTGGCCGGCAACGTGATCGCCGCGCTCCGCAACCAACCTCTGGAGCCCTACTATCACAAGGACTTGGGCCTTGTGGTCGACCTGGGCGGCAAGGACGCGGTGTCCAAGCCGCTCGGCGTGGAGCTGCACGGAGTGCCGGCCCAGCTGGTGGCCCGCGGCTACCACCTGATGGCGATGCGCACCAACGCGGCCAAGTTCCGGGTGGGCGCCAACTGGCTGCTCAACGCGACCGCCGGGGACGACTTCGTCCGGACCGGCTTCCTCGCCCGCCAGCCCGCCCGGATGCGCGATTTCGAGTACACCGACTCCTACTTGACGAAGGATCAGGTCCGGGCGCACGCCCAGGCCCTGCTCGCCAAGGGCTGAGCCGCCCGGCGCCCGCCTCCGGAACCGATCCGGAAACGGGCACCGGGCATCGCGTCACAACAGCCCAGCGTCACGACATCACGGCGTCACGACAGCCGCGCGCCGGAACAACCCAGCGTCACAACGTCCCGGTGTCACGACGTCACCGCGCCGCCAGGTACATCCCGCCCGCGTCCTGCCCCGCCGTGTTGCGGCACGCGTAGTCGCCGCTGCTCTGCCCCCACAGCAGGGTCAGGCAGCGCCCGAGCGCCTGCTGCCCGTAGTAGTTGGGGTGCATCGACTCCTGCAGCACGCCCTGCGTGGAGTTGAGGCCGCCGTCCAGGAAGCGCGCCCATTCGCTGGTGGTCGCGGACGGTCCGGCGGTGGCGGTCGGCTGCCGGGTGGCCGTCGAGCAGACCTCGCGGCCCTGCAGCATGTCGGAGAGGTCGAGGAACTGGGCGCCCTTGGACGCCGCGACCCCGGCCAGCGACTTGGAGATCTGCGGCACCATCGAGTCGCGCGCCCAGTCGGCGTCACCGTCCCAGAACGGGCAGCCGCCGGTGTTCGAGCGGGTCCAGCCGCTCTCCGGGTAGCGCATCTCGGCGCTGCGCGGGATCGGCGAGGGGTAGGACTGCAGGACGAGGCGGTAGTCCCCCTGCGCGTAGCCGGCCCCGGCCATCACCGCGCGGATCTCGTCGATCGCCTTGCCGACGCCGGCCATCGCCGTGGGCATCTTCGAGTCGATCGAGGACTGCGCGGAGTCGTGGCAGTAGGAGTACCAGATGAGGTAGTCCTGGACGCAGTTGGAGATGATGCCGCTGAAGCCGAGGTCGTTGCCGCCGATCGACAGCGTGATCAGCTTGACGCTGTTCTGCCGTGCCACGGTGGCGAGTTGGTCGGCCTGCGGGGCCTCGCCCTTGAGCGTCTGGCCGCCGTTGGCGGCGCGGAAGATGTTCGCGGTGACGGCGCCGGAGCAGGCCAGGTTGATCTCGTTCTGCGCGCCGGTGGAGGCGCTGAGCACCTCGGCGACGTCGGAGCGGTCGCAGCCGCTCGCGGCCGTGGGGCCGTAGATCCGGGAGGCGTCGGCGGAACTGCCGTTCCAGGCGCGGTCGGTACCGGCCCGGCTGCCGCTGGTGCCGGCGGCGTTGCCCATCCAGCGGCCGGCCTCGCCGGAGATGTAGCTGTCGCCGAGCGTGACGCTGGCGGTGGGGCCGCCCGGTGCGGCGAGGGGTACGGAGGGGGCCGCGGCGGCCGACGCGGCGGTGGCGAGGCCGCCGGCCATCAGACCGCCGGCGGCCAGCGGGAGGGCGAGGGCCGCGGTGAGCAGCCGTCGGCGGAGTCGAGGGGCGCTGCGGGTGATGCTCGAACTGTTTTCGGGCACGGCGGAACTCCTGCGGCTCGGTCTCCCCGTGCGGTGGGGACGGGGAGACGCCTAGGTGAGGGTGGGCCGCCGGCCGGTGGCGCGATGAACATGACATGCCCGCACTGGTTACCGCTAGGTATCTGCACCAGGTTTCCCGCTTTGTTACCGCCGGGTTCAGACCAGCGGAGCACCGGGTTCAGACCGGCGGAGCGCACGGGTCGAACCGGACCGGCGCGGCCCGGTTCACACCAGCCGCGAACCGGCCCCGCCCGCCCCCAGCACGGCCGCCAGGTCCTCGGCCAGCCGCTGCGCGTCCGCCGGTTCCAACTGGGCCACGGTGAGCCGCAGCCCGGGCGGGGACTGGACGCGGTAGCGCGCGCCGGGCGCCGCGACCCAGCCGCGCTGCACCAGCGCCACCAGCACGGAGGTCTCGTCCGGCACCGGCACCCAGACGTTCAGCCCGCTCTCGCCGTGCGCCTCGATGCCGCGCGCGGCGAGTTCGCCGAGCAGCGCGTCCCGGCGGGCCCGGTAGACGCCGGCCACCCGGGCGACCGGCACCGCGTCGGTGCGCCACAGTTCGGCGACGGCCCGCTGGAGCAGGTGGCTGACCCAGCCGGCGCCCAGGCGCAGCCGCCCGGTGACCCGCCCGATGGTGTCCTGGTCGCCGACGGCCACCGAGAGCCGCAGGTCCGGGCCGTACGCCTTGGCCGCCGAGCGCACCACGGCCCAGTGCCGCGCGCCGGCGCCCACCAGCGAGTGGTACGGCTGGTCGACCATGCCGTGCCCGTGGTCGTCCTCGATCAGCAGCACGCCGGGGTGCTCGGCCAGGACGGCCCGCAGCTCCTCGGCCCGGCGGGCGGTGAGCGCGGCGCCGGTCGGGTTCTGCGCCCGGCTGGTGACCACCACCGCACGGGCGCCCTCGGCCAGCGCGGCGGCGAGCGAGTCGGGCAGCGGGCCCTCGTCGTCCAGCCGGACGGGCGCGGGCCGCAGGCCGAGCGCGGGCAGCAGGTCGAGCAGGCTGCCCCAGCCCGGGTCCTCGACGGCGACGGCGTCGCCGGGGCGCAGCCGGATGGCGAGGATGCGCTCGATGGTGTCGAGCGAGCCGGAGGCGACGGCGATCGGGCCGCCGGGCAGGCCGTCGGCCTCGAAGGAGGCGCGGGCGAGCGCGAGCAGCCCGGGGTCGACGGCCGGGTGCCCGTACAGGACGGGCTCGGCGTGGGCGGCCCCGGCGGCGGCCGCGAGGACCGGGGCGAGGTCGGGCAGCAGAGCCGGGTCGGGGTTGCCGCCGGACAGGTCGCGGGCGTGCGGGGGGACGGGGACGCGGATCTGGTCGCGCGGGGTGAGCGCGGGCCTGGGGAGGATCCGGCTGCCCTTGCGGCCGGCGGTCTCGATCACCCCGCGGTCGCGGAGCAGCCGGTAGGCGGCGGCGACGGTGTTGGGGTTGACGCCGAGTTCGGCGGCGAGGTCGCGCAGCGGGGGCAGCGCGGTTCCGGGGGCGAGGCGCCCGGTGCTCACGCCCTGTTCGATGTGGGACGCGATTTCGCTGGCGCGTCGCCCTTTCAGCGGATAGTCTCCTAGCACAAAGTAAATTATGCACTAGTACATAGAGGTTGTCATGTCGGCCCCTTCCGAAGGCTCCGCCAGCTACTCCCGTACCCCCCGCACCACCCCCACCCGCTACAAGGACCGCGCCACCTGGGAGCAGGAGGCGATCCACGACATCCTCGACCACGCGTACATCTGCCACCTCGGCTTCGTCGCCGACGGCGCCCCCGTCGTCCTGCCGACCATCTACGCCCGCGTCGGCGGCCGGCTGTACGTCCACGGCTCGACCGGCAGCCGTCCGCTGCGCAACGCCTCCACCGACCAGGGCCTGCCGGTCTGCCTCACCGTCACCCTGGTCGACGCGCTGGTGCTGACCAAGTCCGCGTTCAACCACTCGGTCAACTTCCGCTCGGTCATCGCGCACGGCACCGCCCACCAGGTCACCGACCCCGAGGAGCTGGACGTCGCGCTGGCCGCGCTGGTCGACCACGCGATCCCCGGCCGCTCCGCCGACGTCCGCCCGGCCAACGCCAAGGAACTCGCCGCCACCGCCGTCCTCCGGCTCGACCTGGACGAGGTCTCGGCCAAGACCCGCGCGGACGGCGCCGACGACGACCCGGAGGACCTCGACCTGCCCCACTGGTCCGGCCTGATCCCGGTCACCACCGTGCACGGCACCCCCGAGCCGGCCGCCTCCACCACCGTCCCGCTGCCCGCGCACCTGCGCGGCTACCCCCGCTGACGGAGGGCCCGCCGATGCTGATCAGATCCTGGGACCGCGGCGACGAACAGGAGTGGCGCGCCTGGCTGGCCGAGGGCCGCGACTTCGGCCTGCTCGCCGCCAACGGCGGACCGGGCGAGGGCCCGGTGCTCGTCCCGACGCACTTCCTGCTGGACGCCGGGCGCGGCGAGATCCTGCTCCACCTCGCCGCGCCCAACCCGCTGCTGGCCGCCGTCCGGGCCGACCCGCAGGTCACCCTCGCGGTCACCGACGGCTACGCCTTCGCGCCCGGCCACTGGCGCGGCGAGCCGGGCACGCCCACCAGCTACTACGCCTCCGTCCACTTCCACTGCACCGCCGAGCTCGTCGAGTCCGCGGCGGGCAAGGCGGAGATCCTCAACCGCCAGCTGGCGCACTTCCAGCCGGAGACGCCGGACACCCGGGTGGTGCCCGGTGAGGGCGAGTTCTCCCGGCTGCTCCCCGGCCTGCGCGGGCTCCGCCTGACGGTCCGCGAGGTGCGGGCCAAGTTCAAGTACGACGACAAGAAGCCGGCCGACGCCCAGCACGCGATCGCCGACCGGCTGGCCGAGCGCGAGGCCGACCGCGCGAACGCCCCGCACCCCCGGCGCGACCAGGACGCCGCCGCCCGCACCCAACTGCTGCGCCGGCACCAGCGGCGCGTCGGCTGACCGGGACGCACCGAGTGACCGGGGGGCACGTCAACTGGCCCGGCAGGCGCGCCGGCTGACCGTGGGGCGCGTCCGACCGTTCACGCTCCCGGCGCGAACGGCCCATCACACCGCGGGTGACTGACCCCGGATCACCCGATCGGCCTCCAATTCGAGCAGGGCGGCCCCGTCGCTGCTCGAATGTGAGACGAGTCCTGCCCACTCGGCCGTCAGAGCGGGCCCGTCCACCTCGGGGAGCGCGCTTGTCCACACTCAACAGCCATCGGGCGGGCGAGGCCCACCTCGGGCACGTCATCTTCATCTCCGCCGCCGCCGCGATGGGCGGGTTCCTGTTCGGCTACGACAGCGCGGTGATCAACGGTGCGGTGACGGGCATCCAGAAGCACTTCGCCGTGGGCAACGGCGAAACGGCCTTCGTGGTGGCCATCGCGCTGCTCGGCTCGGCGGCCGGCGCGGTGGCCGCCGGCCGGCTCGCCGACCACCTCGGCCGGGTCCGCACCATGCTGCTGGCCGCCACCCTGTTCGCGATCAGCGGCATCGGCTCGATGTTCCCGCCGAGCATCCAGGTGCTCGCCACCTGGCGCGTGGTCGGCGGCATCGCGATCGGCATCGCCTCGGTGATCGCGCCCACCTACATCGCCGAGGTCGCGCCGACCGCCTACCGGGGCCGGCTCGCGTCCTTCCAGCAGATGGCGATCGTGCTCGGCATCACCGTCTCCCAGCTCGCCAACTGGGCGATCAACCAGGCCGCCGGCGGCGAGTCCACCGGCCACCTGGGCGGCATCCAGGCCTGGCAGTGGATGCTCGGCGTGGAGACCATCCCGGCCCTGGTGTACGGGCTGATGGCGCTCGCCATCCCGGAGTCGCCGCGCTACCTGATCGCCGACCACCGGGAGGATCAGGCCCGCAAGGTGCTGCGCGAGGTGGAGGGCGAGGACGTCGACCTGGACGCCCGGGTCGCGGAGATCCGCACGGTGCTGGAGTCCTCGCACAAGCCCCGGCTCAAGGACCTGCTCGGCGGGCGGTTCGGCCTGCTGCCGATCGTCTGGGTCGGCATCGGGGCCTCGGTGTTCCAGCAGTTCGTCGGCATCAACGTGATCTTCTACTACTCCTCGTTCCTCTGGCAGTCGGTCGGCATCAACGAGTCCAACTCGCTGCTGATCAGCCTCTCCACCTCGATCATCAACGTGATCGGCACGGTGATCGCGATGGCGCTGGTGGACCGGATCGGCCGCAAGCCGCTCGCCCTGGCCGGCTCGATCGGCATGGCGCTCGCGCTGGGCACCGCCGCCTGGGCGTTCTCGTACCGGCACGGCACGGGTGACACCGCCACGCTCGACAACACCCACGCCACCGTCGCCCTGGTCGCGGCGCACGTCTTCGTGCTCTGCTTCGCCTTCTCCTGGGGCGTGGTGGTCTGGGTCCTGCTCGGCGAGATGTTCCCCAACCGGATCCGCGCGCTCGCGCTGTCCGTCGCCGCCTCGGCCCAGTGGATCGCCAACTGGGCGATCACCGTCAGCTTCCCCGACCTCGCCGACTGGAACCTGTCGGCGACGTACGTCATCTACGCGGCCTTCGCGCTGCTCTCCATCCCGTTCGTGGCCTTCTGCATCAAGGAGACCAAGGGCCGCGCCCTGGAGGAGATGGGCTGAGCCCGCCCCCGTCGAGTCCCCGCCGCATCCGGCCCGACCCACCGCGAGGAACCCATGCCTGACCAGGGCGGCTCCCGGCAGAACGTCGCCTTCCCGAGCAACGGCCGCACCGCGCACGGGTACCTGGCCCGCCCGCCCCAGGGCGTCGGGCCGGGCCTGGTGGTGGTGCAGGAGTGGTGGGGCCTCACCACGCACGTCGCGACGATGGCCGACCGGTTCGCCGCCGAGGGCTTCACCGTGCTGGCCCCCGACCTGTTCGGCGGCGCCACCACCCACGACCGCACCGAGGCGGCCCGGCTCACCCGCGAACTCCCGGTCGAGCGGGCCGTCGAGGACCTCTCCGGGGCCGTCGACCACCTGCTCGCCCTGGAGGGCGTGGTCGGCGACGCGGTCGGCGTGGTCGGCTTCTGCATGGGCGGCGGCTTCGCCCTGCTGCTGGCCGCCCGGGAGGGCGACCGGGTCGCCGCGGTGGTGCCCTTCTACGGCCTCCCGCCCGACCCGGACTTCGACTACCGGGGCCTGACCGCCCACGTCCTGGGGCACTACGGCGAACTGGACGGCTCGATCCCGATGGCCGCCGTCGACGAGGCCGCGATCCGGATCGGCGAGGCCACCGACGTCCGCCCCGAGATCCACTTCTACCCGGCCGGCCACGCCTTCATGAACGACGAGAACCCGCTCGGCACCTACGACCCGCTCCAGGCCGCGACCGCCTGGCGCCGCACCCTCACCTTCCTCTGGGGCCACCTGGGCTGAGCCCGTCCCAACCATGAAAACCCGTTGGACAGCCGTACGAGCCGCGGCCATAGTCTCCAGGTGCCGACCCGACCTCCGCGCCCCCGCCGCCTCGCCTGGGCGAGCCGCAACTTCCGCATCCAGACCGCCGCCACCGTGGTCAGCGGCCTCGGCAACGCCGGTGCCCCCATCGCCACGGCCTTCGCCGTGCTCGGCCACGGCGGCACCACGTCCGAGGTCGGCTACGTCACCGCCGCCCGGCTGCTGCCCACCGTCCTGCTCCTGGTGGTCGGCGGTGCCCTCGCCGACCGGATGCCCCGGCACCACCTCATGGTCGCCGCCAACCTGTTCAGCGGCCTGTCCCAGGTCGTCCTGGCGGCACTGGTGCTGGCCGGGGACATCCGGCTCTGGCAGCTGATGCTGCTCTCCGCCGCCGGCGGCGCCGGGTACGCGCTCTACTCCCCCGCCTCCGGCGGCATGATGCTGCAGGCCGTCGCCCCGGAGCACGCCGCCCGGGCCTTCTCGGTGTTCCGGATGGGCCAGAACGCCTCCCAGATCGGCGGCGCCGCGCTCGGCGGCGCGCTCACCGCCGCCGTCGGCCCCGGCTGGGTGCTCGCCCTGGACGGCGCCTGCTTCCTGGTCGCCGCCTCGCTCCGGTTCTTCCTGGAGGCCGAGCAGGCGCCCGCCCCGCAGGGCCACAGCATGCTGCGCGATCTGCGGGAGGGCTGGCGGGAGTTCGCCTCCCGCCGCTGGCTCTGGGTGGTCGTGGCGCAGTTCTCCGTCCTGGTCGCCTGCATCGGCGCGGTCGAGTCGGTGTACGGGCCGACGGTCGCCAAGGAGCGCCTCGGCGGGGCGTCCGACTGGGGCCTGGCGATGGCCGCCTACGGCGTCGGGCTGGTGGTGACCGGCGTGCTGATGGCCCGCTGGCGGCCCCGCCGGATCCTGCTGGTCGGCAACTGGGGGGTGTTCCTGTTCGGCGTGCCCGCCCTGGCGCTGGCGGCGGAGGCGCCGCTGCCGCTGCTCGCCCTCGCGATGTTCCTGTCCGGGGTCGGCGTCACCGTCTTCGGCGTCAACTGGATGGTCGCGCTCCAGCAGGAGATCCCCGAGGAGATGTTCTCCCGGGTCGCCGCGTACGACGAGCTCGGCTCCTTCTCGCTGTCCCCGATCGGCATCGCGCTGGCCGGCCCGGCGGCCACGGTGCTCGGCCTCTCGGGCGCGCTGTGGGCCTGCGCCGTCGTCTGCCTGGTGCTCAGCGCGGTCGTGCTGCTGGAGCCTCAGGTCCGCCGGCTGGCCCGCAGGAGCACCGTCGACGCACCGGTGGCCGCCGCCGAGCCGGTGGCCGCGCCGTGAGCGCCCCGTGCGCCCCGCGTGCGCCCGGCCGTACGCAACCACTGGTACGCCAGGTTCGTCCGACCAGGTAAGTCACACCACCGTCTCTGGGGGCCACTGGTGCCGAAGCCGCTGCTGTTCCTGGACGTCGACGGGGTGCTCAACCCGGTCTGCCCGCACCCGGACGCCGGGTTCGACACCCACACCCTGCTCGGCTACTCGGTGCTCCTCTCCGCCCGGCACGGCGCCTGGCTGCGCGAGCTGGCCGGCACCTACGAACTCGTGTGGGCCACCACCTGGGAGGAGCACGCCAATGCGCACATCGCCCCGGCGATCGGCCTGCCCGCCCTCCCGCTGGTCCGCTTCACCGGCGACGTCCCGCAGCCCGGTGACCCGCGCGTCCCGCTGATGGAGCTGCTCTCGGCCCGCAAGTGGGCCCCGCTGCTGCGCTACGCCGCAGGCCGCCCGTTCGCCTGGGTGGACGACGTCATCCCGCCGCGGCTGGTCCGCAACTCCCTCTGGCGCCGCGACCGCCTGCTGCTGCCGATCGACCCGGGCCCGGGCCTGGAGCGTCGGCACGTCGACCGCCTGCTCGCCCGGCCGCCGCGCACCCCGGCCGGCCGCCTCCCGCTCAGGGGGTCGGCAGCCAGCTGACGTGCCCGGCGAGCAGCGCGTACCCGACGAAGGCCACCGTGTCGATCAACGCGTGCGCCGCGACCAGCGGCATCACCCGCCCCCAGCGCCGGTAGAGCAGGCAGAACACCGCCCCCATCACCATGTTGCCGACCAGCCCGCCGACCCCCTGGTACAGGTGGTACGAGCCGCGCAGCACCGAACTCGCCACCACCGCCGCCGGCCACGACCAGCCCAGCTGCCCGAGCCGGCGCAGCAGGTAGCCGAGGACGACGACCTCCTCCAGGGCGGCGTTCTGCCACGCGGAGAGCACCAGCACCGGGATCCGCCACCACACGTCCGGCAGCCCGGACGGCGCCACCGTCAGGTTGTAGCCGGCCGCCTGCGAGGCCAGGTACAGCACCAGCCCGGAGCCGCCGATCGCGGCCGCCACGGCGGCGCCACGGCCGAGGTCGCGCAGCTTCTGCCCGAGGTCGAAGCCGAGCACCCGCAGCGCGGCGCCCTCGCGCACCAGCAGGTACCCGACCAGCACCACCGGCATCAGCCCGCGCCCGATGTAGTACAGCTGCCACACCAGGTCCAGCCAGGGCCGGCCGGGCGCCCGCGAGCCGTTCAACGTGGCGACCTGCTGGCCGAGTTGGATCGGTTCGGTGAGCGAGGCCGCGAAGCTGATCAGCGCGCTGACGCCACTGGCCCCGAGGGAGAGTCCGAGGACGATCAGCAGTTCCACGCCGAGCAGCCGGCGCGTGGGCTTCGCGGTCTCCGGTGCGGTCGGGAGGGTGGTCACGGGGGCTCCAGCGTGGCGGGCGTCGCTCCGGCCGTCGGCCGACCGCCGGAGCGATCATCCTGACACAGCGGTCCGGCTACCCGACCGGCCAGGTGTGCACCGGCTCGCCGGTGCGCATGTGCTCGATGTAGCGCCTGGTCATCGCGGCGAGCGCGGCCGGGCGGTCCATCCCGTACTGCTCGCGCAGCCGGTGGAAGGTCGCGCTCTGCCAGGCCGCGCCGTTGGTGCGGCGCAGGCAGCGCTGCTCGATGATCCCCAGGTAGCGGTCCCGGTCGGCGGGCTCGACGCCCCACTCGTCCAGGCCCTGGTGGGCCATCGGCAGCAGTTCGTTGAGCACCAGGTCGACGGCGGACACCGTGGTCAGCCCGCCGCCGCGGCCCGCCCGGCCCGCCCGCGGCCACTGGAACACCGCGTCGATGCCGTAGCGGGCGCCCTGCCGGAAGTTCTCGTCGGCCCGCTCGAACGGCAGCCGGGTCCAGACCGGCCGGGGCTGCTCGGCGAGCACCCGGACCAGCCCGTAGTAGAAGGCGGCGTTCGCGAGCGTGTCGGCCACCGTCGGCCCGGCCGGCAGCGCCCGGTTCTCCACCCGCAGGTGCGCGGTCCCGCCCGCGATGTCGTACACCGGCCGGTTCCAGCGGTAGATCGTGCCGTTGTGGAGCCGCATCTCGGCGAGCCGGGGCGCGCCGCCGGAGGCGAGCACCTTCAGCGGGTCCTCGTCGTCGCAGATCGGCAGCAGGGCGGGGAAGTACCGCAGGTTCTCCTCGAACAGGTCGTACGCCGAGTCCACCCAGCGCTCGCCGAACCAGGTGATCGGCCGGACGCCCTGCGCCTTGAGTTCCGCCGTACGGGTGTCACAGGCCTGCTGGAACAGCACCGGACGGGTCTCCCGCCACAGCTCCCGCCCGAACAGGAACGGCGAGTTGGCGCCGAGCGCGAGCTGCGCCCCGCAGATCGCCTGGGCCGCGTTCCACACCGAGGAGAAGCGTTCCGGGGTCACCTGAAGGTGCAGTTGCAGGGAGGTCGCGGCGGCCTCGGCCACCATGGTGATGGTCTCCAGCTGGAGGTGTTCGACGCCCTCGATGTCCAGCGCGATGTCCTCGCCGCGGGCGGCCAGGATCTGGTCGCTGAGCAGGCTGTAGCGCGGGTTGTGGGAGATCGCGTCCAGGCCGGTGTGACCGTGCTCCAGGGTCGGCAGGATCCCCACCATGACGATCCGGGCACCGGCCTCGGCGGCCCGCCGGTCGGCGTAGCGCAGCCCGGTTTCGAGCTCCTCGCGCAGATCCTCGAAGACGTGCCCGCACAGCCGGTGCGGCACGATGTTCACCTCGACGTTGAACTGGCCCAGTTCGGTCTGGAAGTCGCTGGAGCCGATCGCGCTCAGCACCTGCGCGTTGCGCAGTGCCGGCAGGCCGTCCTCGTCGGCCAGGTTGAGCTCGATCTCCAGGCCCATGACCGCCCGCGGCCGGTCGAACCGGTCCTCGCGCAGCATCCGCCCCAGCGCGTCGAGGCAGGCCTGGAGCTTGCGCCGGTACAGCTGCCGGTCCGCCAGATCAGCCCGAGTCGCCACGACCTTCTCGCCCACGGTCCCCTCCTCCTGAGACACCGGCCGACCCGACCGTGCAAGCATCATGCCCACCTCGAAGATCGATACCCGAATGCTCGTACTGGCTTGCAATGCAAGGAAACTGACGGATATTCAGCAGATCTGCCGACTTGCCCGGCGCCACCGCCTGTGATAAACAGGTCACCCTGCGCACCTGTTCGATAGAATTCGCACTGCGCTCCGGCCGGCCCGCTCCGCCTCGAAACCCTCGTCGACGGCGGCGACCGCGCCGGCACCGCGATCATGCACAACCGGACACGGCCAGGTCCCGTCACCGATGACACGCCGCGCCACGCCGGTATGCCGCACTCGCACGCCGATCTCGCACGGAGAGGCGGACCCCGCCATGACTCTGCAGACCCCCCAGCCCCCGCCGAGCGCCCTGCGCGCCGTCCTGGCCGCACTCGACTCGGAGACCGCGCTGCGCCAACCCGCCGCCGCAGCACTGCGCCATCCGATCGGCCCGCTGCTCCCCGCGCACCCGCTCGCCGTCCACGTCCTGGACGGGCCGCGCCCGGAGCTGCGCGCCGCCCGCCGGACGGGCTGGCGCTTCCTGATCAAGGACGGCGCCGAGGTCGCCGCCGCCGCGGAGGTCGTCCAGGCCGTCGAGGGCCACACCTTCTCGCACTTCACCGCCGGCCCCTACCTCGACTCGACGGTCCGGGCGCTGCGCCAGGCCTGGCAGCTCGCCCAGGGCTCCCGGTCCCGCCAGCAGCCCCGGCTGCTGACCTTCCCCGGGCAGTACGCGACGGCACTGTGGCTGCACGGCCCCGACGCCGACCCGGCCGCCGACCAGCTGATCCCGCTGGCCCCGGCCCCGCTCGGCGTCACCGCGCACCGCGCCTACCCGGCCGGCGAGCTGCTGCCGCTGCTCACCCGGGCGCCGCTCGCCAAGCCACTGCTGCTCGGCTCCTCCTGAGCCGACCCCACGCCGCCGGGCCGCCGGGCCACCACCCGGGGGCCCGGCGGCGTGCGCGTCGCCCTCGCCCGCCCGAACCACCCGGACGGGCCATCCGCCCTGACCTCCTCGGGCCATGCCGCAGCTGACCCATCGGTGCGCCGTCTCCCGCCGGACCCACCTGAACGGGTGATCTCTACCCGGGAGTTGTGGCGCATGTCACGAAATCCCTGCGCGCGCCCCCACAGATGCCGACACTGGGAACCAGCGTGGAAGGACCACCTGTCCTACCCACTTGAGCGCCGGTCCACACCTGGTCGGCGCGCGGACAGGATCCGGCTACCGCGGCGGCTCCCGACGGCTCCGCCGGCGGCCGCACCACGGGGGAGGATCGCAGAGCGAAGCGAGGGTACGTATGTGCCAGCACCGTCCTGAGTGCCCGTCGGCCGAGTCCGAGGACCGCGAGGCGGCCGTCACGGTGGCCTGCCACCCGGAGCAGGGCTGGAGCCTGCTCTGCAACGGCGTCGTGCTGTTCGAGGACACCGGAGAGCTGCTGCCCGACGGCCGGGTGATCGCGCCGCGCCGCCCCGTCGCCCGCGCGGCCTGACCGCACCGGCGGGGCAGCCGCCGAACGACGACAACGGGCAGGGCCCCGACGGTACGTGCCGTCGGGGCCCTGCCGTACGTCCGGTCCGGATCAGACGCCGTACTCCTCCAGCGGCGGGCAGGAGCAGACCAGGTTGCGGTCGCCGTACGCGCCGTCGATCCGGCTGACCGGCGGCCAGTACTTGTCCGCCGGGTTCACGCCCGCCGGGAAGACCGCCTCCTGCCGCGAGTAGCCGTGCGCCCAGTCGCCGGCCAGCTCGGCGGCGGTGTGCGGGGCGTTGCGCAGCGGGTTGTCCGCGGCCGCCCACTCGCCCGAGCCGACCTTGTCGATCTCGGCCCGGATCTCGATCATCGCGTCGCAGAACCGGTCGATCTCGTGCAGGTCCTCGGACTCGGTCGGCTCGATCATCAGCGTGCCGGCCACCGGGAAGGACATCGTCGGCGCGTGGAAGCCGTAGTCGATCAGGCGCTTGGCGATGTCGTCCACCGTCACGCCCGTCTCCTTGGTCAGCGGGCGCAGGTCGATGATGCACTCGTGCGCGACCAGCCCGCCGGGGCCGGTGTAGAGCACCGGGAAGTGCGGTGCCAGCCGCTTGGCGATGTAGTTGGCGTTCAGCACCGCGACCTGGGTCGCGCGCTTGAGGCCCTCGCCGCCCATCAGCCGGACGTACGCCCAGGAGATCGGCAGGATGGCCGCCGAGCCCCACGGCGCCGCCGAGATCGGGCCGACTCCGGTGGCCGGACCGGCCTCCGGCTGCAGCGGGTGGTTCGGCAGGTACGGCGCCAGGTGGGCGCGCACCGCGACCGGGCCGACGCCCGGGCCGCCGCCGCCGTGCGGGATGCAGAAGGTCTTGTGCAGGTTCAGGTGCGAGACGTCCGCGCCGAACTTGCCCGGCTTGGCGAGGCCGACCAGGGCGTTCAGGTTGGCGCCGTCCACGTACACCTGGCCGCCGGCCTCGTGCACCAGGGCGCAGATGTCGGTGATCTGGGTCTCGTACACGCCGTGGGTGGAGGGGTAGGTGACCATCAGCACGGAGAGGCTGTCCCGGTGCTGCTCGATCTTGGCCTTCAGGTCCTCGACGTCCACGTCACCGTCGACCAGGGTCTTCACCACGACCACGCGCATGCCGGCCATCACCGCGGAGGCCGCGTTGGTGCCGTGCGCGGAGGACGGGATCAGGCAGACGTCGCGCTGGGTGTCGCCGTTGGCGTGGTGGTAGGCGCGGACGGCCAGCAGGCCGGCCAGCTCGCCCTGCGAGCCCGCGTTCGGCTGGATCGAGACGGCGTCGTAGCCGGTCACCTCGACCAGCTGGCGCTCCAGCTCGCGGATCAGGCTGAGGTAGCCCTGGGCCTGCTCGATCGGCGCGAAGGGGTGCAGCTGGCCGAACTCCGGCCAGGTGACGGCCTCCATCTCGGTGGTCGCGTTGAGCTTCATGGTGCAGGAGCCCAGCGGGATCATGCCGCGGTCCAGCGCGTAGTCCCGGTCCGACAGGCGGCGCAGGTAGCGCAGCATGGCGGTCTCCGAGCGGTGGCTGTGGAAGACCGGGTGGGTCAGGTACTCGTCCTGGCGCAGCAGCGCGGCCGGCAGCGCGTCGGCGCCCTCGGCGACCTCGACCGCGGGGACGCCGAACGCGGCCCAGACGGCGGCGAGGTGCTCGCGGGTGGTGGTCTCGTCGGTGGAGACCGAGATCCGGTCCGCGCCGTCCTGGTGGACGTTGACGCCGTTGGCGCGGGCGGCGGCCGCGATCTCGGCGGCACGGCCCGGGACGACGGCGGTGACGGTGTCGAAGAACTCGCCGTGCAGCAGCTCGACGCCGCCGGCCCGCAGGCCCTCGGCGAGGGCGGCGGCGTAGCGGTGGGTGCGGCGGGCGATGTCGGCCAGGCCGTCCGGACCGTGGTAGACGGCGTACATCGAGGCCATGACGGCGAGCAGCACCTGGGCGGTGCAGATGTTGCTGGTGGCCTTCTCGCGGCGGATGTGCTGCTCGCGGGTCTGCAGCGCCAGGCGGTAGGCGCGGTTGCCGTCGGCGTCGACCGAGACGCCGACCAGGCGGCCGGGCAGCGAGCGGGCGTACTCGGCGCGCACCGACAGGTAGCCGGCGTGCGGGCCGCCGAAGCCCATCGGCACGCCGAAGCGCTGCGAGGTGCCGCAGGCGATGTCGGCGCCGAGCGAGCCCGGCGAGGCGAGCAGGGTCAGCGCCAGCAGGTCGGCGGCGACCGCGACGATCGCTCCGAGGCCGTGCGCCTGCTCGATGACCGGGGTGAGGTCGCGGACCACACCGGTGGCGCCCGGGTACTGGAGCAGCACGCCGAAGACGCCGCGCTCGGCGATCTCGGCCGGGATGCCCTCGGACAGGTCGGCGACGACGACCTCGACACCGGTCGGCACCGCGCGGGTGTTGATCACCGCGGTGGTCTGCGGCAGGGTCTCGGCGTCGACCAGGAAGACGCCGCCCTTGACCTTGGTGACGCGGCGGGCGAGCGCCATCGCCTCGGCGGCCGCCGTGCCCTCGTCGAGCAGCGAGGAGCCGGAGGTCGGCAGGCCGGTCAGGTCGGAGACCAGGGTCTGGAAGTTGAGCAGCGCCTCCAGGCGGCCCTGGGAGATCTCCGGCTGGTACGGCGTGTAGGCGGTGTACCAGGCCGGGTTCTCCATGACGTTGCGCAGGATCACCGGCGGGGTGAAGGTGCCGTAGTAGCCCAGGCCGATCATCGGCTGGAGCACCTGGTTGCGGCTCGCCAGCTCGCGCAGTTCGGCGAGCACCTGCGCCTCGCTGCGGCCGCCGGGCAGGTCCAGGCCGGTGATGGAGCGGATCGCCTCGGGAACGGCGGTGGCGGCGAGTTCGTCCAGCGAGCCGTAGCCGATGGACGCCAGCATCTTCTGCTGCGCGGCGTCGTCGGGGCCGATGTGGCGGTTCTCGAAGGGGCTGGCCAGCTCAAGCTCGGTGAGGGTCGAGGCGCCGGTGGGGCGTCCCGCGTTCGGCTGGGCGTTCATGGTGGTCGAGGCCTCCTGGTCACGGACCGGCGGGGGTGCGCACGCCGACCGGCCGGAGCCGCTGCGGACAGCGGCTCGACCCGGGCGGGCGAACCCGACAGGCCTCCCCCTCTGTCATCGGGACCTGAGAGCTTCACCCGCACGGCGCGCTGTGGGCACGCCGCCGGCTTGCACCGTCGGTGAGGGTGGTGCCCGTCGGCTCCCTGCCGACGGTCCTGCCCTGCTTTCCAGAGTGACCTACCCCACACGGTACGGATGCCTGAGAGATTCCGGGGAGGAGTTGCTCCTTCGGCGCCCCGACCAGCGCTTTCCGTGGCCGGGGACTCTCCCGAGCGGGCTCGGCGGTCGCCGCCCAGGGTACCAGCGGCAGGCCCCCTGATCACGGTCGCGTCGGGTCGCTCGGGGTCTACGCGCGTCCCCCGGACGGTCCAGCCCGGAGCCCGTCCGGCGCACCCCGGTCGCGCCCGTCCGATTCATGGCCTTTGGTGTGAAGTGGCAGGCGGAACGGGTGCTCCGGCCACGGTCCTGCGGGAGTTCCGCAGGCGCAGCGCACTGGAGGAAAGAGTGCAAACCGATATCGATCCCCGGGACCTCATCGGCCACAAGGCGGTCGACCGCAACGGAGACAAGATCGGCACGGTCGACGAGGTCTACCTGGACGACGCCACCGGCCAGCCGGAGTGGGCAGCCGTCCGGACCGGCATCTTCGGCCGGGACGCCTTCGTCCCGCTCACCACCAGCGAGTTCTCCGGCGACGAGCTCCGGGTGCCGTACGACAAGTCGCTGGTGAAGGAGTCGCCGGACTTCGGCGTCGGCCAGCACCTGTCGCCCGCCCAGGAGCTCCAGCTCTACCGCTACTACGGCCTGGACACCCCGGCGAACGGCCGCCCGGTCGGTCGGGACAGTGACCTCCCGGTCGGTCGGGACGGCGACCGGCCCGCCAGTCGTGAGGGTGACCGGCCGGCCGGCCGCGAGAGTGACCGCCCGGTCGGCCGGGACGGCGGCCGACCCGCACGCCCCGACCTCGACTTCGGCACCACCTCGGCGGCCGAGCCCGTGAAGCCCATCGCCTTCCACTCCCTCGACCCCGCCCCGACCACCACCCCTGCCGACCCCACCGGCACCGCGACGGAGGTCAGCGTGCGGACCCTCAACACCCCCGCACCCGCGGCCGCCCCCACGACGACCGAGCCCAAGCCGCAGCCCGCCCCGATCGTGACGACCACCGCGACCACGAACTCGGCCGTGGCCCCGCCGGCCTCGGAGCGCTCGACCGGTCCGGCCCCGTCGTCCCCCAACGGCCCGGTGGAGATCACCTGCCGCGAGGAGCGCCTGGACATCACCACGGACTGGCACATCGTGGGCACCGCGAAGCTGCGCAAGTACGTGACCAGCGAGCAGGTCGAGCGCCGCGTCCCGGTGGTCCGCGAGCGCGTCCGGGTGGAGCGGATGCCGGTGAGCGAGGCCGAGCGCGCCTCGCTCACCGAGAAGGAGATCGCCGAGGCGGTGGAGGAGGTCACCCTGCGCGAGGAGCGCCCGGTGGTCCGCAAGTACCTCACCCCGATCGAGCGGGTCCGCCTGGTGGTGGAGCGCTACACCGCCGAGGAGGTGATCCGGGACGAGCTGCGCCGCGAGCACGTCGAGATCCACGACAACACCGCCGCCGCCCCGGCGACCCCGGTGGCCACGCCGGCGGCCGAGGCCCCCCGCCCGGCCGTGCTGCGCCCGTTCGCCTGACCCCTCGCCCCAGGGCCCCGGACCCATCGGTCCGGGGCCCTCGGCATGCCTCGTCCCGGTCGCCGCCCGGCCGGAATCCTTCGATTTTGCCAAAGCGTCACCAATGGATATTTGACACTCTGAAGTATCTCCCGGCATGGTTACTTCAGTTCATTCACTATGTACGGGAGGAAGCAACCGTGAGTGAGGCACCACAGCCCACCACCGCGGCCGAGAAGCAGAGCAGCGCCCGGGTCCTGCCGGCCCTCATCCTGGCGATGCTGTCGTTCAGCGTGGTGCAGACCGCGGTCGTCCCGATCCTGCCCTCGCTGGCCAAGGAACTGAGCGTCTCCGCGTCCAGCGTCACCTGGCTCATGACCGCCAACCTGCTCTCCGCCGCCGTGCTGACTCCCCTGCTGGGCCGCTTCGGCGACCTCCGGGGCCGTAAGCCGATGCTGCTGATCTCGCTGGCCGGTCTGGTCGCCGGCTCGGCACTGGCGGTCAGCACCCACTCCTTCACCTGGCTGGTCGTCGCCCGCGTCCTTCAGGGCGCCGGCGGTGGCGTGCTACCGCTGGCGATCAGCATCGTCCGCGACGAGCTGCCCAAGCAGAAGGTGACCGGCGGCGTCGCCGCCATCAGTGCCTCGATGGGTGTCGGCTCCGGCCTCGGCCTGGTCGCGACCGGTCTCCTGCTGGAGCACTGGAGCTACAAGTCGATCTTCTGGATGGGCCTGGTCTTCGGCCTGATCGCGGTCGCCCTGGTCGCGTTCCGCGTCCCGTCCGACCCGGTCACCGACAAGGAGGGCGGCGCCGACCCGCTCGGCGCCCTCACCCTGGCCGGTTGGCTCTCCGCGCTGCTCGTCGCGGTCAGCCAGGGCAACCACTGGGGCTGGACCTCGACCAAGACCCTCGGCCTGTTCGCCGTGGCCGCCGTCGTCGCCCTGATCTGGGGGGTCATCGAGACCAAGGTCGCGCACCCCCTGGTGGACATGAAGATGATGTCCCGTCCGGCCGTCGCCTTCACCAACCTGGCCGGCCTGCTGATCGGCTTCGGCATGTACGGCTCGTTCATGGTGATCAGCAACTTCGCCCAGACCCCGGAGAAGCTCACCCACTACGGCTTCACCGCGACCGTCCTGCATGCCGGTCTGCTGCTGCTGCCGTCCGCGATCGGCTCGATGGTGGCGGCTCCGGTCGGCGCGATGCTGATCGCCCGCCGCGGCCCGCGCCTGCCGCTGGTCCTCGGTGGCGTCCTGGGTGCCGTCGCGATGGCCTACCTGGCCGTGCGGCACAGCCACGAGGGCGACATCTACACCTCCTCGGCGATCTTCGGCCTCGGCATCGGCCTGGCGTTCTCCGCGATGCCGGCCTACATCAACGGCGCCGTCCCGGTGGAGCAGAGCGGCATCGCCAACGGCATGAACGCCGTGCTGCGCACCGTCGGTGGCGCGATCGGCACCGCCGTGATGGCCGCCATCCTGACCGGCGACACCATGAAGCTGCCGCCGCAGATCCCGCTGCTGCTGCCCACGCTGGACGCCTACAAGCACGCGTTCTGGGCCGCGGCCGTCGTCTGCGCCGTCGCCGGCGTCGTCCCGTTCCTGATCCGCGGCGTCAAGCCGGCCGCCACCGTCGTCGCCTCGGGCGGCACGGCCGAGCGGAACTCCAGCCCCGAGCTGGCCAAGACCGACGCCTGACCAGGCGTCCGGCCGCCGCGCTCAGGGACAGGGCGCGGCGGCCCGGCCTTCGGACGGTCGCGAGGGCATCACGACCGCACGAAGTCCGGCACGGTATGCGGCCCCAACCGGTACTCCCCCCCACCGGTCGGGGCCGCTTCGCGTTTCACACCCCCGGCGCCCCCGTCTCCTCCGGCGCCTCCCTCTCCCCGGGCGCCCCCGTCTCCTCCGGCCCCTCGGCCCCCCAAAGCGGCAGCGGACGGGCCGGTTCCAGCGCCGGATCGTCCACCGCGAAGGTCCGGATGCGCCCCGGCCCGCTCCACGGCGTCTCGAACCGCACGGTGACCCGCCCGACACCGCTGCCCTGCACCCACCCGGGCCCCAGCTCGGTATGGCGGACGTCCTGCCCGGGCATCCAGCGGCGCGGCGCGACCGCCTCCGGTTCCTCCTCGGCCGTCTCGACCTCCGCCTCCGCGTGCTCGGCCGCCTCCTCCCGCAGGGCCTGCGCGAACAAGTCCTCCTGGGTGTAGTCGGCCAGCTGGGCGACCCCCACCCCGAGCAGCCGCACCCCGCCGGTGATGTCCACCTGGGAGGCCAGCCGACGCGCCGTCTCGATGACCACCGCCTCGTCGTCGGTGGGCCCGCGCAGCGTCTCCGAACGGGTCAGCGTCGAGAAGTCGAACCGCCGGACCTTGAGCACCACCGTCCGCCCCGAGCGCCCGGCCGCGCGCAGCCGCCGCACGCACCGGGCGGCCAGCACCTCCACCTCGCGCAGCACCCGCTCCCGGTCGGCGAGGTCCACCTCGAAGGTGTCCTCCACCGAGACCGACTTGGCGTCCTGGTCGGCCACCACCGGCCGGTCGTCCAGCCCTATCGACATCTGGTGCACACCCGCGCCGTGCGCCCGCCCGAGCAGCTGCACCAGTTCGCCCTCCCCCGCCTCGGCGAGGTCCGCCACGGTGTTCAGTCCGGCCCGCCGCAGCACCTGTTCAGTGGCCGGCCCGATCCCGGGCAGCGCCCGGACCGGCATCGGGCCGAGCACGGTCCGTTCCTGCCCGGGTTCGATCAGCACCAGCCCGTCCGGTTTGGCCTGCTCGGAGGCGATCTTCGCCATCAGCTTGGATCCGGCCGCCCCGACCGACCCGGTCAGCCCGGTGCGCCGCTGGATGTCCGCCCGCAGGTCCTCCGCCAGGGCGAGCACCAGCCGCTCCCCGGTCTCGTGGTCGGACTCCGCCAGCACCGGACCGTAGGGGCCGGCCTCCAGGTCGACGAAGGCCTCGTCCAGGCTGAGCGGCTGCACCAGCGGCGACAGCTCGCGCAGCAGACCCATCACGAGCTCGCTGACCTGCCTGTAGGCCTCGAACCGGCCGCTCAGAAAGGCCGCGTTGGGGCAGAGCCGGCGCGCCTGCGCCATCGGCATCGCCGAGTGCACCCCGAACCTCCGCGCCTCGTACGAGGCGGTGGAGACCACCCCGCGCCCGCCGAGCCCGCCGACGACCACCGGTTTGCCGCGCAGGCTCGGCTTGGCCGCCTGCTCCACCGCCGCGAAGAAGGCGTCCATGTCGAGGTGGATGATGCTCGGCAGTGATCGCACCCGCCGATCATCCCGCAGGGGTCCGACAATGCGTACGAACCCGAGCAGGCCCTAGCGCTGCGCGGCGTCCGCCAGCGCCTTCGGGATGCCGTCCTCCCGGGGGCCGAGGAACAGCGGGTCCGGCCGCAGCCAGGCGTTGACCGCCGCCTTGCCCGCCCCGGGGATCTCCCGCAGCCCGCCGTACAGCCAAGTGCCGTCGTGCGGTTCCGGCACCCCGACCGCGTACGCGTCGATGCCCGCCGCCTCGCACAGGGCCAGCGCCCGGCGGACGTGGAAGTCCTGGCTGACCAGCACCGCCCGCTCCACCCCGAAGACCCGCCGGGCCCGGGTGCAGGAGTTCCAGGTGTCGAAGCCCGCGTAGTCGCCCACCACCCGGACCGCCGGCACCCCGTGCTCGATCAGGTACGTCCGCATCGCGTCCGGCTCGTCGTAGCTGTCCCGGCCGTTGTCGCCGGTCACCAGGATCGCCTGCACCTTCCCCGCCCGGTACAGGTCCAGCGCCGCCTTCAGCCGGTGCTCCAGGTACGGCGACGGCTTGCCCTGGTCCAGCCCGGCGCCGAAGACCACCGCGACCGGCGCGGACGGCACGCCGGCCACCGTGCCGACCCGGTCCCCGGCCGAGCACCACAGCCACGCGCTCGGCGCCAGCGCCAGCGAGCAGAGCACCGTCGCCGTCTGGAAGGCCCTGCGCTGCACGGACCGCCGCCGAAACCGGACCTTCAGCAGCCCGCCCCGACGCCGCAGCAGACCCGCTATCCCGGTGCCGAACCCCACGTGTCCTCCCTCGATCGCCTCACCAGGCGCAACCACGAGGCCGCGGGCCCGGACGGTTCCCCGTCCGGGCCCGCGGCCTCGTCAGTTCTGCGTTCAGACCGCCCGGTTGCGCCGCTGGGCCAGCTCGTCGGACGGGTCGTGGCCGACCAGCGTCTCGCCGGTGTCGGTGCGCTCCGCGTGCAGCCGCCCGAGCGTCAGCTCCAGCTCCCGCCAGACCGCTCCGACCGCGATGCCGAACACGCCCTGACCGCCCTTCAGCAGGTCCACCACCTGCTGCGGCGTGGTGCACTCGTACACCGTCGCGCCGTCGCACATCAGCGTCATCCCGGCCAGGTCGCCCTGCTCGGCCGCCTGCAGATGGGCGACCGCCACCCGGATGTTCTGCAGCGAGACGCCCGCGTCGAGCAGCCGCTTCACGATCTTCAGCAGCAGGATGTCGCGGAAGCTGTAGAGCCGCTGGCTGGTGGCCGGGTACGCCGAACGGACGCTGGGCTCCAGCAGTCCGGTCCGGGCCCAGTAGTCCAGCTGGCGGTACGTGATGCCGGCCGCCGCGCAGGCCGTCGGACCGCGGTAGCCGATCAGTTCGGACGTCGGGGCCAGCCGCTCGATGGCGGGCTGACCGGGCTGCACGGCCGGGAACCTGCCCACCCGGGGCAGGTCCGTCACGGTGCGAGCGGTGCGCGGCAGGTGCACGGCACACAGGCCTCCCACGGCCGTGTCATCGCCGGTGCTGCTCATGCCTGCCTCCGTCCACTGGTGCTGCGGGCAACCCGAACTGCGGGCATCGGTCACCCGGACAGCCACTCCTGACGGTAGGCAGTCCCCTATGACCCGTCAACGATCGCCACGCCGGGCCAGCCAAACCACATCACTCAGGAGAGTGGTTTTTCGTGCCCCTAGTGTGGGTAGGTCGACGGTTTTTGGCAAAACGGCAAGCCAAACAACGGCCTGACCTGTAGGGAAATCCGGTTCGCACTACTGCGGACCGCTGCCCCCGAAGTCCTCGGGCGACACCTGGTCGAGGAACTCGCGGAACTTCTCGACCTCGTCCTCCTGCTCGTCCGGAATCGCGATGCCCGCCTCGGCGAGCACCTCCTCGCTCCCGTAGATCGGCGTGCCGGTGCGCAGGGCCAGCGCTATCGCGTCGGACGGCCGGGCGCTCACCTCGACCCCGCCAGTGAAGACCAGCTCGGCGTAGAAGACGCCCTCCCGCAGGTCGGTGATCCGGACCTCGGTGAGCTGCTGCCCGAGCGCCTCCAGGACGTCCTTGAACAGGTCGTGCGTCAGCGGGCGGACCGGCGTCATGCCCTGCTGGGCGAAGGCGATCGCGGTCGCCTCGCCGGGACCGATCCAGATCGGCAGGTACCGATCGCCCCCGACCTCCCGCAGCAGCACGATCGGCTGGTTGGAAGGCATCTCCACTCGGACACCCACGACGTCGAGCTCATTCACACAGGCAACCCTATGGCTCAGGCCCCGGATATGAAAGCGCAGGGCCGACGCCGCTGGTCAGCGCGGTGCACGCCGACCGCCCGGGGTCTGGACAGCCACCCCGCAGGAGCCCCGCGGGAATCCCACGGGGACGCTATCCGCGGCTGCGCAGACCGGCCTGGACCATCGCCGCGTGCAGCCGCACGGACAGTGTCGCCAGCTCCCGCGCGGTGGCCTCGGCATGGGCCCTGGTCTGCGGGTTCCGGTGCCGGCGCAGTGGCGCCACCACCTGTTCCACCAGCGCGATCTCCCGATCCGCCGCGGCCTTCATGGCCC
Source organism: Kitasatospora sp. NPDC088160 (assembly GCF_044741445.1). Taxonomy (NCBI): domain Bacteria; kingdom Bacillati; phylum Actinomycetota; class Actinomycetes; order Kitasatosporales; family Streptomycetaceae; genus Kitasatospora; species Kitasatospora sp. NPDC088160. The sequence goes on along the minus strand of NZ_JBIUSS010000007.1, from coordinate 7,905 downwards.
GCAGGTGCCGCGGTTCCAGCCCGTACCGGCCGAGTTCCGCGACCAGCCGGGCCACCTGCAGCGCCTCGCCGTCGTACCCGCCGTCCGGACCGGGCGCGACCAGACCGTAGGACTCCCATTCGGACAGCTCGCGCTCACCGGACTCGGCGGCCGCCAGCAGTTCGGCACGCCCCAGCCGGACTCCGGACGGGACGTCGGCCGAGGCCCCCAGCTCCCGGTCCGCTTCCTCCACCGGCCCGGGTCGGGTGTCGGCGGAGGGCGGCAGCGCGGGCGGTGCCTCACCGCGCTCGATGGCGTCCAGGTGCTCGCGGATCACCCGCAGCGGCAGGTAGTGGTCACGCTGCATCCGCAGGACGTAGGCCAGCCGCTCGACGTCGGCCGGGCTGAACTTGCGGTACCCCGAGGGCGTGCGCTGCGGCTCGACCAGCCCCTCCGCCTCCAGGAACCTGATCTTGGAGATGGTGACCTCGGGGAAGTCGTCGCGCAGGAAGGTCAACACCGCGCCGATGCTCAGCAGCTCGTCACCGCCGCGCCGCCGCCCACCCGGCCGGTCCGGGCGGACCGGCTGCCTGGGGCCCGCGACCACCCCGCGCGCGCCGCGGTCCGCGTGCGGACCGGACGATGCGGGGGTGGCCGCCCCGAGAGAAGATGAAGGGGTATTCGTACTCACTCGGGCTCCTACCGACGTTGGGTTCAGTACCCCCGGTTGTGGCCGGCGAAGAACACCAGCCGGTACTTCCCGATCTGCACCTCGTCACCGTTGTTCAGCGACACCTCGTCGATCCGCTCCCGGTTGACGTAGGTGCCGTTGAGGCTGCCGACGTCCGCGACGCTGAACCCGGCCTGCGTCCGACGGAACTCCACGTGGCGCCGCGAGACCGTGACGTCGTCCAGGAAGATGTCGCCCTGCGGGTGACGGCCGGCCGTGGTGACGTCCGAGTCCAGCAGGAAGCGGCTGCCCGAGTTCGGACCGCGCTGGACGATCAGCAGGGCCGAGCCCGGCGGCAGCGCGTCGATCGCCGACAGCACCTCGGCCGACAGGGCCGGCGTCGCGCCGGTGCCGGTCGTGGTGTTGGGGTCGTACGACTCCAGGCCGGAGATGGAGATGGTCGACGTGGTCTCCGCCGCCCCCTCCGGAAGCAGGCCACCGCGCAGGGCCGTACCGCAGTTGGAGCAGAACCGGGCCGATGACGGGTTCTGGTTGCCGCACCTGGGGCACGGAGTGGGGCCAGCCATGTTCACAGCCTCCTGGCGCGGCACACCCGACGGGTTGTGCCCGGCGTACGGATCGGGGGCAAACCCTCCACCAGAGGTTGAGGGTCCTGACTGGAAACCTATGCGCGGGTCGCCGGAAGGGTCAACCGACGCGCCGTAGCCCACCGGATTCCCTGCGTACTGGGCGGCGGCGCCGTCCCGGAACAGCTGCTGCTCGGCGTACGGCGCCCCCTCTGGAGCGGGGCGCATGCCCGGCACGGCGGCCTCGTCCTCGGGCCGGCGGTGCCGCGCGGTCGGCGCCTCGACGGAGGCCGCGCCACGGCCCTTGTTACGACCGAACAACTTCGAGAAGAAACTCACGGGCGAATCCCCTTGCGTGTGACAGACCCGCCCGCGGGGCAGGGTGAGAACCTCGGACAGACTGCGGGCCCGGTTGCGGATCGGGCCTGCTGGAGTGGTACTCCGACGGTTGGTACTGCTGTTGGTGCTCCGGTGCGTGCTGGTACGACCCAGTCTCGCCCACGCGACGGCGGCGCCCCGCACCGGGTGCCGCCCGCAGGTGACGGGCCGTTCGTCGGGCGCCCCGTCACTTCGAAGCCGGCTTGGCGTACTGCGGCGTCTTCAGATCCACGAGGGCGTCCACGACCACCTTCTGCTGCTGGGTGATCGTCGCCCGCGCCTGGTGACTCTCCAGAGTACGGACGACACCCCCCGGGATGTTCAGCGCGGGTGTCAGATCCTGCGGGTTCCCCACGACGGTGAACCGATAGGGCTGCGAGACCTTCTTCCCGTCGATCTGCACCCCGCCGCCCGACACGTCGGTGAAGTAGGTGTTGACCACCACGCGCACATCGTTGATCTGAATCGCCTCCGCCCCTGCCGCTCGAAGTTCTTGCAGGGTGTCCAGCAGCATATCTGCCTTCACCTGCCCTTGGGGATCATCGACCGTGAGTACGATGCCCGGACCAGTGGCTTTGACGGTACCGGCGAGCACGCCGAGCTCCGTCGCCTTCTTCCTGGTCTGCTCCTGGGCCTCCTTGGCCTGGTTGGAACTGTTCTCCAACTTGGCCAGGGACTGCTCCAACTCCGCCTTCTCCTGCTGAAGACGCTGCTGACGGCTGTCCAGTTCGTCGAGGATGCGCACCAGGTCCTCCTGGCGGGCCCCGCGGAGCTGGCTGTGGTGGTCGTTGGTCGACCGCACCTGGATCGCCAGCCCCAGACCGAGCGAGAACAGCAGCAGCGCCACCACCAGCTGCCCGCGCGACATCCGCGGCGGCCACAGGGCTGCCTTGAGGCGCCGCCGTCCCGCACCGCGGTCCAGGGCGGCCGGCTCCACCACGGGCTCAGGCTCGGGCTCAGACGCAGGCACGGGCGCAGGCGCTGCGGCCTTCGCGAGCCGCACCGCGGGCGTGGGCGCCGCCTCCGCATCAAGCTCAGGCTTAGCGTCAGACTTCGCCGCAGCCTGTTCCTCGGGCTCCCCCACCGCCGCCACGGGCCCCTCGGCCCTCCCCGGCTCCTCGGCCGGTTCGGCGCGCTGGACCTCCCCGGCCCCGTCCACCGGCTCGACCGGGCCCGCCTCGGCCGCCGACTCCGGCCCCGGCGCCTCGGCAGCCCGCTCCGACGCCTTCCCGCCGCCGTCCGCGTGCTCCTCCGCCGCCCCGCGGCCCGGCTCAGGCGCGGAAGACATGGCGCCGAATCGCGGCCGCGTTGGAGAAGATGCGGATGCCGAGGACGACGACCACACCCGTGGACAGCTGCGAGCCGACGCCCAGCTGGTCACCGAGGAAGACGATCAGTGCCGCGACCACCACGTTCGACAGGAACGAGACGATGAACACCTTGTCGTTGAAGATCCCGTCCAGCATCGCCCGGACGCCGCCGAACACGGCATCCAGCGCCGCCACCACCGCGATCGGCAGGTACGGCACGACGGCGTCCGGCACCTCGGGCTGGACGAAGAGTCCGACGACCACCCCGATCACGAGACCCAGTACGGCAATCACGGTCTAGCTGCTCCTGTCCCTGCGGACGACGACCCGGTCGGGGCCGTCGTGGACGAGTGGGCTGTCGTGGTCTTCGCGGACCCGCTCGGCGTACGCCGACCGGTGCTGCCCGCAGACGGTGAAACGGACGCGCTCGGGCTCCCGGAGGTTCCGGCGGTGGGTGACGGCGTCGGGGTGACCGAAGCCGCCGACGGGGACGCCGGGGGCGAGGGCTCGGGCGTGACCGGCTGGGCGGTCCGCAGCGTCACGCCCACCGCGGCCGGCAGCGTCAGGCTCTTCTGCGCGGACATGGTCGACTTGATGCCGTACTTCTCCTGGAGCAGCCGCAGGTACTGCCCGGCCATGTCGTTCTCGAAGGCGGTGAGCAGCTTCGGCCCATCCCCGATCGCCTGGATGTTGTACGGCGGGACGAGCGGTCGGTTGTCCACCAGCACCGCCTCTCCCGCAGCCCGGATCGCCGAGAGCGCGGTGAGCCGCTGACCGTTGATCGCCACGGCTTCCGCACCGGATCCCCACAGGCCGTTCACCACCAACTGGAGGTCGCGGTCCCGTAGCCGGCCGCTGTTGGAGAAGCCCTGCCCGGCCCGCGGGTCGACGTTTCCCCCGCCGCCGGTCCCCGCCGCGTCCTCCAGGACCAGCTTGACGCCCGGCCCCGCGACCTCGCCCAGGCCCACCGCGCCGGTCAGACCTCCCTGGTCGCCGTCGCCCGTGGCGAGCGCCTGCTGCTGCGTGCTCTCGACCTTGCGCCGCAGGTCCTGGACCTGCTGCTGGAGGTGGTCGGCCGAGCCGTTGGTGTCGTTGATCCGGTGGATCAGCGCGTCCCGTTCCTTGGCCAGCGTCGGCTCCGCCTTGTGCGCGTTCACCGCGCCGACCGTCACCACGACCCCGACCAACGCCAGCCCGGCGGCCAGCGTGAGCAGGCCTCGGGCCGTCCTGGGTATCCGGCTGTCGTGGTCTCCGCCCCGCGCCGCGGCCGCCTCGGCGTAGCCCTCGTCGAGGCTGTGGTCCATGACGTTGGTCAGCAGGGACATCGAGGCGTCCGGGCGGTTGTACCGTCCGTTCGGGGCACTCGGCGTCGGCGTCGCTGGCATGCGGACCATCGTCCCACGTCGGCGAAGGGGCCCGCGCACACCCCTTGAGCTGCACACACGACACAAAGTGACGGATCATTGCGAACAGTGTTAAAACGGACAGCGGGGCGCGCGGACCATGCCGCGCGCCCCGACCGTCAGGACCGTCGGACGATCAGGCCGGTGTCGTCACCTCCCGGCCCCGTCGACCACCGCCGCCCACTCGTCCAGCAGCGCCTCCGTGGCCTCGTCGTCCGGACCCTCTGCCCACAGGTGGGTGGTCGCCTCGGCCGGGTCCGGCAGCACCAGCGTCCAGCGCCCGTCCGCCTCGACGACCCGGACGCCGTCGGTGGTGTCCAGCCGCCGACTGCCGGCCGCCTCGACCACCGAGCGCATCACCATCCCCTTGGCCGCCCACGGCGTCGCCAGGTCCCGACGACGGATGTGCGCCTGCGGGATGCGCGCGTCGATCTGGCTCAGCGTGAGCTGGGTCCGCGCCACCAGGCCGACCAACCGCACGAAGGCCGCGGCCCCGTCCAGCACTCCGCTGAACTCCGGCACCACGAACCCGCCGCGCCCGTCCCCACCGAACACCGTGCCCTCGGTGGCGGCCGCCTTCGCCAGGTCGTCCGGCGTCGTCGTGGTCCAGATGACCTGGGTGCCGTGGTACGCGGCGACCTGCTCGGCGATCCGGGTCGTGGTCACCGGCAGCGCCACCTGCCCGCTGCGCCGTTCTGCCGCGACCAGGTCCAGCAGCACCAGCAACGCCCGGTCGTCGTCGATCACCCGGCCCAGTTCGTCGACGAACGCGACCCGCTCGCCGACCGGGTCGAAGCGGACGCCGAAGGCCGCCCGGGAGGAGGCCACCAGCTCACCGAGCCTGGCCAGCCCGGCCCGCCGCTCCTCCGCGTCCTCCGTCGGCCGCGCCTCGTCCAGCCCGCTGGAGACGGTGAGCGCCTCCACTCCGAGCCGTCCGAGGATGCTCGGCAGAACCAGGCCGGCGCTGCCGTGCGCGGTGTCCACGACCACCTTCAGTCCGGCCTCCCGGACCCCGGTGGTGTCGACGGCCCGCAGCAGGTTGCCCGCGTAGGAGTCGAAGACGCTGGACGGGAAGGTCAGGTCCCCGATCTCACCGGGGAAGGCCCGCCGGTACTCCTGGCGCGCGTACACGCGGTCCAGCTTGCGCTGGCCGGCCTGCGAGAGATCGGCCCCGCGCTCGTCGAAGAAGAGGATGTCCAGAGAGTCGGGCACCCCCGGCGTGGTCCGCAGGAAGATCCCGCCCGCACTCCCTCGCGCGGTGTGCTGCCGGGCCACCGGCATCGGCACGTTCTCCAGGTCGCGGACGTCTATGGCCGACGTCTGGAGCGCCGAAATCATCGCCCGTTTGAGCGCACGCGCACCACGCGAGTGGTCACGCGCAATGGTGACGGTCGCCCCCTTCTTCAGGGTCGTGGCGTACGCGCCGGCCAACCGCACGGCCAGTTCCGGGGTGATCTCGACGTTCAGGATCCCCGACACGCCACGCACGCCGAACAGGTGCTCCTGGCCGCGGGACTCCCAGATCACCGACGTGTTGACAACGGCGCCGGCCTCGATGGTCTTGAACGGATAGACCCGGACGTTCGCACCGATGATCGACTCCTCGCCGATCAGGCACTCGTCCCCGATCACCGCGCCGTCCTCGATCCGGGCGGCCCGCATCACGTCGGTGTTCTTTCCGACCACGCAGCCGCGCAGATTGCTCTGCGGCCCGATGTAGACGTTGTCGTGCACGACCGCCTTGTGGAGGAAGGCCCCGCGCTTGACCACCACGTTGCTGCCGAGCACGGTGTGCTCGCGGATCTCGACGCCGGCCTCGACCTTGGCGTAGTCCCCGATGTACAGCGGCCCACGCAGCACGGCCTCCGGGTCCACCTCCGCGCCCTCGGCCACCCAGACGCCCGGCGAGATCTCGAACCCGTCGAGCTCGACGTCGACCTTGCCCTCCAGGACGTCCGCCTGGGCCTTGCCGTAGCTCTCGTGGGTGCCCACGTCCTCCCAGTAGCCCTCGGCGACGTAGCCGTAGACCCGCTTGCCCTCCTTCAACAATTGCGGGAAGACGTCACTCGACCAGTCGACGGACTCACCTGCCGCGACGTAGTCGAAGACCTCTGGTTCCATCACGTAGATACCGGTGTTCACAGTGTCCGAGAAGACCTGCCCCCAGGTCGGCTTCTCCAGGAAGCGCTCGACCCGTCCGTCGTCGTCCGTGATCGTGATACCGAACTCGAGGGGATTCGGCACCCTGGTGAGACAGACGGTGACCAGCGCGTTCTTGCTGCGGTGAAAGTCGATCAATTCCGAGAGGTCGAAGTCGGTCAGTGCGTCACCGGAGATCACCAGAAAGGAGTCGTCCTTCAACGCGTCCTCGGCGTTCTTGACACTCCCCGCGGTACCTAGCGGCGTCTCCTCGTGGGCATAGGTCAGATGCATGCCCAGGTCCTCGCCGTCACCGAAGTAGTTCTTGACCAGTGAGGCCAGGAACTGGACGGTGACGACGGTGTCGGAGAGGCCGTGCCGCTTCAGCAGCCGAAGCACGTGCTCCATGATCGGCCTGTTGGCGACCGGAAGCAGCGGCTTCGGCATGCTGGAGGTCATCGGGCGGAGTCGGGTTCCTTCGCCCCCTGCCATGACAACGGCTTTCATTACGGGTGCGTCCTCCTTTGCGGTGGTGGACCTACAGAGGTCCATCAAACCGTTCCAGAGGGATCCCTACCCGGAAGGTATCGTCCGACGCACCGATACGGCGTGGGACTTCTCTCAGATCACGTCTCAGACTGCGGACGCGGAGCCCGTCGAGCCCGCACGGGTGATCCGCCGGGCCTGAACCGCGTAAAGAATACCGGCCCACCAGTACAATGTGGTCCCCCACCAGATGAAGGCCCAGCTCACCACCTCGGCCGGCCGAGCGATCCAGCTGTCCACGCTGCCGAGCAGGAGAAGCGGAAACGCGTACATCAGATTGAAGGTCGCGGCCTTCCCCAGAAAACTCACCTGAAGCGGCCCGTAACCGTGCCGGTTCAAAATGGGCAGCAGCGCACCGATAAACACTTCCCGGGCCAGCAGAATCGCCGTCACCCACCACGGAAGAAACTCACGCCAGGTCAAACCGACCAACGTGGACAGCACGTAGAGCCGGTCGGCCAGCGGATCGAGCAGCTGCCCCACCCGGCTGACCTGCCCCCATCGCCGCGCGAGTTTCCCGTCGAGGTAGTCGCTGACACCGCTCAGCATCAGGATCAGCAGCGCCCAACCATCGTTGTTGGGGCCGTCGAAAACCGGCCAGAGAATCAGCCAGAGAAAAAGCGGAACACCGACCAGCCGGCCCATGCTGAGCAGGTTGGGGATGGTGAGGACGCGATCGGTCTGGACCCGCGTCTCCTGGACCTCCACCCGGGGGCCTCCTGTCCCGTGTGACGACAATGCACGTTGACCCTACAACAGAAAAGCCCCCGCCAGGTTCACCCGGCGGGGGCTTCTCTCGAATGATTGTTCGGCGGCGTCCTACTCTCCCACAGGGTCCCCCCTGCAGTACCATCGGCGCTGTAAGGCTTAGCTTCCGGGTTCGGAATGTAACC
>NZ_JBIUSS010000006.1:244148-377572 GCF_044741445.1 Kitasatospora sp. NPDC088160 | reverse complement strand
GCTCCACCAAGCCCCACTCGGCATCGGAGAGTTCATGGCGACGTATCACCACACCATGATCCACTAGCCAAGATCACTTTGACGACACTGCCTAGCGATCCAGCTCGGCGACGTTCCACTCCCGAGGCAGGTCCTCGCCGCAGAAGACGCAGACAAAGTCCTCGTCCCGCACGATGTTCAGCTCCCGGCAGGAGCGGCAGCGGCGGAAGACCACCTCGTGGGTGAAGCCGGTCGGGCGCTGGACCCCGATCCGGTCCAGGGCCTCGGCCACGGCCGGCCATGAGATGACGTCCGGGCAGTATCCGGTCGACTGGTTGCTGACCTCCTCGACCTCCCACCGCCCGGACTCCTCATGGAAGCTCATCTCGCCGGCGCTCAGGACCTCGTCGCCGCCGGCGCACACCACGTGCTCGCTGCGGCGCGGAGCCAGTCGCAACACCCCGCTGGCATCGACGACGAAGGTGAACGGCTCGGCCAGCTCATCCGGGGTCCGCTCGGAGGCCCACATGCCGAAGTCCACCGCCGATCGCATGCTCCGGCCCTCGCCACCCGCCCGGACGAGCTCCTTCAGCTCGGCCGGACCCACATACTGATACGTCCGCCCCCGGGTCTCCATGCTCGCCAACCTAGCCCCTCACACAGTCAGGGCCTGGGGAATTACCGGCTCTGGCGCTGATCTTGTGACGCTGCCGGTGTCAGTGGCGTCTGTGATTATGGCTCGCGTGTTCTTCGCGGAGTTTTGAGGTGTTGTTGCCTCATCTGGCTGGTGTCGTGGTGGAGTTGGTCGAGCGGGCTGCGGCCGGGGTGGTCACGATGCATGCGCGGGCCCGCTCGGCGGGTGCGGACTGTCCGCACTGCGGTAGTGCGTCGGACCGCGTGCACGGCCGGTACATGCGGCGGCTCCTGGACGCGGCGGCCGGTGGCGCCAGGGTGGTGATCGAGCTGCTGGTGCGGCGGTTCAAGTGCTCGAACCCGGCGTGTCGGGCGGTGACGTTCGCCGAGCAGATTGCGGGGCTGACGAGCCCGCATGCCCGCTACACGCCACTGATGCGTGAGCAGTTGACCTCGATCGCTTTCGCGCTGGCAGGCCGCGCGGGTGCCCGTCTGGCCGGGGTGCTGGGCCTGCGCGTCGCCAAGGACACCCTGTTACGCCTGGTCCGCGCCACGCCGGAAGAACCCGTCGGGCAGATCCGCGTGCTCGGTGTCGACGACTTCGCGCTCCGGAAGGGCGACTCGTACGCCACGATCCTGGTGGACCTGGAGAGACGGCGCCCGGTGGACGTGCTGCCCGGCCGGGATGCCGAACCGCTGGCCGCATGGCTGAAGGGCCACCCGGAAGTGGAGATCATTTGCCGGGACCGGGCCGGGGCTTATGCCGAGGGCGCCCGCAGCGGAGCCCCGCAAGCGGTGCAGGTCGCCGACGCCTGGCATTTGTGGCACAACCTCGGCGAGGCCGTGGAAAAGACCGTCGCTGCCCACCACGCCTGCGCTCGGACCGCGTACGAGAACACCGTACGGGCAGCCCCGCCGACAAGCGACGACATCTGGCTGACGCCACCGCCGCCGGAACCGGCTGCCGGGATGCTCGACGTCTGCGGACGCGAACGCCGCCTGGTGACTCGGACCAGGGAACGCTACACCGCTGTGCGACAGCTCCTGGAGGGCGGCAGCACGCTGGAGAACATCTGCCGGACACTGCGGCTGGACCGGTCCACCGTGCGCCGCTTCGCCCGCGCCACCAGCATCGACGAACTGCTGGTCAAAGCGACGAACCGCTCCACCATCCTGGACGAGTACAAGCCCCACCTCCATCAGCGATGGAACGAGGGCTGTCACACCACGGTCGAGCTCCACCAGGAGATCGTCACCATGGGCTTCGCCAGTAGCATCCAGACCGTCCGCCGCTACCTCCGTCCCTTCAAGGCCTCCACCGCCGCACCACCCGTGCCCCGCCCGGCTCCACGGCCCCGCCGCATTGTCCGCTGGATCATGACCGACCCCGCAAATCTGACAGCCGATGATGCCGTCGACCTCAAGGAGATCCAGGCCGGCTGCCCCGAACTCAACGCGGTCACCCACCACGTCCGCGACTTCGCCGCCATGATGCAAGACCTGCGGGGCGACCAGTTGCCCGCCTGGATGGAACGTGTCCTCGCCGACGACCTGCCCGCCCTGCACTCCCTCGTCAGTGGACTGCGCCGCGACGTCGACGCCGTCACGGCCGGGCTCTCCACCCCGTGGAGCTCCGGACAGGTCGAAGGACAGGTCACACGGGCGAAACTCCTCAAAAGGCAAGGATTCGGACGAGCCAACCTCGACTTCCTCCGCAAGCGCATACTCCTGACGCCCTGACGCGACTACGTCACAAGGTCAGCGCTGATCTTGTGATGGCCCGGATGCCGACCTGGGCCGGCATCCGGCAGCTGAGCCGCGGCTCGTTGGCATGATGGGAAGTCAGGCGTAGTCAGCGAGGGGTTGGGCAAGTCCGGGGCCGCCCGTGTGCGGGGTCTGGACGTAGCCCTCGGGAGGCTTGGGAATCACCTGTAGGCAGGCTGCGGAGCAGGCATTTACCAGGAGCGGCAAGACGTCGGTGGCAACTCGCAGCGAGATCCATGCCTGGTGGATCTTGGCTCCTTCCAGCGACCGGTCACACACGCTGCACCTGCGGAGTGCCGTAGTACCCCATTCTGCGGGGTCGACGTCGTCGAGGCTGAGGTCTGCGGTCTCCACGCCGCCGGGCTGGAGCGGGGGGAACGGTGGGCGGAACTTCTCGTTGCCGTACAGAGCGCGTGTGCTCACAGTGCTGCGTTTCAGGCTCGGGCACCTGGTTAGCTCGTACGGGAACCAGTGCAGTCGGTAGGAGGTGTACGGGGTGAACTCCTGCAGGCTGCTCATGGCGCCGATCTCCGGAGGGATCCGAACCAGGTTGCTGCCGTAGAGGATGAACTGCTTGACGGCGGTGAGCTTCGCGATGCTGGGCGGCAGGGTGACGATCTGGCGTCGTTCTCGGGGACTCATCTCCACCAACGGCCGAAACACCTCCCGCCCGTCGGCGGCGGCTTCCTCGATCAGCGCCAGGAGGTGCTGCCAGGCCGGCGAAGATGTGTCCTGACGCTCACGGTGGAAGCGCACCCGTCGCCGGTTGCTCACCCGGCCCTGGTCGAAGCACGTGCAGACGTCCCGATAGGACTCGCTGCTGCCCGGGACCGAATTCGCTGTGTTGCCCCACCGATTGGTGTGCGGTGCCGGCTCTGCTTCATTCGCCATGGCACCAAAGATACGAAGACGCGGGCGAGACGGATCAGTGGGGCTTGCGGCTTGGCCCGATCACAAGATCAGCGCCAGAGCCGAATTACGTGACCGTCCACACTGGAACAGCCAACGGCGTTCTGCACCCTGCTATTCGACTTCATCCGCCGTCTCCCGGAGCAGTAGCGCTGAACTCCGCACCTCGCCAACCCAAACGCTCAGTCACAACGAGCGGTCGTGACGTGGGGCGGATGGTGGTTCTACAGCTCGACGTCCATCCAGGCGACGTCGTTGAGCTCGACATCGAGGCCGCGGGCGCGGCGGCCGCCGTCCTTGAAGTAGTGCTCGCCGAGGGCCTCGGCGAGGATCGCTTCCTGCTGGGCCTGGGTGGCGCCAGCGTCGCGGGCCTCGTAGAGGCGCCGGGCCACGTCACCGGGCATCTTCTGGGTGATGATCCGGGGGCGGGGGTCGTCGGTGGAGTCGCCGGCCGCCGAGTAGGCCCCGATGACCAGCCAGCTTCGGTGCGCACCGCGCAGGTCGGGGGCGCAGCGCGGTGACGAGTTCCAGGCCGGAGACGGCGATGGAACCACGCGAGGTCAGCACGCGGGTGGCGTAGGTGCCGAGCAGGCGGGCCAGCTCCGGGGCGGCGGGGCCGTCGGGGATGGTCCAGCCGCCGGACGCGAGGGGGGGTACCGGGGTCGGCCAGGCGCCGGTCTCTTGTCCGTGGACAACGGGGTTTGTCCGGCTCCCACCTGGGTTTTTCCGTCTTCTCGTTGATGGACAATCAGCGCCGGCCGCACAGTGGAACCGGGCCAGCTCTCCCGCCGGAATCCGTATACCGAACCGAGCGGGACATCATGACGCGACGAACCCTGGAGACCGCCCTCGTGCCGTACGGGGGACGGCCTGGTGGCGGCCGCTACGGCCGCCACCAGGCCGAGCCCGAGGAGCTCCGGGCCGGGGATGTCCAGTCGTGAGGACGGCCCTGGCACCGATATGAGCACAACTCAGCAACGTCAACGGAATCGCGGCCTCGCGAACTGTCCGCCGCTGCTGTGAAGCACAACGGCATCTGAGACCCCATGGCTCTCGGAACGCCACGAAGCCCCCGGCATTTTCAAAACCGACAACCGAGGGGTCACGGACCCCAAGTGGAGGAGAAGACCAGTGATCAAGAAGAGGATCTTCGGAGTGGTGGCAAGCACCCTGTTCGCGGTGTCGGCACTCGCGGTGCCCGCGGCGAGCGCCACCACCGCGGCGGCGCCCGACGCCACGGTGTCGATCAAGGCGTGCTCGCCCTGGAGCGACTACCGCAGCGAGGGCGGCGGCAGCGGCCAGATGTGCGAAGGCAACCACGCCACGGGCACGATCTACGACGCCAAGGCCGACGGGCGATGTGTCTTCTTCAAGTTCTACTACATCGGGGGCGGCGAGCCCGCTCAGAGCGCCCAGGTGGGCCCGGCTGGCGCGACCAAGTACATCGACGTCTGGGCCGCGCCCGGCAAGCAATTCAACGGCGAAGTCTCCGCGGAATGGCGTAGCTGCTGATAGAGCCACCGGGCTGCGCGGCCCCGGCCCCCGAGTCGGGTGCAAACCCGCCAAGGAGCCGGGGCCGCGCAGCCCCTCCACCACAGGAGCCCAGGAGCACCGCCGCGACCAGGAACGCAAAGGCCCGACCACCAATCCCGGCAGCGCCCACAAGTCGCGTCGCTCAGCGGCTTCCCGTACCCGCTGGTCAGTGCTGGCCAGAGTCAACGCGCACCGTCGGCTCGCCGCCATTCAAGTGACGGGCCATCACGGGGTCACGGGGATCCGGTACTGCTGGTCGCATAATCACTCATGCTGGGTGGCGTCGTACCGCCACCGTCCTCGCCACGCTCGTCCTGACCGCTCTGCCGGCCGCAGGTCCCGCCTTCGCCGGCACCACCGCCCCCGCCGCCGCGGCGACAGCCACCCACCGCACGCTGCCCGAGCCCCCGCCCGTCGATGTCGCGCGCGATGAACTGGCCGACCTGACCGTGGCCGAGCCTCACTCCATGGAGGGCTACAGCCGTACCAAGTTCCCTCACTGGGCCAAGCAGTACGGGGAGTGCGACACCCGCGTTATCTGCACTGCTGGTTCCGGAGACTCACGGAAAGCCAGTGGCAGCACAGCAATGTAGCTGAAGATCGCTGTCTGAGGCACGTGAGGCACAGCAGCTCCGGAGAAACCTGCTGGCCAGGTGCGCGGTGACCTGTCATGGTGTCGCCGTGTCTGACGAATCGATAGAGCTGTCGCCGATGCCGGGCACGAAGTGGTCGGCTGGATCCCTGCGGATCACGAGCTGGACTGTCCGCGCGAGTGAGATCTCGGTGCGGCTGGGCATTACCCCTGATCACGAGTACGAGCGGGGAAGCCTCTCAAGTCCACGGAACCCACTCAGCCGTCGGCGTGGGGCCGCCGTCTGGATTCTCAAGAGTGGCCTGGACAACGACCGATGTCCAGAGGATCACGTCGCCGAACTCCTCCGTCGTCTGGTCGGCAAGCACGACGAATTGGCGAGCCTGGCCGCCGACTGCAAGCTGGAGTTGTTCCTCGGCTTCGGCAGTGAGAGCGGCCAGGGCGGATGCGCTCTCCCCTCCGCGCTCCTTCGAGAGGCCGGAGACCTCGGCCTCGACATCGCGCTGGACCTGTACCCACAGGCACCCGACGACTATGCCGGTCCCGATGACGCGGCCGATGATCCTGACCGGCCCGACGCCGAGGCAGGATGGCACGGCCCCTTCTATCGAGTCCGCAACAACGACTTCGAGATCCGCTTCCTCCCGGATCCGCACGAGGATCTCGACGACGTCTGCAACACCGATGCCGAAGTCCTCCTCCCTGACGGATCACGGTGGGGCGCGACGATCCTGACCGTCGACGAAGTCGGCCGGCTGATGAATCGGTGGGACGGCACCGGAGAGGCCCTGGGTGGCAGGTACTTCTCATGCTCTGACGGCCTGATCGTCCGTTCCCCAGGCATCGCGGGAATGGTGGATGTGATCGTCGGGCTGCTGGAGGCTGGAGAACTCCAGCACACCTTCAAACGACTGGACTGATTGGCATCTGATGCATGATCTCGAACGTGAACGAACCGGAACTGGACCTCCTCTCACGACTGTGGGAGGAGCACATTCGCGCGAGGTTCCCGGCCCATCTTCGTGGTCAGGACATCGAGGGCCAAGACATGGTGCTGCTGGACGCGGACACCGCTGGCTGTGTCTCCTCGTCACTGTCGGGGCCCCTTGATGAGAAGCGCCGCAGCATCCTCCTCGGGTGCCTTGGGGCCCTTGAAAAGGTCGTTCCGTCGATCGGTGATGAGGGCGGCGCGATCGAGTACTACGAGCGCTTGCGGGAGATGGCCGCGCTGGCAGTCGAGCTCGGAAATGCCAAGGCCGGGTAGTGTCCGGCAATTCGGGGTGGGCGCCCGTGTAGCCTGCCCGCTCGTTCGATTTGGGGGGCAGCTTTGTGATCCACCTTCCAGATGGGTCCTGGTGGGACTGGGACGTTGTCAGCGGGAACGCCGGTCGGCTGCGGCTGGGCGCCGGCCACGACCTGTCGTACCACCACGGCCTGGAGCTGGTCTTCAGCGACCCGGTCTTCGTCATATGTCCCGCTTCATTCCACGATCCGACGTTCCGCGAGCCGACACCCGCGGAGGCCCGGATCGTGTCTCGGCAGGTTGGTGAAACACCTGAGGTGTTGGTCGCCTTCGAGGCCGATGCGGGAGGACCTGAACCCGCCTCCGGCTTGATCGCGGCCCGGCAGCTCGACATCGTCCAGGGAACCGTCTTCCGGTACTGGCGCGAGAATCTGGAGGCTGGGGAACGCCTTGCCCCTTGGGTGCGTCCGCCGGAAGCATGACCGCGGACTCGTAGCCGGGTGGTGCTTCTGGCCAGCTATCTGGCCAGAAGCACCGGCGAGGTTGTGGGCTCCGGCGGCTATCGAGCCGAGCTTGGAACCGCTCGAATGGATCGTGCGAGGGCTCTACGGACTGCGGTGACCTCGTCTTCCAGCTCGACTGTGCGACGTTCGAGCCTTCCAGCTCGCGCGGTCTGCTCGGCAAGTTCGGAGATCAGGAGCGCGTTGTGGCTCTCCAGGTCCCGAATGCGGCGGAGAAGTTCGGTTCGCTGGACGTCGTCGATCTCAGCGCCGAGGGCGAGCCTGACCCGATCCTGGAGTCGGTCCCGTTCCGTCTTCAGGCCCTTGATCTCTTCGCGGGCGAGTGCGAGGTCGGTCTGCAGGCTGGCTTCGCTGACCCGTTGCTTCGGGAGAATGGCTGCGGCCGGAATGCCGTGCCGGGCCTGTTCCTGGACGGCAGCTTGCACCGCCTGGTGGACGTCCGGACTGTTGTAGACGAACCAGGTGGAGACGGCGGCCTTGCGGGCCACGCGCGCGACCGTAATCCGCTCGCCTGCGGCGACGAGGCCGGCGACGGCGTCGAGGCTCCGCTTGGTCTTGGCCTTGCTGTCGGCGGTCCGTGCCTGCCGCAGCCGCTCTACGCGGGCCTCGCGGGCAACGGTCGTCGGATCCATCACGGGGCCCTCCTGATGTCCAGAGTGTCACCGGGGAAGAACGCCTGAGAGGCGCGGACCTTCCGCAGCTCCTTCGACGCCGCCTCCACCGCATCCCGTTCCTGCGGTGACAGACCAGCCAAGCGCTCGTCCATCTCGGCCAAGACCTTTGCGTATGCCTCCAGTTGGTGCTCGAAGTTCGCCAGCACCCAGTCCGCGGCGCCCATGGCCGTCGCTGCCTCCCGATCTGCTCGCAGATCGGCGATGGTCTGCTCCAGTGCCGGACGGTAGGAGGGGTCGGGCTCGTAGAAGTCGCAGCCGGCGCACTGAAAGCGGATGCGGCAGTGCCCGCCGCCGGCCTTGACGTTGCTGGGCTCGGTGCATCCTCCGTTCGGCACCGCCACGGATCGCAGCTCGTAGGCGAGCGGGTCGTTGGAGCCTCTCGGGTTCCCGTGACGGTCGGCGGCGAGTACCGCCACCGTTTCGACGGCCTTGCGACGCCGCTCCTGGGAGACGGTGTAGTAGCCCATGGTGACGTCGAGTGAGCGGTGGTCCATGAGCTTGCACAGCACGTCGATGGCGGTTCCGGCATCGGCGTGCCGCTGTGCGTAGGCATGTCGCAGGCCGTAGGCGATGGTCTCCGAACGGCGGTAGGGGACCTGGTCGCCGTTGTCGTCGAGGCGGTTGTCGAGGAGTTCGGGGATGCCGTCAACCCAGTCGCGGAAGACCCTGGCGGAGAAGTAGTGAGCGGTCAGGTACCTGACGCGGGATCTGCGTGTGGCTCCGGGTGCCGGGAAGAGCCACTCCTCGCAGCCCGGCATCTCCGGGAGACTGTCGCGGTGCTTCTGCCACTGCTGGATGTGCCGTGCGGTCTCCGGGCTGATCGGAAGGCGCCGGCCGTAACGTCTGCGTTTGCGGTTGTCGTAGATCAGGGACGGCTTGCCGTCGATCCACTGCAGACAGTCGCGCTTGAGCGAGGTGGCTTCCTCAGGACGGCGTCCGGTGTCGCGGATGATGCGGTAGACCTCCTGATACATGGCCGCGAAGTCGCCGGCTTGCCAGCCGGCGTGCTTGTAGGTGGATTCCGCGCCCATCAGGGGCAGGTACTGGTCGAGCCGCGCGATGACGTGTTCGGGGATCGCGCGGCCACTCTCGTCCTCGGTCATGTCGACGGCCTCGATGCCGTGCAGCTCGGGGCTGAGCGCGAAGACCCCCGGGATGTCGTCCATCAGGCCAGCCAGGCGCGCGTACTGAAGGAGTCGGCGCCACCAGCCCAGCATCGCCCTGCGCTGGGCCTGGGAGTAGGCGCTGCCGTTCTTTGGATTGCGGGCGATCTCGATGGCCTCGACAACAACGGTCATGTCGGCCAGGGCGAGCGCCTGCGGCCTCTCGGCGGCGGGCCTGGACGCCAGCGCGTTCGAGGCGAGCGCCGTGACGTTAGCCGTGCGCCTCAACTCCGACACGGTGGGCCGCACGGCTCGCCCGTACTCCTTAACGATCTCGCGCAGCCACCGTTGCCGGATCGGCCGGAAGTCCAGGTGCCCGCTGGCCGCGGGATAGCGGCGGTTCGGTGCGGACAGCAGCCCTACCAGCGCGCAGTCCCAGACGTCTCCGAGCGTCGGATCGACGCCGTCGTACTGAACGCGGGCCCGGCGGAGTCTGACCTGCATGTCGTTGACCAGGCTGTATGTGGTCTTGGGGAGGTGCGTGATGGACAACGGCATGCCGAGGTCCATCAGCGAGGACAGCCCTGGCGGGAGGTTGCGGACGATGCGGCGCATCAACGCGGGCACGACCGGGCGGTCCTCCTCGTCACGACGCTGAAGGCAGTAGAGGATCTCCGCCCGCACTGCTGTGGAGAGGTCCCCGAGAGCGAACTGTGACCGGCCCGGTTGCAGGCCATCCCCCACATTGGGCTGCCGCACCGCGGGCAGGGAGGGCGTGTGAGTCGTATCGAAGTCGGCCGGGTGACCGCGCCGTGCGCTGACAGCCCGACATGCTTCGCAGCGGGATGCTGGCGACTCGACCAGCACGCCGCAGGCCGTCACGCGGCAGGCGAAGGCCCGGGTCCGCGGGCTGTCCAGATCCGTGGTGAACAGCAGGCTGCCGGGATCCCACTCACCCGTCCGCCACTGGAGGTCGAGCCGGTCGGCGAGCCAGGCCGCCCAGTCGGTCCGTGCGACCTGGCTCGCGGGCAGTTCGGCGTAGTCGTGCGCGACGGTCATCGGATTCCTCCGGCTGCCACCAGATCGACTGCTGCACGCAGATCGTCGTCGCTGGCATGGAGGTAGACAGCCGTGCTGGCCGCGGAGACGTGACCGAGCAGAGTCTGCACCACGTCAGGGTCGATTCCCGCACGGATCCAGGCGGTCGCCGCTGTGTGCCGCATCATGTGCGGCCGGGCCCGGAACCCGCAACGGTTGCCGATCCGCTCGATGATCTGCTTGGCATTCGAATACGACATGGGCAAACCGGCATGGCGCGAGGCCAGATTCACGAACACGAAGTCGGATCCCGCGGCCTGCTGGACACCGTCGCGCTCAACGAGGTGGTCCCGGTAGGCGTTCACCACCCGCCTCTCGACGGGAACGTGCCGGTGCCTCCCCGATTTGGCGCGTGCACCGTTGCTGTTGTTCTGGCGGGGCCTGACGTGCACGTGCGCCCCGGCGATCTGGCAGCCCAGGTGCTGGGAGTCGGGCAGGAAGTGCATGTCCTCGCGCCGCAGGCCAAGCGCCTCGCCGATGCGCAGGCCGGTACCGAGGAGCAGCGCGAGCAGGAAGCGGTCGCGCGCGGTGCCGGCAGCCGAGAGGATCCGGTCGACCTGCCCGGTGAGTAGGACGGCGGGTGGCAGCTCGATCTCGGCTGCTTTCAGGACACGGGCGTTGACGCGTCGGAACTGTCCGTCTTCGCCTTCATTGAAGCCCTTCGGCGTGTACTGGAGGAACCGGGGCTCGCTGAGTGCGGACGCGACCTCGGGGGCCACGATGCCGGTCGCCGCACACCAGCGCAGGAACCCGCAGGCGGTGCCCACCACGGCATTGATGGTCTTACCGGTCGGCAGACGGAGGGTACGCGGGTCCGGCGTCTGCTCGATGTGGAACTTGTAGCGCGCCATCTCGCCGAGCGACACGGTCTTCCAGTCGGTGCCGCGTCCGGAACACCAGTTCAGGAACCGCCCGACGCGGGGCAGATAGTTCCGCTGAGTCTGCGGCGAGCGGTTCTTGGCGCGCAGGTGGATGGAGTACTCAAGGCTCTCCGGGTGAGGGATGTACGTCTCCTCGTCAACGAGGAGCCAGGTGACCGCCCCGGTGGTCGGGGATATCGCCTTTTCTGCTCTGAACATGCGGTGGTGCTCTCCTGCATCATCTGTGGATCTCGTCCCTCACCGTATGGTCGATATCAGCGAGGCACAGGGCGGCCTGCCCCTGTGGCCCACGTGGCACGGAGTCACGGAACGCATGCAGATAACCCGCGAGGTTGTCCTGGCGAGGGACGGCCGGGACGTCGTCCAGAACGACAAGTGCCAGACCGTTTCCGGCACCTGGATGAGCCCGTACGACGGCAAGGCCTTCACCAACTCAAAGGATCTTGACGTCGACCACGTCGTGCCGCTCGCGAACGCCTGGCGCAGTGGTGCCGATCTCTGGGACACGAGCACGAGGAAGGCGCTCGCGAACGACCTGGTGGAGCCTCAGCTGGTCTCGGTGTCTGCGGCCAGCAACCGCTCCAAGGGCGACAAGGGCCCGGACCTGTGGAAGCCGCCGCTGTGGTCGTACTGGTGCACGTACAGCCGCGCGTGGATCGAGGTGAAGAGCCATTACCAGCTCAACATCACCGCCCCCGAGAAGCAGGCCCTGTCCGACATGCTCGACACCTGCGACCAGTGACCGTCCCACCAAACGCCGAACGCCACCAGGCGCACGTGACCGCCGGACCCGGCGGAGTGATGACCGAAGAGGTCGGCTGCATCACCGGCGAGCTGACCGTCGTCACCACCGCCTTCCCGACCGGGCAGGCATGGGTCGCGGTCCAGACCCGCGGCGCCGACGAGTGGTACACCCTCACCGGCACCCCCACCCCCCTGCCCATGGGTGAGTCCCTGGCCCACTACCACCAGCGCGTCCTGGACGCCGTCCGCACCGGCGGCGAAACCGTCGCACCGCCCGCGGCCGGCACCGGGCAATAGGCCATGACGCCGTCCCGGGAGAGCCGCTCACCCCGGGACGGCGACGCCCACCCGCGCGTGCTCGCGACCGCACGCAGCAACGCCCCGGCCCGCCGACGCCCCGACCGCCGCACCACGAACCCGGTGGCCTCCACACCCTGCTCAGGGGATGGAGGCCACCACCGCGCTCCCGACCAAACCCGCAGGTCGACGGGGATTGACCAGCCGACAGGGACGTGTAGAGTCCGCCAGTTTTACCTTCTGGCCAACGCCGGCTCCAAGCTGGCCGTCGCCACGCTGCTGTTCCTCACACAGCATGTCGAGGTGACCTGGCACTGACACCTGGGGACCGGTCCGCTGCCCGCTCGGGGGTCGGGCGCGGACCGGTCGTTCCAGTGTGCGTGGGCGGGCAGCGCGGCGCTCGGTCAGGGAGTGTCGCCGGCCCAGTCCCAGCGAGACGGGTCCACGGGCCGGGGTTCGTAGTGGGACCGGCCGCCGGCGCCGTAGGACCCGATCTCCGTGGAGAGCGCGGCGCCATCGGCGAGCTGTTCGGTGTCCCAGCCGGTGACGTCCAGGAGTTCTCTGAACTGGTTCCTCTTCTCGCGGTGAGCTAAGGGCTGTCCCGTATAAGCGGGTGAGCCGGGGCGAGGACGACGGTACGGTGCCCGGATGGAGCCCTCGAACCCCGTATGTCCAGCTCACGGACCTGGCATCGATCCCGCGTCGCTGATCGGTCGTCGGCTGGTGCGGCTTGTGGCGTCCTGGCACGTATATGAGGGACGAGAATCTGACACCCCGGTCGATCTGTGGCTCATCGATGACCAGGGGGTGTCCACCCACATCATGAGCGGAACGGACTGGTGCCTTGTGGTTGAGGCGTCCGAGCCGTACGAGGGCTACGACATGGGCGACTGGGGCAGGATCGACGTGCGACCCGTTGACGAGGAGACCCCGCTGGCGAGCCGCGTTGGGGAAGTCGTGCTCGGAGTCCGAGAGGAGTGGGAGCCGCTGACGGGGCGGATGGGCCTTGAGTTGGACTTCGCATCAGGAAGCGTCCATTGCGAGAGCTGGTCTGGTGACCTCCGCATTCGAGCCATAGGCTCGATGCCATGATCCCGTTATGGCTGGTGTGATCACGGCGTCGGAGCCGTCCTGAATAGCCCCGTTGACCGGGCTGAGCCCGCAGGACTTCCGCAAGCTGATGACGGTGCTACGCCGCGAGGGCTGAAGTTCCACCCTTGGCTCGGACACCTGGACACTGGGACATGTGAGCCCGGAGGAAGCAGTCTCAGGTGGGAACCATGAGCAACATGAGTAAGCGGTATACGGCGGAGTTCAAGCGGGATGCGGTCGCGCTGGTGCGCTCGTCGCCGCACCGGAACGTCACCGAGATCGCCAGGGAGCTGGGGGTCAGTCCGGAGGGGCTGCGGGGCTGGGTCAAGCAGGACCGCACGGACCGTGGCGAGGGCAGGCCGGGCGAGCTGACCAGTGCGGAGCGCGAGGAGCTCACCCGGCTGCGGCGGCAGACGGTCGAGCAACAGAAGACGATCGAGATCCTGCGCAAGGCAGCCGCCTATTTCGCGGCCGAGACGACACGGTGATGATCCGCTTCCGTTTCGTTGAGGATCACCACGGCGCCTGGGGCGTCAAGCAGATCTGCCGTGTCCTGGGCATTGCCCGGTCCTCGTTCTACGACTGGCGGGCCGGCGAGGCCGCCCGTCGCGCCCGCAAGCGGGCCGAGGACCTGCTCGTCGCCGAGATCGTGGTGATCCATCTGGCGTCCCGTGGCGCATACGGCGTCCCGCGCGTGCACGCGGAACTGCGGCGCCAGGGCCGGGCGGTCAACCGGAAGAAGGTGGAGCGGATCATGCGCGAGCGCGGGATCACGGGCATCACCCGCCGCCGGCTCCGTTGCCTGACCCGCCAGGCCCGCAAGCCCGTGTTCGCCCCGGACCTGATCGGGCGCGACTTCACCGCACCCCGCCCCGGGATGCGGCTGGTCGGCGACATGACGTTCCTGCCGACCGAGGAGGGCTGGCTCTACCTGGCCACCTGCATCGACCTGGCCACCCGCGAAGTTGTCGGCTACGCGATGGCCGACCACCACCGCGCCGAGCTGCCGGTGGCCGCGCTGCGGATGGCCGCCGGCCGCGGCGGCCTGGAACGCGGCTGCATCTTTCACTCGGACCGCGGCAGCGAATACACGTCGAATGAATTCCGCAGTGAGATAGGCAAGTTGGAGATGAGGCAGTCGATGGGACGAGTCGGCTCCTGTTACGATAACGCCGCCGCCGAGAGCTTCTTCGCCGTACTGAAGGAGGAGATCAGCACCCGGATCTGGCCGGACCGCGCCACCGCCCGCGCGGAGGTCTTCGCGTTCATCGAGACCTTCTACAACCGCAGGCGTCTACGCAGGCACCCCGAGTGGGGCTACCTCACGCCCATCGAGATCCGCCAGCGGCACCAGCAAGGTCACACCCTCGCGGCGTAAACAGACAGTGTCCGAGTGCAGGGTGGAACTTCAGGCGGAGCAATAGTCAAGAGTTGTGGGTGAGGCCCTTCTGCTCGACAGCGGTGAGCTCGGCTGCTGCGAGCCGAGCCTCCTCGCGAACCTCTGGGTCGGGGTGATGGAGGAAGGGCTCGATTAGCGGCCGGGCCTGCGGGTCGTGGGTGGCCCCGAGGATGTAGAGCGTGTGGATGAGGAGTTGGCGTTCCATCGTCGGCATGGCTGCGGTCAGTGGTTCGACGAGGGCCAGAGGCAGGCGGTAGTGGTCGAACGCCTCGCTGGTCGAGTTCAGGGCGGACTCGCGCACCTTGGTCACCGGTTCGTTGACGGCCAGGCTGACCAGACGTCCGACGACCAGGCGAGCGGAGTCCGCGTCGAGTGCGGTGCCGCGCAGGAGGTCCCCGAGGACGTCGGCGGCGACGTCCCGACGATCCGGATCGCGGTCGGTCAGAGCTTCGAGTGCCTCGAACATGTCGTTCATGCTGCTACCTCGGGCCGCTCGACCAGGACGCCGTTTTCGAAGCGGGCGCCGGCGCGGACCAGCGGCACCAGGTGGGCGCCGGTGATCGCACGCCATCGCGCCTGGGCGGACCGACGAGCTTGAACACCATCGCCAGGGCAGCGGCCGGGCTGCCGGCACCTCGTGTGACCTTGGTGCGGAGTTTGACCGTGGAGAAGGTCGACTCGATGGGGTTCGTGGTCCGCAGGTGGATCCAGTGCTCGGCCGGGAAGTCGTAGAAGGCGAGCAGCTCGTCCCGATCGTCGGTGATCTTCGCGACCGCCTTGGGGAACTTGGCGCCGTAGGCGCGTGCGAAGGCCTCGATCGCCCGCTCGGCATGGCCACGGTCCTCGGCATTGTAGATCTCCTGCATCGCCTTCGTCGCGCCAGGCTGTGCGGACTTGGGCAGGCAGTTCGTGACGTTACGGCTTTTGTGAACCCAGCACCTTTGGTGCCGTGCGGCCGGGAACACCTCGGCGAGCGCACGCCACAGGCCCATGGCGCCGTCCCCGACCACCAGCTCGGGGTCACGCATCCCGCGGCGGCGGCAGTCACGCAACAGGTCGGCCCACGACTCGGTCGATTCTCACAGGCCCTCGGCGAGAGCGATGAGCTCCTTGGTGCCGTCCAGGCGGACGCCGAGCAGGACCAGGACGCACGAGTGGGCCTGGCCGAGGCGGACCTTGGGGTGCACGCCGTCGGCCCACACGTAGACGTAGTCCCGGTCGGACAGGTCCCGGGTCTGGAAGGCAGCGTGGTCGTCGCTCCACTGCTTGGTCAGCCGGGTCACGGTGGCCGGCGACAGGCCGGCGGTGCCACCGAGGAACTGCTCCAGAGCGGGCACGAAGTCCCCGGACGACAGGCCGTGCAGGTAGAGCAGGGGCAGCACCTCGGAGATCTTCGGCGACTTGCGGCACCACAGCGCCAGGATCTTCGAGGAGAACCGCTTGCGCTCTCCAGTCGTCTCGTCCACGCGCCGGTCGTTGATCCGCGGGGCCCTGACCTCGACCGGCCCGGCCGCGGTGACCACCGACCGCGGCCGGTGGTGGCCGTTGCGGACCACCAGGCGCCGCCCACACTCGTCCTTCTCCGCCGCCAACTCGGCTATGTACTGGTTGACTTCTGCTTCCAGCGCGGCAGCGAGCATGCGCCGGGCGCCCTCGCGGACGATCTCGTCGATCAGGGAGCCGGACTCCGTCGAACCATCGGCATTCACTACGCTGAGCACGGGCGTGCCTTCCCGACCTGCGCTGCAACGCGGGCCTACTCGGTGACCATCACAGGATCATTCGGGAAGGTATGCCCTCCGCGTCCCGCCCGGGGTTGATCCACAGGTCTTGAGCATTGCTCCCGACATGCCACCACGTCGCCCAACCCTCGTCAGGCGGCTTGGTTGGCTCAGCGACACCGCCTATGACGCTGACGACGAGTGCGTCGCCATCGGCGAACGCCACTTCGGCGAGCGGTTCCTCGACGAGTATGGGGAGATGCGCGCGTTTCGGGATCTGCGCCCGGCGCTCTTCTCCGCTGTTCATCCTCTCCTCGACCACGATCACGCCGACGTACGCGACGCGGCCCTGCTCACCGCCATCCCCCTCGCAGAGCACCCCCTCCTCGCTTCGCACCGGGGCGTGCTGGTCGACCACGCCCACCGTCTGCTGGCCACCAGCACTGACCGCTACAACCGAGACCGCGCCCTGGACGCACTGAAGGCATGGGGACACGACACTGGCGATCTGGAGAACGCGGATGACATCGCGGCCCGCGAACGCCACGCCCGTCTCGTGGCCGAACGAGCTTCCTGGACAGGCGGCTACACCGAAGATCCGCCGTTCTGACTCGGGGACGTGCAGTGCCTTCAGACCCGCCACTGATCACCGCGCGTCATCACACGGCACAAACTGAGCTAGAACCGGGTCGACCCGCCACGAACACATCAAAGCTCCGGTTGAACGGGGTGACCTTCCCAAGTCGCCCTGAACCACCGGAGCTTCGATGTGCCGCCAGTCTGCCACCGTCTGCCTGATCAAGTCGCCCGCTCTGAACAGTGTGGCGGGATTGTCGCTGGTGGAGCGGTTCCGGTTGCTGCCCGATCCGCGTCTGCGTCGAGGGGGGCGTCACCCGTTCGTGGCGGTGCTGCTGGTCGCCGCCTCGGCGGTGGTCGCCGGCGCGCGCTCGTACGCGGCCATCGGCCAGTGGTCCGCGAACGCTCCGCAGCACACCCTGGTCCGGCTGGGGGCCCGGGTCGTGGGCGCGCTGGGCGTGCGCGTCGCACCGAGCGCCGCCACGATCCGGCGAATCATCGGCCTCGTTTGTCCCGGCGGATTGGCCGACCTTACTGGCGCCGATCCGGCCGGCTCGGACTCGATCGCCGTGGACGGCAAGGCCGCCCGCGGCTCCCGGCACGGCACCTCGCCCGCCGCTCACCTGCTGGCCGCGATGACCGGCGACGGCCGGACCGTCACCCAGCTGCGAGTGTCCGACAAGACCAACGAGATCACCTGCTTCGTTGCGCTGCTGGAGCCCTACGACCTGACCGGGGTCACGGTCACGGCCGATGCCTTGCACACCCAGCGCGGCCACGTGCGCTTCCCGGTCGAGGAGAAGAAGGCCCACTACGTGCTGGTGGTCAAGGGCAACCAGCCCGAACTACATCGCAGGCTGCGGACGTTGCCGTGGAAGGAGGTCACCGCGCACCGCTACGACCGCGAGACCGGCCACGGCCGCAAGGAGACCCGCGTAACCAGAGCCCTCACCGTCACCGACCTGGGCCTGGACTTCCCCCACGCCGTCCAGGCCGCACGCATCCTGCGCTACCGCACCGACCTCAAGACCGGCACCGTCAGCCGCCAGACCATCTACGCGATCACCGACCTGACCTCGCAACAGGCCTCGCCTCAAAGGCTCGGCCAGCTCGCCAGATCGCAGTGGATCATCAAGAACCGGCTGCACTTCGTCCGCGACACCACCTTCGCCGAGGACGCCTCGAAAATCCGCACCTGCCACGGCCCCGAGAACATGGCAACCCCCCGCAACCTGGCGATCAACACGCTGCGGCAGCACGGGCATCACAACATTGCCGCGGGCCTCCGACACGCCTCCTACGAGCCCTTCACCCGCCCGCTCGACCTCCTCAGCATCGCCTGACCAGGCACACTCACAAGATCACCGGACTTTGCAACGGCCCTGGGGATCGCCCTGAGGCCCAACGGCGCCGGGGATGGCGTGACCACCAGGCAGAACCGTGGCCCGCCTGCTGGGTTGTCAACTTAGCGTTCCAGTAGGACTTTTAGGTGCACCAGTCTGCATCAGCCGGGACCCTCTGCGCGAGTCGCTTTCACCGACGCCGGGACCTTGGCGACCGCGGCGGCGACGATCCCGCCGACCATGTGCCGTTCGGGAACTCATCGCTGCTGCTCGGAGTGGATCTGGCGCGCCGTCACGCCTCCTTGTTGCCGTAGCCCTGTCGCACGAGCCGGAAGTATTCCTCCCGCTCCGCACGGAGCTTCCGGGGCCCCTGTGGCTTCCGCTCCCCGCGGATCTTGAAGCCCATCTCATCCCCCGGGCTGGGGTGTTGCGACGACCGTTAGAACCCAAGCACTGGTTAGAACACGCATTGTCGGATCGTGACCGTAAGGACCGGGCTCGGGGAGAGAAGTGGTGAGGACCGTGGGCTTCCCTACGGTGCTCGCCGCCACCGAAGTGGCGAGCACCGGACTGCAGGCGCCCGGCTGGGTGCCAGCCGGGCGCCTGCGTAAATTATTGCGGCCTGGTCAAACCAACTGCGTATTGTAACGGGTTCCAGAAACCGCGTCGTTCGAGCGGATTTTTAAATCCATGCTCACGTGTGGACTAGTGTCCGCCACTAAACGGAAGATCCGGCAAGGTTTGCAGGAGGGCCCGCACATCATCCATCGACGCGCCTACGCGCGTCTCGAAGTCCCGTTCATCGCCAGTCTCAAGCGCTTCACTCATGAGCGAAACGACGAGAAAGAATTCTTCCCGCGCCATCGTGACCATGATCTCCGCTCCACAGTCTTCCACCTCCATTAAATTTTTCTCCTATTCAGACTTGAAGTTCTTGAGGAAATATCCGTAACCCTCCTTGGGTGCGAATACGGTACCACCGTCTCGGGCATTGGGGTTACAGATTACAATCACACCATTTCGCCAGTACGCACCCCTTCCGCCGGCGCCGATTCTCCGTTCACCGTTGAGAATTACTTCCTCGATCATCTCGGCGAACTGCTCGCGCGTTCGGATGCCTGGAAACTCCCCCTGGGTTATGACGTGCTTATCGAATGCGTGCCCATTAGCCCCTGCAAGCTCCTCTGCGGCGAGTTTGGCCTGCAGGCGTCGCCCGTCAGCAACGTTGTCCTCTACTCTCCTGAATCGCCGCGCATCCTGGGCTATCTCCACAATGGATTTGGACTTCTTGGCGATTTGCGCGAACTTGCCGCCAGGGAAGAATCCGATGGCGGTTTCCGCGCAGGCGCTGACGCTCTTCTGCTTGATGCATTCCTCTGCGGTGTCAACGCCCAGAATGGCCTTGACGATCCTGACGGATGCCTGCGCATAGGGATCGATGACCCTACCGACCTCGGCCATGTCGTCCAGCGGGGCGTATCCGAAGACGCCCTTCTTCCTCGGCGAGCACACGGAGAGGTTCGGCATCTTGGTGCAGCCGATGATTCGCTTTCTCCGCTCCTCATCCATCCGCTCCTGTCGCTCCTCCTCCATCACGGCATAGCGGATCTGCAGTTCGAGTTCCTTCTTGAACTCCTCCTCGACCTTCTTGGCCTCGGCCTGGATACCCTCTTCCTCGGCCTTCAGCTCGGCATCGCGCTCCTGGCGCCCCTTCTCTGCGGCGATTCCCCACGCTTCGTCCGCGGCCTGGTTGGCCTGAGTGGCGTCCTTACTGACCTCGGCACTTCAAGGTGATTGGCCTGTTTGTGTAGCTGACTGGCAGTCATTTGCGCGCTATGCCGTTGGTATGCGCTATGCGGATGGGGGCGGGCTGACGGCGAAGGCACGTCAGTGTCGAGAGGCGGTGCGGCTGGAGGCCGCCGCGTTGTTCGACGAAGGCGTCCCGCCGAGGGAGGTTGCCCGCAGGCTGCGGGTGACCGCGAAATCGGCCTACCAGTGGCACCGGGCCTGGCGGGAGGACGGGGTCGGGGCGCTGGCTTCACGGGGACCGGGCGGGCAGCGGTGCAAGCTGTCGGCGCGGTGCCGGGAGAAGCTGGCCGAATACCTCGAGCAGGGGCCGGCCGTGCACGGCTGGGACCAGGACCAGGACCAGGTGTGGACCGGTGCGCGGGTGGCGACGCTGATCGGCCGCAGGTTCCACGTGTCCTACAGCGTCTCGGGGGCCACCCGGCTGATGCGTCGGCTCGGCTTCACCCCGCAGGTTCCCGCGCGCCGGGCCGCCGAACGCGACGAGCAGGTCGTGGCCGCGTGGAGGGAGGCGACCTGGGCGGAGGTAAAAGCGCCCGGGCGGCCTGCGACGGCTGGCTCTGCTTCGAGGACGAAGCCGGGTTCACCCGCAGACCACCCAAAGGACGCACCTGGGGACGTCGCGGCACCACCCCGATCGTGAAGGTGAGCGGCAGCCGCTCGGGGAGGATCTCCATCGCCGGGCTGATCGCGATGCGCCCGGGCTCGCGGACCCGCTTGTGCCACAGGCTGCGGCGCCACACCGGGCGCAAGGGTGAACGCCGCAGCCTGTCCGAGCGCGACTACATCGGGCTGATCGACGGAGTCCATCAGCTGGTCAAGGCGCCGATCGTGCTGGTGTGGGACCGGCTGAACACCCACGTCTCCCATGCGATGCGCGACCTGAT
This sequence comes from Kitasatospora sp. NPDC088160, assembly GCF_044741445.1. Classification (NCBI taxonomy): domain Bacteria; kingdom Bacillati; phylum Actinomycetota; class Actinomycetes; order Kitasatosporales; family Streptomycetaceae; genus Kitasatospora; species Kitasatospora sp. NPDC088160. The sequence continues at coordinate 356,777 of NZ_JBIUSS010000006.1, read as the reverse complement.
CGACGCGCGGGACTGGCTGACGGTGTTCGTGCTGCCCGCATACGCACCCGAGCTGAACGCGGTCGAGTACCTGTGGGCCCACGTCAAACGAAGTCTGGCGAACCTCGCCAGTGTCGCCCTCGACCGGCTCGAAGCCCTCGTCCGCAACCGCCTCAAACGACTGCAGTACCGCTCCGACATCCTCGATGGCTTCCTCAGCGGAACCGGACTCTCCCTCGACCTCCCACCGCCATCACCTTGAAACGCCGAGGTCAGTAACGGCACAGTTGACTGGCCCCTCCCTGGGTGTTGCCCAACGGTGACAGAGCCCATATGAGCTGCACATACTTCACGAGCATGCTGCGCGGGTGGTTACCGAGCGAAGAGGGGTGAGGATGGCGCGCGTACTGCTCGTCGAAGACGACGACGGGCTCCGCGAGGCTCTGGATCTGGCGCTGTCGAGCCTGGGACACGAGGTCCTCGGCGCACCGAACGGTCCTGTAGCGCTGGAGAGGCTGGCTGGCGGCCGAGACGTCGAGTGCGTGGTGTTGGACGTGATGATGCCGCAGATGGACGGGTTCGAGGTCTGCCGGGCGATCCGGCGGCTCGGCCAGACCCCGGTCATCATGCTCACGGCGCGCTCGGGGCCGATCGACATCGTCGCCGGCCTGGAGTGCGGGGCGGACGACTACGTCGCCAAGCCGGTGGAGCCGCGGGTGCTCGACGCCCGGATCAAGGCGGTGCTCCGGCGAGTGACTCCGACCGCCGAACCAAACGGCGAGGCGAGCGTCGTGGACCTGGGGTCGGTTCGCGTGGACACCCGCGCGATGACCGTCACCAAGCACGGTGCGCCGGTGGAACTGACCCCGACCGAGCTACGTCTGCTGCTGGAGTTCGTCCTCCACCCCGGGCAGGTCCTGACCCGACAGGTGCTTCTGGACCGTGTCTGGGACTACGGGTACCTCGGCGACTCGCGCATCGTTGATGCGTGCGTCTGGCGTCTGCGGGCGAAGACCGAGGACGACCCGGCCCGTCCCTCGCTGATCGCCACCGTGCGCGGGGTCGGCTACCGGCTGGACCTTCCATGAGCGGCCGTCTCGGACTGCGCGGCCGCATCACCGTTACCGTGCTGCTCACGCTGCTGCTGCCTTCGGTGCTCCTTTCCCTGCTCAGCTACCGCGCTCTGCGAGGCCGCGCCGAGCAGGACTTCCGCGCCCGGGTACTGTCCAGCGCGCTGTCGGACTTCACCTCAGCGGCCAACTCCGTCCGGGCCCAGGTCAAACCGAACGCCCTGCTCAGCGCCCACGAAGCGCTCGCCGTGCGAAAGTTCAACACGTACGCGGTGTACGCCATGAAGCCGAACCCGAACGGCACCGGGTACACGGTCCCCGACCCGAACGAGCCGCCGGGTCCCGATCAGGATCCGAGCACCTGGCCCGGCCTCAGGGCCACCAGCGTGTCCGACGCGAGCGACGCGCAGATCTCTTCCACCCCCCTCACGGCGTTCCTGAAGACCGGCAACTATCCGCCGCTGCTGGACGAGCGGCACCTTGCTCTCGTACACCCCGCGGGCAAGCCCTGGCTGGTCGTCGGGGCCGTCGTCGGCAGCCAGGGAACGAGCGACCGGTACCCGGGTGCCCCCGTCGTAGCAGTCGAGTACCACTCGCTCCAGCCGGTCGACGATGAGGCGAGTGCTGATCTGCGCAGTCTCCTTCTGGTCTCTGCGGCCACGGTGGTGGTCGGCGCCCTGCTCGCCTGGCTCGTCGCCGGCCGGGTCCAACGACCCGTCACTGCCGCCAGCGCGGCCGCACGCGCACTCGGCACCGGAGACCTGACAGCCCGCCTGCCGGTGTCCGGACATGATGAACTCTCCGATCTAAGTTCCTCGTTCAACCAGATGGCCGACCGCCTGGCCGAGACGATCGACCAACTCACCCGGCACCAGGCGCGCCAGCGGCAGTTCGTCGCGGACGTGAGCCATGAGCTGCGTACACCAACCGCCTCGCTCCTGGCGGCGGCGACCGCGCTGGAGCACCCCGCCACCAGGGACAGCGCCGCGACGCTGATCGCCCCTCAGCTCCGGCGGCTGGCCACGCTCACCGAGGATCTGCTGGAGATCTCGCGCATGGATGCGGGCGAGGCCACCGTGGTCCCGCAGCCGGTCGATCTCGCCGACCTGGTCGCCGACGTCGTCACCCACAGCGAATCACCCGAGTCGGTGACCGTCCGGACCGAGGGCGACACCAGCGCCGACGTCGATCCGCGCCGGATGCACACCGTGATCACCAACCTGGTGTCCAACGCGCTACGTCACGGCGCCGCACCAGTGGAGGTGACGGTCCGCGGGGTGGAACACAGCGTGGTCGTCCGTGTCGCCGACTCCGGGCCCGGTGTACCTGAGGAACTGCGCGAACAGGTCTTCGATCGCTTCGTACGGGCCGACCCCGCGCGCGCTTCCGGCCATGGCGCCCCGGGCAGCGCCGGCAACGGGCTCGGACTGGCGATCGCCCGGGAGAACGCGCGACTGCACCACGCCACGCTGACCCTCGCCAACGAGCCGGGCGCCGTGTTCACGCTGACCGTACCAAAACAGTGACAGGCCGATTCCCGTGGCCGACCCAGGTCATGGGAACCCCACACGGAGCCACAACCGCGCACACACACGGCGGTGACGCCCCGAACAAGCCGCGCGACCAGCCTGCCCGGGGTGACCACTCGAACACCGCTCACCCACCCGCACCCTGCCGCAGCCCCCGCCCAGCCCCCACACCCACCCCGTCACCGACGAGGGGCGCCAACTGCCCTGGGCAGCGCCTTCCTACTGGCCTACCTGACACTGTCACTGCGCCGGTACGACCGCTTCGGCTCCGGCGTGGACCTCGCCATCTTCGGGCAGGCCGTCAAACACCTCGCCGCAGGCCAGGCCCCGGTAGTCGAACTCAAAGCCCCCGGCTTCCTGGCCTTCGGTGATCACTTCGACCCCGCCATCGCCCTCGCAGCCCCGTTCTACCGCATCTGGCCCGACATCCGGGTCCTGCTCTGCATCCAGGCACTGCTCGTAGCAGTGGCTGTCGCCATCATCGCCAACATCGCGACCGTCACGCTCGGCCAATGGCGAGGACTGTCGGTCGGTGCGGCGCTCGGAACGTCGGTCGGCGTCCAGAACGCCGTGGACTTCGACTTCCACGAAGTCGCCTTTGCCGCCCCCCTGCTGGCGCTCGCCCTGCGGGCCTACCTACTCGGCCAATGGCGCCTGTGCGCCGCCCTCACGGCCGGACTCCTGTTAATCAAGGAGGATTCCGCCTTCATCATGCTGGGCATCGCCATCGCCCTGGCCATACGAGGCCGACGCACCCTGGCCGCCGCGCTAGCGACCTGGGCAGTGGTCGGCCTCGCAATAGTTCTTACGATCGTCATCCCGTCCATGAGCTACTGGCATCGCTACACCTACGCTCCGCAGGCCGAGGGCCCATGGACGCTCCTCACGGCTTGTGCCCACAGCCTCGGCACCAGCCTGGTCACCGATGGCACTGCGTCGCGGACTCTTGTTCTTCTGCTGGCGGGCGCAGGAGTCATCGGGGCGCGTTCCCCACTGATCTGGGCCGCCCTGATCCCCTTCCTCGCGCGAGCCGCGAACGCCAACCCCGCGTACTGGGGACCGGGCTTCCACTACAACCTGCTCATCGAGGTGGCCCTCTTCGCTGCCCTTGTCGATGCGCTACAGCACCGCACCCGAGCCGAACCCGTGGTCTGGGCACTGATCGCCTGGATGACGGCTGCCGCCCTTGCCTGCGGGCCGCTCGCCACCGTCACCTCCCCCCAAGACGACTGTCCGCGCTGCCGCGCCACGTACCCGGCGCTGGCCGTGATCCCGGACGGCGCGACGGTCGCCGCCGACACCTACCTGCTCCCGCACCTCGTCGACCGCACCACGGGCTACCTGCTCACCCCTGAATTCACCGACTCTGCCGGGCATCCCCTCACACCGGACTGGGTGGTGCTCGACGAACAGACCTCCACGTATGGAGGCCCGTCATGGGTACCCGCGCTCACTCGTCGCCTTGCCTCCACCTATGAGGAGGTCTCGGCCGGGGACGGATACCTCGTGCTGCATCGCAGGGCCGTGGCGACGCCTGACTGACCCGGAGACGCGACCCCCGTGCGGTCTCGGCAGTCCGACGGTGTGTCTGGCTAATGTTCGGTGCTTGGCTTCTTGAAGATCACTAAGCCGCTTCGGCGGCGCGATGGCCTTAACGTTCAATCCAGCAGCATTACCGGTGAGACCCCGATCAGCTCGACGCTCCGACTGCTGACGAGCAGCAGCCCGCCCCCGCGCCGGATCCGGACGTGGTGCTCAACCTGCCCGGACTTCTCGCCGACCACCTCGCCACCGTCGGCGACGAGACCGTCCGCCAGACGCTCGCCTCCGGCCGGACCATCCGCCGCGGCCAGGGCCACTCGCTCCGAATCACCGCCCCACTCAACCTCCACCGCACCGCGCCGCAGCAGAGCGCCGCCCTCGCAGCCGACACGGCCGGGCCCGCCGAGCGCAAGGCCTACCGGGTCTACGCCACGCGCATCGCGGCCGCCGAGTAGCCGTCAGCCCGTTTGGGGCCCCTGGCACGATCGTTAACGGCACCCCGACTCCCACAGGCCACCTCCACGCAGGCGGAACGGACGCGAGCTGCCAGATCTGCCTGACGGCCGCCGCCGGGTCACCTCCGCGCTGGCGGCGTGGACGTCTTCGTCCCCGGTCGCTCCGGTCGCTGCCTGGTGTCCGCGTACTGATCTGAGTGCTCCAGTGCGTACGGGCTTGCGTGCACCACCGGCCCGGCTCAACGGAGTGTGACCAGCGTTGGCATCGCATAGTTCGGCCTGGGCTGCCAAGGGGCGGAGTTCATCGGTCAGGTGTCTGAAGAGTGCTCCTGTGGACCATTCCACTCGCTGTAGTCTCGTGCCGTGGTCGACGAGTGGCTTTGTCCATGAGAACGGGTTCTGGCTCACTTTTCGTGGAGGGGTGACTGACCGTAGTCTCATGTGCTCGCGACACTGGCCGGTATGGCCAGCAGGGAGGGGCCGCATGAGCCAGTACTACGACATAGGCGACGAGACCCTGTGGAACCCATCGAACGGGGCCTCCCGGCTGTTCCTGGGCCAGGTGAGCCTCTACCAGGCGGAACTGGGTCTGCCGTCCGGTATCGGACCGATGCAGGCTGACGAGTGCCAGATCGACCCCGTCGTGTTCAAGGAGTTCGTCGACGCCCTGCTCGCGTGGCATCGGAGAACAACCCACGCAGTCATGGCTGCCCTGTCCGAGGGCTTCGTCGCCACGGTGCTGGTCCTGGTGGAAAGGGCAGGCATCGAGGTGAACTGGCAGCCATCAGGCTCTGCCGAGGGCAGCCTCAAGGATCTTCAGGTGCCGGCGGCCCCGGTTTCCTCTGATGCGGCTTGGGTGGCTGCCCTTCAGTACAAGTCGCGCGAGCTGGGCCGATTCATGGCGGTCTGAGTCTGTTCGCCCTGCGACGTGCATGGACGCGATCAGAAGGCGATGTCCTATGAGTAGAGCAGGACGCGCTTGCGGAGGAGATGGAAGCCTGCTCGGCCGAACATCTGGCGCTTGAGCATCTTAAGATCAAGATGCTCAAGCGCCAGATGTTCGGCCGCGCGAAACTCGACCTCCTCCGCAAGCGCATACTCCTCACCCAGCCGTGAGGGCTGGGCAGTCAGTCAGGTGGCTGCCCTATCGCCACAGGTCAGCTCCGTCACGCCCACTTGGATCCATCGTGAGGAGATCCTCGTGCAGACCTGCGAGGACTCGTCCCGTCGGAGAGAGGTCCTCTCCGGTCTCCATCACCCTCCAGCCGACATCGACGCCCGAAATGTTCACATCGCCGCCGGCGTCAAGCTCGTCAAGCGTCGTGAACACCGCCTCATAGGCCACTGCCCGGGCCAGGAGAACCAGGTCGGCCCGGTCCGCGCCGGCGGCAAGGAGCCGCTTGGCGGCTGGGAGTTGATCGAGCGCGCCCGGGTCGGCCCAGTCGTCGATCGGACTACACCACAGGCTTCGGAGCAGCATGAACCGGGCGAGATGCGGCAGGTCCTCGCTCAACTCCGACTTGACCCAGTCTGCGGCGTCAGCCGCACCAAGAGCGTCGAACTGGGCACGCAACGACAGTGCCAAGGCCTGTGACTTGGCATCCAGGCCGCTCAGCCACGCCTGCCACGCCGTTTGGGGATCACTCACCGCACCAGCATGCCCCATGGCCACCAGGGCCGGATGAGGAGGATCAGGCTCCGATCACGGAACTCGCGCCAGAGCCAGTCTGCCGTGTCCGCTGACACTCCAACCGGGGCACCAGATCATCCACGGTCCCGCACTGTCAGCCACCATGCCCCGGCCACTGGCGAATTCCGGGCAACTTCCCGACGCCCACAGGTCTTCTAGATCGTCACTCAGCGTGTGTGGACCACGGAAGTTGAGCCAGAACCACAACTCACCTATAAAGCCACCGCCGTCGACGCACTGGCGCTCGGCCTGCTTGGATACAGGTGTGAACAGCGGCAGCCATCAGGAATCGGGCCTCTCGAAGAGCGTCTGGAGCGACACCGACTTCGAGGAGATGGGATGGCACGACGCCACCGTACACGGCCTGTACGTGCAGCAGACGCAAGACGTCCTGCCTCGGCTTCTGCTCGACCTCGACTACATCGTCCGCTGGGTCCACCCGGTCCGGCCGGCAAAGAACTTCTCCTTCTGGATCGCCCCTGCGACGCTCGTCTTCGAAGAGGTCTGGGACCTTGAGGGCGACCTCGGTTTCAAGGGCATGCATCCGGAGCTGGAGATCGACTCGGTGCGCCGGCTGGCGCCGGACGACGGCAGGCAGGACTGGCCGCAATGGCACGTCGAAGGCCACTCGTTCGACCTGAAGTTCCGCGCGTCGGGCTTCCGTCAGTACTTCCGCGACACCCCGCGGCTCACGTCGGTCCAGGCCCTGTCCGCAGCCGAGCGCGGAGGCTGCTGCTTCACCGAGGTCGGCTTCGGCTGAGCAGGTTCGGTCCCGCGTCCTCGACCGGGAGCGGGTGACACCACTCGGCAGTACGCCACGGGCCTCGTCCCGAACCCGGTCTGACCTGAGTTCAACTCCCGGCCGATGGCGCCCGAAGGGACCCGCCGAGACCGTCGCCACCGCTGGACCGGCTTCGGACCGTCGGCGAGCGGCTGAACGCCCTATCCGCCCGCCTGTCGGACAGGGCTGAGGTGCCGTCGCCGACCCACGCACCCCCACGCACCGCGCTCGAACTCGAACTCGAACTCGACTGACGCCGGGACGGCCGGCGGCCCTGACACCGGCCATGGGGCGCCCGGCCACCGGTGTATGACCGCCACGGTGGCCGGGCTCTGAACCCCGGTGGCACGGGTCCGGACGATGAAGAGGGGGATGTCCACCGTCCGAACCACGCTCTCGACCACCGGTCCTCTTCTCACCCCGATCCGCCCCCGCAAACCACCAGGCATCGCAGAAGGCCACCGGCAGTGGCGACGACGTCCAGGGCGTGCTCGGAGAACACCCTGCCCTGGCCGTCCCGCTCGGGGCGCAGCGCGGACAGCTTCGCCCCGGCTGGGAGCAGGGCGGCGGCCTCGCGGCGCCCGGTCGCGGTCAGGGTCCACAGCTTGCGGTTGTCCGGCAGGCGCAGATCCTCCCGCACCCTCCCCGTACCCTCCCCGCGGCCTCCAGGTCGACCACGGCGTCGCGGGTCGCCCGATCGTTGCGCTGTCCCGGCAGGACCAGATGCCACAGCTCCCGCCCGGTGGCGCGCCGGAACAGGCCATGGCCGGGCTTGTGGACGCTGGCCCATCGCGGCGGCCTGGGTGTCCAGGCCCTCACCGTCTGGGTCTTTCGCACCGAGGCGGACACGCTGGAGACTGGCTCGGCAGGAACGCAGCCTCGCCGGTCTTCCTCGGTCTGCCGACGATTCGACAGCATCGCAGCCCCCGCCGTGCAGTGAGGCTCAGCACGGCACGCCTGCGACGCTGTCGTCCAGGCACGACGGCGTCGGGCCCTGAGTCCTGTCCGACGAATGACCAGACAAATGAGCAGTTGAACACCCCATCGGACAGACGTCGACCGCCGGATGTCGCTGGCGACGAGGTCACCGGGCGGTCTGGAACCGGTAGACCTTCCGGCCGCCGGCGGGCCCGGCCAGGGTGGTGGGGCGTGGGACGCCGGACGCACCGACGCCTCGAGGTGCACCGTCTCAACCCTGCGACGGCGTCCAGAACGCGGTGATCCTCGCGACTCCGGGCCCGATCCTCTGCCAGGAACCGTCGAACTCGAGGACGGCCACGGAGGCGGTCGGGAACCCAGACTCCTCCACCCGCCGCGAGAGGTCGCCGTCGGCCGTTCCGACGAGGAGCCGGACCAGCTCGGACAGGCTCGGATTGTGTCCGACGACGACCAGGTCGCCCACGTCGTCCGAACTCCCCCGCACCATCGCGACCAGCTCGCCGATCCCCGCTTCCCCCCGATGGATCTCCACACTGAGGTCGTAGAGCCCCTGCTCGTGGACCGTCTCGGGGAGCCGCGGCAACGCGGCGCCCACACGTTCCCAGGTCTCCCTGGTCCGGCGGGCGCCGGACACCCGCGCGAGATCGGGCGTGATGCCGGAACCCGCGAGCCATCGTCCGGCCCGGGACGCCTCCTCCCGCCCCCACTCGTCGAGACGCCGTTCCCTGTCGACCGCCGTCTCCCGTTCGGCCTGCGCATGACGGATCAGGACGAGCCTCCGGCCGGTACCCACGATCACGTTGACCTCCCCCTGTCCGCGGGCCGTGGCGCCGCCCGGCGGAATCGCCTGATCCGTTGCATCCGAACACTATCCGGCGCGAGTTACGCAGCAAGGAAGCACTTGACTGTAAATATGTGCCGACTCATAGTTAAGTACATGCCTAACTATGGTGGATCGCTGGACCGGGTGTTCCAGGCGCTGGCGGATGGAACGCGCCGGGCGATGGTGCAGCGCCTGATCCGTGGGCCTGCGCCGGTCAGCGAACTGGCCAGGCCACTGGAGATGTCGCTACCGGCGGTCATACAGCACATCCAGGTGCTGGAAGCGTGCGGGCTGGTCAGATCCGAGAAGGTCGGCCGCGTCCGCACCTGCCGCATCGAGCCGGAGGTACTGCGGACGGCCGAGGACTGGCTTGCCGAGCAGCGCACGTCCTGGGAATGGCGCCTGGACCAGCTCGGCGACTACCTGCTCGATGATCCCGGCACACCGGAGCAAGGGAACTTGTGATGATCGACCGTTCTGTCACGCACGCCACGTTCACCCTCGAACGCCTCTACCCGGCCACGGCGGCCCGGGTGTTCGCGGCATGGGCCAACCCGAAGGCGAAGGCCCGCTGGTTCTCCACCCCCGATGCGGAGCATGAACTGGACTTCCGGGTCGGGGGCCGGGAGGTCAACCGCAGCCACCCGGACAGCGGCCTGTCGATGACGTTTGAGTCGTTGTACCGCGACATCGTCCGGGACGAGCGCATCGTCTACACCTCCATGTTGCACGTGGAAGACGACCTGGCGACGGTATCGCTGACGACCGTGGCGTTCTGCCCGGCCGATGGGGGCACCCGGCTGGTCCTCACCGAGCAGGGCGCCTTCCTCGATGGCCGGGAGGAGCCCTCCTGGCGGAAGCACGGCACGGGCGACTGGCTTGACGCGCTGGGCGTCGAGCTGGGTACGGGAGGGCGCGAGTGAGCCCGCGGGCGGCCGCCTTGAGGTGGCGGGCGCTGGTGTTGCTGGGCACGGCGTTCTTCATGACCATCCTGGACGGGACCAGCTTGCTCACCGCCCTGCCGGCCGTCGAGCGGGAGTTTCGGGTGCACGGCACCACCGTCCACTGGGCGGTCACGGCCTACGCGCTGGCCTTTGCCGGCCTGCTGCTGCTGTGCGGCCGCGCCGCGGATCTGCTCGGCCGCCGCAGGGTCTTCCTGGCCGGGATGTCGCTGCGCGTGTTGGCCTCGTTGGGACGCGGGTTCGCCCCGACGGTCGAAGCCCCGGTTGCGGCCCGCGCTTTGCAGGGTGTGTCGGCCGCCATCATCGCCCCCGCAGCCTTGCCCATGGTGATGAACGCCTTCGCCGAAGGCAGCGAGCGGAACAGGGCACTGGGAATCTGGGGGTGGGATCAGAGGGTTCGGTGCCACCGCCGGGCTGCTGCTCGGCGGCCTGATCACCAGTACGCTCGGCTGGCAGTGGGTCTTCTGGACCGACGTCCCGGTCGGGGTGGTGGTGCTGATCCTCGCGCCGGTGATACTGCCTCACGGCCGGGGTGATGACCGTGGCGGCCGTCGTCGGCGCTCTGGTCTGCCAGCGGGTTGTGACCAGGATCGGCGTGCGTCCGGTCGCGACCGTCGACACTGCCCTGCTCGGTGGAGCCTGCCTGCTACTCACCCTGGTGGTGCCCGAGCACAGCTCACCGGAACTGCTGACATTTGCCCTGTTGGTCTTCGGGGCGGGCATGGGCACCGCCACCGTCTGTACGCAGATCACGGCGTTCACCGGTGTCGCTGAACGGCACTCCGGTCTGGCCGCCGGACTCGCCGATACCTGCTTCGCGGTTGGTACCGCCCTCAGCGTAGCCATCGCCGGCAGCGTTGTCGCCGCGCAGGCACCCACGCCTGGGATCGCCGCGCCGCAGACGCTGGTTCCCGGTCATCAGGCCGCGTTCGGCGTGATCGGCCTCGTCGCGGCAGTGGGCGTGGTCATCGCTCTGGCCGTGCTCGGCAAGCGATCGGCACCGGTCACCAGAGAGACCGCGACGCCTCCCGTCGACCAGATCGTGACCGACCCCATTTCCAACTGACCCATTGAGGAGCTTCCATGTCAGACCGTGACCCGGTCGCCGAGATCGGACCCTTCAGCGACTCAGGCGCCGACGCGACCCCCTGGCCGACCGCACTGCGTGAGCTGGAGCAGGCGCGACTGTTCTGGCTGTCCACCGTCCGGCCCGACAGCCGGCCCCACGTGACACCGTTGCTGGCCGTCTGGACCGGCGGCGCCCTGTACTTCGCCACCGGTGACCAAGAGCGCAAGACGCGTAACCTCCACGCGAACGACCACTGCGTCATGACGACCGGCACGAACGTCCTCGACGGTATCGACATCACCATCGAGGGACGTGCCGAGTTGGTGTGCGATCCGGCTGAACGCAGCACCACCGCCGACGCCTACGAGAGCAAGTACGGCGACCTGCTGACGAGCCCGGACGGCACCTGGCACGGCCTCGGTGGCACCATCCGCTCCGGCAAGGTCCTGCTGTACCGCATCGACCCGGAGGCCGGATTCGCCTTCGGCAAGGGCGAGACGTACAGCCAGACCCGCTACCGCTTTCAACACTGACCGCTGACTCCGCGGGCGCGTGTCAGACGGCCGAGCGCTGGCCCGTGAACCTGCGCAGGATCGCCTCGGTGGACGCGGTACGGGTCCGGATCGCGGTCGCGTACTTGACTATCTGATCGTGCTGCTGGGTGATGAGTTCCCAGCGGATCGGGCGGGTCAGCGCCGGGGCCAGCTGCGGGTAGGCGTCCGGCTCGCCGGCCCGGCCGGTACAGCTTCACCTTGTTGATCCGCTTGGTCCTCGGCAGCAGATCAAAGTTCAGCAGCCTCGTGACGCCGAACCCGATTTCCGACTGGCCGTGCGAGTCCGTGTAGTTGGCCTCCACGTCCATGGTGGTGTCGTGCCGCATCGTGCCCTCGATCATCGCAGCGACCTCGGAGGCGGTGCAGTTGATCAGCTGGGAGTGGATGGCCAGGGACTTCTTCTCCACGTGCCTTGTGATCGTCTCGGCGCCATGTGGCCACCGCACGCCGCGGGTCAACCGGATGTGGGCCGCAGATTGTTCATGAGCAGGCCGAGGGCGAACTCGAAGCGGTCGTGTCCGGTGCCGGAGATCAGCTCGGCGGCATGGCGTCGGGTGTGCGGAAACTTCTCGGCGGGCAGTGCGGTGAAGCGGTCCAGCAACTCCTCGTGGCTGAGCACCCATTCGTGATCCTGGTGCCGGCGCCGTTGCCGGACCAGCGACTGCTCCAGTGCATAGGCGCTGACGTAGAGGGAGAGCGCGTCGCGGGCCCATCCGGCCGTCCTCGGTTCGATGCCGCCCGCGAGCAGGATCGCCAGGATTCCTTCGCCGACTCGCAGCGTTTCCAGGTTGGTCGGCACCATGGCCAGCGCGGCGCGCGAGATTCCAGGGTATTCCAGGTACAGGTCGCGGATCTGTGTGTACACCCCGAGCAGCTGCTCGCGCCAGGCGGCCGGGTCCGGTTCGGGGAGCATGACCTCGGCGTAGAGCCTGCCGATCAGCAGATCGTCGATGTCGTCCTTGTTGACGATGTGCGCGTACAGCGACGACGGACCGGTGCCGAGCACGGCGGCGACCCGGCGGATGGTCAGCGCGTCATACCCCTCGGTGGCGACGACCTCCAGGGCGGCGTCGGTGATCCGTTCGACGGTGATCGGCTTCTTGCGTGGCGCCGACGCGGCGACCTCCGCTGCGGGTTGGGCGTGGCGAGCTGCGCGGCGTTGGCGGGGATCGGCGGACATGCCGACCACTATACCTTGACGCGATCTAAGTTCGTTGAGTAGAACTTAGATCACCGAAACGAACTAAGTTCGTACCGATGTTCCGGAGGTATGCGATGCGAGTTTCCATTGTCGGAGCAGGCCTGGGAGGCCTGGCCCTCGCGCAGGGTCTGCGCGGTGCCGGGATCGAGGCCGACGTGTTCGAGCGTGACCCGGGGATCGCCGCACGATTCCAGGGCTACCGGCTCGTGCTGGACCCGATCGGTTTCCAGGCGGTGCGCGACTGCCTGCCGACGCGCTGGCACCCGCTGCTGGACGAGATCGTCATGGACGCCTCCGCCGAGCAGCTGATCCTGGACCCGCAGCTGAACGAGATCGGCAGGCTCGGCGCGGGCCGGACCGGCATCGTGGTCGACCGGCAGGTACTGCGACACCTGTTGCTGACCGGCCTCACCGTGCACACCGATGCCGCGCTGACCGGCTACGACGTGCTGGCCGACGGCAATGTCCAAGCCCAGTTCGCCCGCCGCGACCCGGCCACCGCCGACCTGCTCGTCGGCGCGGACGGCGTCACCTCCGCGGTCCGCGAGGTGCTGTCGCCGCAGACCACCCCGACCGACACCGGCGTCCGGTTCGTCATCGGCCGCACCCCGCTGACCGACGAGTTCGCCGGCCTGTCCAAGGCATACGGCTCGAAGATCGCGGGCGACGGCGTCAGCCTGCTGCTCGGCGCGATGCGCTTCCGTACCCCGCCGAAGCAGGCCACCCAGCAACTGGCCCCCGAAGTCACGCTGCCCGACATCGGCGACTACGTGCGCTGGGCCATGATCCTGCCGCCGAACGGCTCACCGGAGAACCTGACCGCGCAGGACACCGTGCTGTCCAGGATGGAAGGGTGGCACCCGCAGCTACGCACGCTGATCGAGCAGGCCGACCCGGACAACAGCACCCTGCTGTCCATCCGGGTGGTCAAGCCCGGTGAGCGCTGGGCGTCCGGTCCGGTCACGCTGCTCGGCGACGCGATCCACGCCATCTCCCCGACCGGCGGCAACGGTGCGAACACCGCACTGCGCGACGCCGACCTGCTGCGCCGCTGCCTGATCGAGGCACGCGAAGGCCGCCAGGATCTGCTCAGTGCGGTCGACGACTACGAGCGGCAGATGTTCGAGTACGGCGCCGAGGCCGTGCGCAGCAGTCTCGAGAAGCTGCCGGCCTTCGCCCCCGAAGCGAAACTGTCCTGAGGTCGAAGTTCACCTTGCGCGATCAACCGGACCCGCCCGCTCGTGGACATCCTGATCTCCGCCAGCTGACGACGCGGCCGACTACTGGAGGCCAGCGACAAGATCGTTCGGCCGTTGGCAGCGCACGGTGGCGCGTCGGCCCCGCACGCGCGGGGGTGGGTCGCTCGGTTGGGTCGCCCGCCGGTCGAGCAGTCGCAGCCCGTCACGCGCCCGTGGGCCAGCCTTTGTCAGGGCGGGTCGATGTGGGTCGACGGTTCGGCTCGACGCGAGTGTGCGCTGGTGGTCCCCGATCAGCGGCGGCCGGTGGCCAGGATGACGAGGAACTGGCCGCCGCCCGCCTCGATGTCGGCGGTCACCGGCAGCCCCGGTGCCAGTCGGGAGAACCGGTCCACCAACCAATCCGCCGCGTCCTGGGCGTCCTGCCTGGTCGGACAACGGCCCACCATCTCGCGGCCCCCCTTGCGCTCCAGCCTCGTGGCAACGGTGATCAGCGGCGCGGGTTCGGCCACGTACAGGCGGTCCGGCCAGGCGATGACCACCTTGACCGCGCCCTTGCGGGTGTTGCACCCGCGGTGCGCGAGCCGCTCGGCGACCTTGGCCTTCCGGTCGGCGGTCCGGCTGTCAACGCTGGGCCCCCTGGGATCGTTCACCGACTTGTCGGGGTCGACCGGTTCGTCGCACACCCAGCATCGCCAGCCGTCGCGCTCAGCCACATCATCGAGGAGACTCACCCGGACAAACTAGCTTGCCCGGCCGCCACCCCGCGCACCAGGGCCTCGGCAACCAGGTGAGCGGTGGTCCACGTTGTTCCTGAACGACGGGCGAATGATCGGGAATCTGCGGTCACCACCCGACTTTGCCGGCCTCTGGTAGAAGGTCACCGTGGTGACCGTGCCCCGGAGGCCCGGCTTCGAACAGCGTACGGACCGCCCCCCGCCCGGCGTTCGGGCATCCCTTCGGAGCTGTCAGCAGCGTGGTGCGGGGGCGCCTTCAGTGCCTGTCGGGTACCTGACATTCCTTGGCTGTTCATCCGCCGTCTCCACTGCCTCGAAGCTCCCGGGGGAAGGCCACAGGTGGTCCGGTGCGGTGACATCCCGCACGCGCACCGGCGCGACGGAGAGGGTGGGGCTGATGTCCGGAATAACCCGACGGAGGCTGCTGGGATCGGCGGCCGGCGCGATGGGAGCGGCAGCGGCGATGAGCCTGCTGCCACCGAGTGTCCAACGAGCGGTAGCGGCGGGGGTACCGAAGGCCGGTTCGCTGCGGGACGTCCAGCACGTGGTCCTGCTGATGCAGGAGAACCGGTCCTTCGACCACTACTTCGGCACGCTGGCCGGTGTCCGCGGCTTCGCGGACCCGAACGCGCTGCGGCTGGACAACGGGCGCTCGGTGTTCTACCAGCCCGACAGCGTCAACCCGGACGGCTACCTGCTGCCGTTCCACCTGGACACCCTCACCACGAGCGCGCAGGCGATCCCGTCCACCAGCCACTCCTGGTCGGTGCAGCACCGGGCCTGGAACGGCGGGAAGATGGACCGGTGGCTGCCCGCGCACCGGTCCGCCGACGGCGTCAACGGCCCGTACGTGATGGGGTACTACACCCGGGAGGACATCCCCTTCCAGTTCGCCCTGGCCGAGTCGTTCACCATCTGCGACAACTACTTCTGCTCGGTCCAGGGACCGACCTGGCCCAACCGGCTGTACTGGATGACGGGTTCGATCGGAGCCGACGGCGGCCAGGGCGGCCAGGGCGGCCCGATCATCAGCAACTCGGCACCCGAGCCGCTGACCTGGAAGACCTACCCCGAACAGTTGGAGGCGGCCGGCGTCAGCTGGCAGGTCTACCAGGAAGCCGACAACTACGGCACCAACATGCTCTCGCTCTTCAAGAGCTTCCAGCAGGCCGCGCCCGGCAGCGCGCTGCACCGCAAGGGCATGACGGCCCGGCCGGCCGGCACCTTCGAGGACGACGCGCGCAACAACCGGCTGCCCGCCGTCTCCTGGATCCTGCCGACCGGCTACCAGTCCGAGCACCCGGACTACCTGCCCGCCGCCGGTGCCGACTACGTCGCCTCCAAGATCGAGGCGGTCGCCTCGAACCCCGAGGTCTGGGCGAAGACGGTGTTCATCCTCAACTACGACGAGAACGACGGGCTGTTCGACCACGTGCCGCCACCGGTGCCCCCGGCCGCCACGCCGGGCGAGTTCGTCGGCGGTCTGCCGATCGGCGGCGGCTTCCGGGTGCCGTGCATCATCATCTCGCCCTGGACGGTGGGCGGCTGGGTCGCCGGCGAGGCCTTCGACCACACCTCGGTGCTGCAATTCCTGGAACGGTTCACCGGGGTCCGGTCGGCCACCGTCACCGACTGGCGTCGCAACGCCTTCGGGGACCTGACCTCGGCCTTCCAGTTCAACGGCGGCGTGTGCAAGGCCCCGGCGCTGCCCCCGACCGCCGAGCAGCTCGAACTGGCCAAGTACGAGGTGTCGAACTATCCGGCGCCCGCCCTTCCGGGCGCGGGCCAACAGTTCCCCACCCAGGAACCCGGCGACCGGCCGCACCGACCGCACCGACCGCACCGACCCCGATAGCGCCCAGTAGCACCCGGCGGCCTTCGGCCAGGGCCCGGGCCGAAGGCCGCTGCGCACCGCCAGCAGGGCCTACGCCACGTCAGACCGGCGTCCCAGCCACCGCGACGCTGTTGCCGATCGTCAACGTGACCGCCCGTCCCCGAGAGTGCGGTCCGGGAGGTCCATGCTGAACCCGCGACGGCCACGGCCACCGGGGGTTCGAACTGCACCGAAGCGCCGAGCAACTCGACAGCCTCACCGCCGTCCCCGAAGCATCAGGCCGCACCATCCGATGGCGGCTGTCCGACAGCGTCGCGGTCAAGGAGTTCCGGAACCGGAGCAGCGACGCGCCACGTCGTCGGCGCGCATTCATCCGGAGCCGAGGTGAATCCCGCCGACGCCAGGTGGAAGAGGCCGCTGCACGAGCAGCAGCCGCACAGCAGATCACGACAGCCACCGGATGACGACCGCTGCCTGACGGAGCTGATTCCACACAATGATGCGGTTGACGGTCCTTCGACCGTGCCGGAGCGGTAAGTTGACGGCTGCCGACTATGGAAAGAAGCACCGACGTGACCATCGACCAGGCTGCCCTCGGCAGCGCCGTGAAGGCAGTCGCCGCCGCCGCACACGCCGATGACCCGGCTGCGCTGTACCGCGCCGTGATGCCGCCGGCGGGCACGGACACGCCTCCGGCCGAGGCCGCCAGCTGGTTCGGGTCGCTCCTCATTCACCTGGCGCTCGCCGCGGCGAGCGCTTCGCGGTTGGAGCGGGGCTGCCCCCGGGAGACCGTCGCGGGGTGGATCGGGGAGGTGCTGGGCCCGCTGCCCACCCCCGCGCTGCTGCGCGCTGCGGATCCCGGCCGCATCGACCACGTCGAGGCGGTGCGCGCCGTAGCGGACTACTCCCGGTGCCGCGAGTACGCCGTCGACCTGGTCCGGGTGGGCCTGACCGAGCCGGATGAAGCACCGGACGAGCGAGGCGTCGATGCCCACTGTGCGGTGACGAACGACAAGGACGCGCGGATCACCGTGATGGCGATGCTCGGCCGCCTCGCCTCCGTTCCCGGCGGGCGAGGTTGACGGCACCTCCCCGGTGGTGCGCGGGGCGTCGGGCCGCCTTCGGGTCGCCCGGCTCGGCCTCGCCGCTCGGCCGGACGCCTTCGCCGGGCTGTCGGGGGATCAGGTCGGCGTAGACGATCTCCACGGCCGGCTCAGCCGCCCCAGCCGAAGCTGTCGAGGGTCACGGTCGGAACGGGGGCGCCGACCGGAGCCGCACCGACCGGGCCGGTGCGGAGCGGGCGGCGGGTGTGCCGGGCCCGGGGTGTGGACGGCGCGGACCGGGACGGCGTCCCGAACGGGTAGGGACGGGGACCCCGGGCAGCTCTCCCGGCTGGTGTGACCAGGCGGTGCGCGACGAAGCCGAAGCGTGGGACGTGACGGAAATGTGTTCGCCAGCGGGGGGTACCGTTGCTATACGATCACTCGGCCGACCGTCGCGAGGCCGCGACTGGCTCATCCGTGTTGCAGATCCCGGGGGACCGTTGAAGATCCGTCATTCGCTCGCTGCCGTCCTCCTCGCCGCAGCCGCCGCGCCCGTCGCCCTGGGCGCCGCCCCGGCGTTCGCCGACACCGTCCCGACGGGGCAGGAGCAGACCGACCCGGCCGAGACCAAGGCGGACGAGGAGAACCGGGCGGCGATCGAGAGGCTGCTCGTCTACCCGAACGACTACCTGCTCACGGCTCCGAGCGACTACCTGCGCGAGCACGCGGGCCAGGCCCTCGCCGGCACCCCCGCGGACCGGGCGCACTTCCTCGCGGTGGAGGCGGACAGGATCCGCCGGGACGACGCGCGGATCGCGATCCTGCGGACCATGAACGCCGCCGGCCCGGCCGTCACGAAGGCCGCCAACGCCGCGTTCGGCTCGAACGACCTCGACGTGTTCCGCGCCTACCTGAACGTCGGCCAGTACACGGCCCGGACCGAGGACGAGAACCGCGCCAAGCTGCAGCACCTCCTCGACGACCCGAACAGCGGACCGGGTGTGCGCGAGGGCGCCCAGCAGGCGCTGGCGGGAACCGCCGCGGATGTCGAGCGCTTCCTCGACACGGGGCTGAAGACGGCCGCCGAGCACGACGACCGGGTCCTGCTCAGCCAGATCATGTCCCACGGCGGCCCGGCGGTGAAGAAGGCCGCCAACGCCGCGATGTCCGGCACCATCGAGGACGTCCGCGCCTTCCTGAAGACCGGCCAGTACGTCGCCCGGGCGGAGGACGAGAACCGCGCCAAGGTCCAGGACGTCCTCGCCGACGCGGGCACCGGCCGCCACGTCCGGGAGGCGGCCGAGAAGGCGCTCGCCGGCAGCGCGGCGGACGTCGAGAACTTCCTGAAGACGCAGCTGGAGCCGCTGCGGGCGAGCGACGACCGGATCCACGTCTCGCAGCTCGTCGAGGCCGGGGGGCCCGAGGTCCGCAAGGCCGGCCTCGCCGCGCTCGACGGCGGCATCGCGGAGGTCCGGGCCTTCCTGAAGGAGGGCCAGTTCACCGCCCGGGCCAAGGACCAGGCCGCCGCGAAGACCACTGCCGAGACCGCTACGGAGACCTCGCGGAGCGGCTCCGGTACCACCCGGGCGGTCACCACCGTGACCCCCGACGCCACGGTCGCCCCCGTCTCGGCCGCCGGCGGCACGACGACCACCGCGACGACGACCACCGCCACCACGGACGGCCGGAGCGCCGCCGGTGGCTCGCTGGCCGCCACCGGCTCGACCGCCCCGCTCGGGCAGCTCGGCGCCGCCGCCGGCGCGGCCGTCGTGCTGGGCGCCGGCGCGGTCGTCGCCTCGCGCCGCCGCTCGCAGGCCTGATCACCCTCCCCCGCCGGCCGGTCCACACCTCACGCCGGCCGGCGGAGCGTTCCCTGCACACCCGCACCCACGCCCACGGACGGGCCGCGCGCCCCGCGCTCGGTCCCGGCCCCCGCCCGTACCCGCTCCCCCTCCCCGCGTGGTGCAGATCCCCCCTTCTCCACCACGCGGGACGGACACCCGGCCACCGCTCCACACCCCCGGCGCCGTCCACCCGGAGGCGCGCGGCCGATGTTGAGGCGCCCCGGCCCCCGGGTGGGAGCGCCCGGGGGCGGCGGCGAGCTGCGGGGCCGCGGCGTCCTCGGCCCCGCTCGTCAAATGGTGCTGCTCACGCGCGAGCCCCGCAGGGGCGCCGGAACGCCGGTGCTACTTCTGCCAGCCGATGGTCTCGGGCAGCGGGCTGTAGAAGATGGTGGCACCGACGTTGGCGAGGCCCTTCCTGATGCCGTAGGTGGAGGGGCCGCTGTAGAGCGGCAGGAAGGCGTACTGCTGGAGGGCCTTCTGCTCGACCTTGTTGACGGCCGCGACCTGCTGGCCGAGGTCGGCGATCTCGCCGGTGGCGCGGATCTCCTTGTCCAGCTCGGGAGTTCCGGCTCCGGTGATGTTGGAGTCGCGGTCCGAGCAGTAGAAGTCGCACAGGTACCGCGCGCCGAAGGGGTCCGTCGAGCGGTTGCCGGAGATGAACAGGTCGAAGCGGCGGTCGCTGAGCACCTTGGAGAAGTCGTTCTCGGAGACCTTGTTGACGTTCACCTTCACGCCGACGGCCTTGAGCATCGCGGTGAGCGCTCCGGCGGTGGCCTTCTCGATGGGGTCGTCGCCGAGCACGGTGTAGCCGAGCTCGAGTTGCTTGCCGTCCTTGGCGCGGATGCCGTCGGCTCCGGGCTTCCAGCCGGCCGCGTCCAGGGTCTTCCGCGCCTCCTGCGGGTCGTACTTCAGGACAGCGGCGACGTTGTCCTGGTAGCCCTGCTGGAAGCTGTAGAGCACCGCCGAGCCGGGCAGCGGCTCCGTGTAGTCGAGGCCCTGGAACCGGATCTTCGTGATCTGCGGACGGTCGATGCTCTCCTGCACCGCCTTGCGGACCTGGACGTCACCGAGGAACGGGGACTTGGCGTTGAGGTACAGCGCGTACTCGAAGGGGCTGCCGCCGCTGCGGATCTCGGCGTCCTTGACCGTCTTCACCTGCTTGAGGTTCTCCGCGGTCCCGACGGGGGCGTAGTCGAGTTCGCCGTTCTTGAAGGCGTTGATCGAGGCGGCGCTCTCCAGGTTGACGTAGACGCGCTTGTCGAGCTTGCCCGGCCGGCCCCACCAGTTGGGGTTGCGCACGAAGGTGATGTTGCCGGAGTGCTCGTCCCAGGTGCCCACGGTGTACGGTCCGGTGCCCCATTCGGGGTGGGCCGTCTTGACGTACGCCTTGTTGAAGTTGTCGACGGTGGCGGCCTGGGGGTGCAGGAAGGTGGTGAACAGCGCGGACCAGGAGGCGTTGACGCCCTTGAAGGTGATGACCGCCTGCTTGTCGTCGGCGCCCCGGGTGACGGAGGTGATGCGGTCGTAGCCGTCGGTGGAGGAGGCCGCGTAGTCCTTGTCCGAGCCGTTGTTGGCCTTCCAGGTGGCTTCGATGGCCCGCCAGTCGATGGGGGTGCCGTCGTTGAAGACGGCCTTGGGGTTGAGGGTGATGACGACCTTCTGGTCGCCGCCCTCGACCGAGACCTTCACGTCGCTGTAGTAGTCCGGGTTGTACTGGACCTCGCCGGTGGGCGAGTAGGTGATGGCGTGGGCGTTGTACCAGGACCAGATCCGCGAGGAGTTCAGGGTGCCGTTGACGTTGAAGGGGTTGCCCTGCTCGTCGAAGGTCCCCGCGGTGGTGTAGGTGCCGCCGTCCTTGATGTTCTCGTACGGCTGGGGGTTGTAGTCGGTGACCGAGGACGCGACCCTGGCGGCGTTCTCGGCGTTCGGCCCGGAGGATCCGCCGGGGGATCCGCCGGAGGCAGACGAGGAGGAGGACGAGGAGGAGGACGAGGAGGAGCACGCGGTGGCGGCGACCAAGACGGCCGCGGCGAGCGCGAGGGGCAGGGCGAGCTTCCGACGCATGGGTTGTCCTTGGTGGGAATCGGTGAGAAGGGGGTGGGACGGGGCGGGTGTCAGACCGCGTGGCAGGCGTACTGGTGGTCGGAGCCGTCCGGGGCGCCGATGGTCGCCGGCCGCTCGGTGCGGCAGCGGGTCCGTACGCTCTCGTCGGCCTCCCGGTACAGCGGGCAGCGGTCGACGAACACACAGCCCTCCGGCAGCCGGGTGGCACTGGGCTGCTCGCCCGCGAGGACGACGCGCTCGCGGTGGCGCTCGCGCTCCGGGTCGGGCACCGGGATCGCCGACAGCAAGGCCTGGGTGTACGGGTGCCGGGGTCGGGCGAAGATCTCCTCGGTGGCACCGGACTCGACGATGTGCCCGAGGTACATCACCGCGATGCGGTCGGAGACGTAGCGCACCACGGCCAGGTCGTGCGCCACCACCAGGTATGCCAGGCCCAGTTCGCGCTTCAGTCGGGCGAGCAGGTTGATGATCTCGGCCTGCACGGAGACGTCCAGCGCGGACAGCGGTTCGTCCAGGACCAGGAGTTTCGGCTCGCGGGCCAGGGCGCGCGCGATGCCGACACGCTGGCGCTGGCCGCCGGACAGGGCGGCGGGGAAGCGGTCGCCCATGGCGCGGTCCAGGCCCACCAGGTCCAGGAGACGGGTGACCCGGGACCGGATGGCCGTCCGGTCGGCACCGGCGGCCTGGAGCGGTTCGGCCAGCAGGTCGAAGACGGTCAGGCGGGGGTCCAGGGCGTCCGTCGGGTCCTGGAGGACGATCTGGACGTCGCGCCGCAGCTCGCGCACCTGGGCGGCCGACTGCAGCGTGGCGACGTCGGTGCCGGCCACTTCGATGCGACCGCCCTCGGGGGCGCGCAGCCGCAGCACCTCGCGCAGCGTGGTGGTCTTGCCGCTGCCGGACTCCCCCACCAGGCCCAGGGTCTCGCCCGCGCGCAGTTCGAAGCTGACGTGGTTGACCGCGTGCAGGGTTCCCACCCGGCGTTTGAGGAGGGCCCCCTTGGTGACGGGGAAGGTCTTGACCAGGTCCTCCACGCGCAGGACCACCTCGCCCGCGGTCCGCTCTCCGGCGCGGGACGGCGGCACGGGAGCGGCGCGCCCGGCCGGGTCGAGGGTTCCGTCGGCGATCTCCCGCGCGCGGTGGCAGGCGACGCGGCCGCGCTGCCCGACCGGTGCGGTCGAGTCCGGTGCGGTCAGGTCCGGCGCGGTCAGGTCCGGTTCGGTGGTCCGGCACACGTCCTGGGCCACCGCGCAGCGGGGCGCGAAGGGGCAGCCGCCGGGCAGGCCGACCAGGGAGGGAGGCTCGCCGCCGACCGGGATCAGGGGCCGTTCGACGCCGCTGTCCACGGCGGGGACGCTGGCCAGCAGCCGGGCGGTGTAGGGCATCGTGGGGCGGCGGAAGAGCTCGTCGACGCTCGCGTGCTCGACGATCCGTCCGGCGTACATGACGGCGACGTCGTCGGCGTGGCCCGCCACCACGCCCAGGTCGTGGGTGATCAGGACGAGGCCGGCGCCGGTCTCGCGCTGGGCCAGGCGCAGCACGTCGAGGATCTGCGCCTGGACGGTGACGTCGAGCGCCGTGGTGGGCTCGTCGGCGACGAGGACCGAGGGCTTGTTGGCGATGGCCAGGGCGATGACGACGCGTTGGCGCATGCCGCCGGAGAACTCGTGCGGGAACGACTTGGCGCGTTCGCGCGGGTCGGGGATGCCGACCAGGTCGAGCAGTTCCACCGCCTGCTCCCACGCGTCCTTCTTCGACAGTTCCCGGTGCACGCGCAGGGCCTGGGAGAGCAGCCGACCGACGCTGAAGATGGGCGTGAGCGCGGACATCGGGTCCTGGAAGACCATGCCGATGTCCTTGCCGCGCACCCGGGAGAGGCCCTTGTCGTCCATCGCCGCCAGGTCGCGGCCGCCCAGCAGGATCCGGCCGCCGAGGCGCGCGGTGGGCGGCAGCAGGCCCATGACGGCGAGGGCGGTGGCGGACTTGCCGGAGCCGGACTCGCCGACGATGCCCAGGGTGCGCCCTGGCAGCAGATCGAAGCCGATGCCGCGCACGGCCTCCACCGGTCCGGCCTCGGAGGGGAAGGAGACGCTCAGGTCGCGTACGGACAGGACGGGTGCGGGCTCGGTGGGCCCGGCCGGGGAGCCGGCCACGGGCCCGGTGTGGTGGGCGGGTGCGAGGGTCATCGTCGGCCTCCTGCCGCGCCGGTGGTGGACGTGGGGTCGAGGGCGTCGCGTAGGCCGTCGCCGACGAAGGTCATCGAGACAGTGAGCAGGACGGTCAGCCCGGCGGGGAAGGCGAAGAGCCATGGGGCGCTGGTGATGGTGCCCGCGCCGTCGGCGAGCATCGTGCCCAGCGACACGTCCGGGGTCTGCACGCCGAAGCCCAGGAAGGACAGGGCGGTCTCGCTGAGCACGGTGGAGACCACGCCCAGGGTGAGGTTGACGATGAGCAGTGAGCCCAGGTTCGGGATGATGTGGCGCACCACGATGCGCAGGGGGCGCACGCCCATGTACTCCGCGGCGCGCACGTAGTCACGCTCGCGCAGGGACGTGGACACCGACCAGACCACGCGCGCGGTGGACATCCAGCCGAACACCGTCAGCACGAGGATGAGGACCCGCCAGTCGCCCGCCAGCCGGTGCGAGACCAGGGCGAGGATGAGGAAGGAGGGCACGATCAGCAGGAAGTGGATGACGGCGAGGGTGGTCTTCTCCACCCGGCCCCCGAAGTAGGCCGCGCCCGCGCCCACGACCGCGGCGATGGCGACGGTCAGCACGGACACGCTCACCGCGATCACCAGCGAGCGCTGGAGGCCGTGCACGGCGGCGGCGTAGACGTCGTTGCCGCCCTGGTTGGTGCCGAACCAGTGCTCGGCGCTGGGGGCCTGGGTCAGTGCCGAGAAGTCGGCGTCCGCGTAGCCGTACGGGGTGAACAGGTCGCCGAGCGCGCTGAACAGCACGAGCAGCAGGAAGATCACCACGCCGGCGACGGCGATCCGGTTGCGCAGGAAGCGCCGTAGGTAGAGACGGCGCCGGCCCAGATAGTGCCCGTCGTGCCCGTCATGCACGTCATGCCTGTCGCGCCCATCGTGCCCGGTGGGCGGCGGATCGGCGGCTCGCGCGGGTGCGATGGCGAGTACGCCTTCGGAGGTCGCGTCGGGGCTCACAGGGGTGCCCATCTCAGCTCACCCGCACTCTCGGGTCGAGGAGAACGGTGGCGATGTCCGCGAGGATCGCACCGATCGCGGTCAGGGCGGCGGCGAAGGCGGCGGTCGCCACGGTGCCGTGCACGTCGTTCTTGCCGATGGTCTGGATGAAGTACTGGCCCATGCCGTTCCAGCCGAAGATCGTCTCCGTGAGGACCGCGCCGGTGAAGACGGCCGGGATGCTGAAGGCCACGGACTGTGCGGTGGGGATCAGGGCGGTGCGCAGGGCGTGCCGGCGGATCGCCTGGGCACGGGTGAGCCCGGTGGCCCGGGCGGTGCGCACGAAGTCGGAACCGATGACGTCCAGCAGCAGGGAGCGCTGGGTGAGGTGGTAGCCCACGTAGCCCGTCAGGGTGAGCGTCAGCGTCGGCAGGATCAGGTGCAGCAGCCGGTCACCGACCGTCGCCCAGAACCCTTCCACGCCGGGCGAGTTCTCCCCCGCGACGTACAGGAAGTGCCAACCGGCCTGCTCGTTCAGCCGGATGGCCAGCAGCACCAGGGCGAGGGCGGCGATGGACACCGGGACGTTGAACAGCGCCATGGAGAGGGCCTGGGCTGCCCGGTCCCTCCAGCCGTACTGGCGCGAGGCGGTGTGGACCGCGAGGGCGACACCGACGACGACCGACAGGACCGTCGCGCCGATCACCAGTTCGGCGCTGACGAGGGAGCGGTAGCCGATCTCCCCGTTCACCTGGACCCCGACCGGGGAGCGGCCCCAGTCGAAGTGCAGGACCACGCTGGTCAGCCAGTCCCACCAGCGGTGGAGCAGCGGCTCGTGCGGGTCGAGGTTGTAGGGGGCCAGGGCCCGGGATATCTGCTCCTCGGTGCGGACCGGACGCAGTTCCTTGAAGTTCGAGCGCGGGTCGAGGAACCAACTGGCGAGGAAGTAGGTGGCGTTGGTGGCCATGGCGATCACCAGGAACCAGCCCGCCGCCCTGCGTGTCACGTACCGGAGCACGGACGGCACCTCCCCACCAGGTGCGGCGGGTGCGCCTGGGGAACGTCGGGTCTGGAGGAGGTACGCATGCAGGTAGAAACCTTCTGGGGCGAGAGCCGGGTGCACGATCGTGCAGATGCGAGTCTGTGTACGACTGGTGCGCGACGCCAGTGATCTGGGCATATGTACATGGGAACGAAACACCCCCGCAGCAAAGAGGCGTTGAACCCACTCCCCCGTTCACATTCGCAGGTGGCCGGGTCGACGACGTCTTCCCGAAACACCTCGACTCCCCCCACACACAAGTCGAGCGAACCTGTGGGGCCATGGAGCACAGGTACCTGCTCAGGGGGCGGGCCGGGTGCGCAGGGTGCGGTCGGCGAGGGTCGTCAGGACCAGGACGACGCCGACGCCGACCATGATCCAGGCGATGAGGTGCATGCCGCGGTCGGAGACGTGGGTGCGGAAGACGATGCCGGTGATTGCGGAAGCGACGATCGAGCCGAGGTAGCCGAAGGTGCGCAGCAGGCCGGAGGCGGTGCCGAGTTGTTCGGCGGGAGCGTGTTCGTAGAGGGCGGTCTGGTTGCCCGCGCCGGACGTGCCCATGGCGACGCCGAAGATGAGCGTGACCACCACGACCCATCCGATCCAGCCCGAGGTGCTGAGCAGCAGTACGCCGGCGGATCCGATGAGGCAGGCCAGGGCCGCTGCCATGACCGGTCCGCGCACCGGGTTGTGCCGGGAGACGAGCGAGATCACCAGGCCGGACATGAGCGTCATGGGCAACAGGAGCAGTCCGGCTTCGGTCCCGGACAGGCCCCGGACGCTCTGGGCCCACTGGGTGACGCCGTAGAGCACCACGTACGCGCAGACCAGGACCAGGCCGTAGCGAAGATAGGTGCTGGTCAGGGCCCGGTTGCCGGCGAGCAGGCGCAGGTCGAGGAACGGGGTGCCGGCTCGCAGCTCCCACAGCACCAGGGCGATCCACAGCACGGCGGAGATCGCCAGCAGGTACCAGTGGGCGTCGGGCAGGGCGAACAGGAACAGCAGCAGCGTGATCATCGCGGCGGCGAACCCGGCGATGCCGATCACATCCAGGGCGGCCGCGACGTCACGGGCGCGTCGGCTGCGGTCCGGTGGGCTGTCGGACGGGCTGTCCGGTGGGCTGTCGGACGGGCTGTCGGGTGGGCTGTCGGGTGGGACCCAGGCCACTGTCGTGACCAGCGCGACGAGTGCGACCGGAACGTTGATGAAGAACACGGATCGCCAGCCCAGCGCGGCCACCAGAACACCGCCCAGGGGCAGCCCGAGCGAGGCGGTGGCGATGCCGGCGATCTGCAGGCCGCCCAGCACTCCGCCCGGCGGCTTGTCCAGACCGGCGTCCTCGGCGCGGCGGCGGATCAGCAGCATGGCCGTCGGATAGGCGCACGAGGTGCCCGACCCGATCAGTACTCGGCTGATCAGGAGGATCGGAAGACTGTCGGCGGCGCCGCCCATGAGTCCTCCGACGATGACGAGTCCGATTCCGGCCAGGAACACCCGTCGTGGGCCGAACACCTCGGCGGCCTTGCCCGCGGTGGGCTGGGCGATCGCGCTGGCCAGGTACAGGGCCGTCACCAGCGCGGCGGTCTGCCCGATCGACACGCCGAGTCCGTGGGCGATCGGTACGAGGGCCGTGGCGATCAGCGAGCTGTTGATCGGGTTGAGCGCCGAACCGACGAACAACGGGGTGGTGAATCGCCAGGAGAACGGACGCCCGGGCGGTATCCCGTTCACCGGCGGGGCGTTGGTCGTCGGTCCGGGGGCGGGCATCGGAATCTCCAGTACATGGTGGTCGCAGAGGCTCGGCGAGGCGCCCGGGCGACAGCGTGGCGGCATCCGGGGTCGCGGGCTCATCGCTGGTGGAGGACTCGCCCAGGACGTCGGCGACGTGGTCGACGAAGGTGACGGCGGCGGGACGAGGCGTCGCACGACGCACGCCGGACCAAGGCCTGCACGGCTGACGGCGTGGTTCGTTCGAGTGGATTCGTGTCGCGCAGCGGTGCGACGGCGGTGTGCGGAGGCGGGAGGCGGTCATGACGGTCCGTTGGCCTCCCCTCGTACGCGAGGATATGGGACTCGCGGACTGAGGGAACATCAGTTCGCCGGGACCGACCTCGCGGTGGTGCGGATGATCTGGCCGTTTCCGTGGCGAGGGAGTCTGCCACTGGCGCAGCAGCGGGAGGTTCGCATGGTGGTTTAGGTTGGAATCCACGGGAAGCCGGCGACAGGTCTGACACGAGAGCCCACCAAGCAGTCGCCCGCCTCCTGCCCTGCTTCGTGCTCAGCTTCGTGCTCTGATCGGAGAACTCGCGTGTTCACCAACAACACACACCCCGTCGTGGTCCTGCACGACCTGGACGACGTCCGCGCCGAGCTCCTGGCGGAAATACAGACGGCGGGCGCGGCGGAGCGACCCGGGTTGGAGGCAGCCCTGCGTGTGGTGGATCGCCAGATGATCGTGGCGGACGAGGAGCGTGTCCGCCGGTGGGCGAGCCGGATCCTGTCCGCGGCGGACGTCGACCCCGTGCTGGACCCGGTCCGGGCCGTGAAGGTGCTGCGGGACGCCGTCCCGGGGCTGGGGCTCATTTCAGCGAACGACCTGGTGAAGTCCGCTCTCCCCCGCTGACACGGGCGAGACGTGGCAAGCCGGGGCGGGGCCGCCGTGTACATCAGCTGAGGAGCCGCGGAGCTGAGGACCCGCACACCCGCGGCACGACCACGGCGACTGCCGCGGGTCGGACTGCCGCCAGGTCGGACGCCCGCGCCGGCCGCCGCGCCGGCGAGGACGCCGCAGGCCCCGCCTCGGCGTCGAGCGTGGCCCGCGGCTGCCGGAGGACCGCGCTACCGGGGTCGGTTCGTCGGGCCCAGACCAGGAAGCGGCGTGGTCCACCAGCGGGCCTTGTACAGCTCGGTTCCGGTCAGGGCGAGCGTCCCGTCGGGGTGGTGGAAGGTGACGGCGGAGGTGCACCAGGAGCAGGGCCCCGCGTGATCGGGCGTGACGGTGAGCAGGCGACCGGTGACGGGCTCACTGCCCACGCTCTTGATCCCGCGGGCCGAGTCCTCCGCGCCCAGCCCGACGGCTTCGAAGCGGTCGAGGTGTGAGTCGTAGCGCCACAGGCGGTCGCCGGTGCTGAGCCAGAACGTCCCCGGCGCGGAGCGCACAGGTGCGAGGTCGTGTCCCCCGACTTCCGGAAGGGGGACGCTGCGTTCGGGGGTGAGGGAGGGGATGTCGGGCGTGCCACCGACCCGGAGGGCCAGCAGGGTGTCGTCCCCGAGCACCCAGAGCAGCTCCGCGCCCTCGTCCCACTGCACGGCGTGGGCCCCGTCGAGTTCCTGCTCGGTATAGGTGGTGCTGCGAGGCCCCTCCGAGGCCGCGTACAGCCGCACCCATCCACCGGTGCTGGCGACCACGGCGACGTTGCCGTCCGGTAGGAGCTCCGCGCTGTGGGGGTTGACGGCGGTGCCGAGGTCCGTGGCCCAGATCGGCGTGCCGGTCGCCGTGTCGACCAGGGCTGCCAGGCCACCCGAGGCGGTGACCAGGAGGGAGCCTTCACCGTCGAGCACCACGTCCCTGGCCTCGGTGGGCCTGGCCCAGCTGCGGGCCGGCTCCAGGTCGGCCAGCCGATCGTCGCCGTCAGCGGTCCACGACCACACCACCGGCAACCGGTCGGCCTCGGGTTCGGCCTCCCGCGCCGTCTCGCCGTCCAGGACGAGAACCTGCCGGGACGCCTGATCGACCGCGACGATCAGCGCACTGCCCCGAACGCCGGCCTGCCCGGACCCCGGGTCGGTCTGCCCGGGCCCCGGGTCGGCCGCAGCGAGCGGCGGACCACCCGGCACGGGTGCCCGCCCGGCCTCCTGATCAGCCGCGATGACCACCGCACTGCCGCGGGGCTCTCCGCCGCTGCCGTCCACGGCATGCGGGGCGGGGGTCGAACACGCCGTCAGCATCAGGCCGCCCAGGACGGATCCCACCCTGAGGCCCGCTCCGGCTCTTGCGCACACTGCCACGTCCCTTTCGCGAGATTATTTTCAGACTTTCCACTCTGCGTCCCGGCGCCCCGGCCCGGCGTCATCCTCGTCGCGGCGTCCGGGTGAACTCGCCCCAGCGGGCCCTTGACGTCATCCGTATAGACCGCGTGCGCGTCCGGTGGAAGCATTGGTGCCAACGGGTGACCTACAGTCACCTCGAAGTTCTCCCCAAGGAGAGTCATGCGGATCAGCACGCGTATGCGCGCCGCCTCGGCTGTGCTCACCGTCATCGCGGGCAGCCTCACGTTCGCCACGGTCGGAGCGGGAACCGCCAGCGCGGGCAGCCTCACGTTCGCCACGGTCGGAGCGGGAACCGCCAGCGCGGCCGACTGCGGCCAGGTGCTCGGACCTGCCCGCACCATCGTGGCCGGCGGCCAGTCGATCGGTCGGGCCTACCTCGCCTGGAACTCCTGCAGCAAGCAGGCCTACACCGAGATCAACCTCTGGAACACCAACTACGTCAACGGCAACTGGCACGGCGGACTGATCGACGTGAAGTCCAGCTCGAACTACAACTCGAACACGGGCTCGCCCCAGCCGAACGTCGGCTCGTGGTGGTGGGACTCCGGATACATTCCGGTGACCGGTGTTTCGAACACCCGCCTCTACCACGGCAACTGGAACTTCACCGCCGGCGGCCACAACTGCAACGGTCAGACCGTCACGTGGAACTTCTCCAACGGAAGCTACGACAGCAGCCAGGAGTCCCTGCCGCACTGCGACTGACGCTGACCGGCTCCCCCGGGCGGCCCCGTTCCCGCGGAACAGGGCCGCCCAGGCGGCGGACCGGTCGTCGGCGTCCGGGCGGGAGAGAGCGGCCCGCAGCTCCGGCTGGGCCTCCTCGGTGGGCGGGTACTGGCCAGCATCCGCGCGCCGGCGCTGACGCCGCGCGCCCGACGTGCCGCCCGCGGCTGGAGCCCGCCACCCGGGGAGGATGGCGGGCTCCTTCGCGTTCGGTCTCGCCGCGCGTGCTCAGGCCCGGCGCAGCACCCCGCGCAGCCAGAGGGCGCCGGCCCCGGCGGCCGTCAGGGCAAGGCCGCCGAAGGCGAGGCCCGCGGTGTGGTCGGCCCCGGTGGAGGCGAGCTGCACGGATGACGGCGCGGCAGGCTGCGCGGCGTCGGCGACGCGGGCCTGGTGGGTGGATGGCGCGGTGGAGGTGGTGGACGGCTCCGCCGGAGCCGGGGCGCTCGGGGCGCTCGGGGAGGACGCGGAGACCGGCACGGCGGCGCCGGCCGGGGCCGACGGCGCCGAGGAGGAGGACGGGCTCGGCTCGGGCGCCTTCGTGGCGGCGGGCAGCACCTGAATCGTCGAGCGGGTACCGCAGTTCGTGGTTCCCCGGAACGGCTGGCCCTCGTTGACGAACACGCACGGGCCGAGCGTGGTGGTGCCCGCCGGAGTCTTCGCGTCGTACGACACCCGCACCCGGGCGACGGCCTTGCCACCCGACCGGAGGCTGGAGTCACGGCCCTGGAGGTACACGCCGTAGGGGTCGTCGGGCGCGATTCCGGCCACCTTGTCCAGCGTCCGCCAGGCCCCGTCCGCCGTACGCACCTGCACGGTCGCGTACCGGTCCACGAACAGGACGTTGCCGAGGTTGGTGTAGTCGGACGGCGTGGGGTTGTCGAGGGTGGCGTCGAACTCGACCGGCGCGCCGCCCGCGACGACGGTCGCGGGCACGTGGTCGAGCGAGCTCGTGATCGAGGTGACCTTGATCGTGCGGGTCACCTCGGCCTGCGCCGCCTCGTGGGGGTCGACGACGACGGCGGAACGCAGGGCGATGGACCGGAAGCCACCGTTGGTGGCGCCGTTGTGGGGCAGGCCCATCGGCGCGCCGATCCGCAGGTCGACCCTGAGAGTCCCCCCGGCCGGGACGGTGAGCCCGGGCACCGTCCCGTCGTACACGACGCCTCCGGAGGTGCCGGTCATCACCAGCGGCACCGACTTCCACGTACCGTCGGCCGGGTCCCTGTAGTCGATGACGATCGCGTCCGGCGGCGTTCCGACCTCGGTGACGGTCTGCAGCTCCAGGTTGTAACCGGTGCTCTCCTGGCCCGAGTTGGTGATGTCCTCGGTGAACTCGACCGGCCCACCGGCGAATCCGACCGAGGCCGGGGCCTGGACGGAGAGCGAGGTGTGCGACGGCTCTCCCGCGAAGGCCACCGGGGCGGCGGCCACGACCGATCCGCAGACTGCGGCCACACCGAGGGCGGCGGCGACGACGATGGCACGACGGGTACGACGAACATGAACGATGGCGGACACAGTTCTCCCCTGAAACCGTTCTGCGGGCAGGCCGCAGCAGCGCGCTGATGACTGATGACTGAATGACTGATGGCGAGCGGGCCGCAGCAGGTTTGTGTGCGGCCGGGGGGCGACCACGGCCCCGCTTCTCACTGTCATAGACGTGGAGCCCGGCCAAAGGTTGCAGGCGGTCGGAAAGAAATTCCTCCCCATCTCCGGACACCTGCCGACGACGAGCGATCTCGGCGCAGCCGGGCCGTCAGCCCCAGCGGGCGGATCCCGACAGGCCCCTGACACACCCTCAAGTTACTATCGGGTATTTTTAAGGGGCCTCACATCTCCACCCTCGCGCCGTTCCCCGACGGCGCGTTCCAGGACGCGATCGTCTCGGGCCTGAAGGCCTCGGTGGCGGCGGGCAACAAGCTGACCGTGCGGGTCCTGGTGGGGGCCGCCCCCCTTTACAACATCACCGCGCTGCCGACCAGTTACCGGGACGACCTGCTGGCCCGGCTCGGCCCGGCCGCCGCCGGCGTCACGCTGAACGTCGCCTCGATGACCACCTCGAGGACCGCCCTGTCCTGGAACCACTCCAAGCTGCTGGTGGTGGACGGCCGCAGCGTGATCACCGGCGGCATCAACAACTGGAAGGACGACTACATCGACACCACCCACCCGGTGTCCGACGTCGACCTCGCGCTGACCGGCCCCGCCGCCGCCTCGGCCGGCTCCTACCTCGACACCCTGTGGGGCTGGACCTGCAAGAACACCGGAGTGCTGTCGAGCGCCTGGTTCGCCTCCAGCAACGGCGCGCCCTGCCTGCCGAACCTGGAGAAGGACGCCAACCCCGGCCCCGTGCCGGCCACCGGCAACCTGCCGGTGATCGCGATCGGCGGCCTCGGCGTCGGCATCCGGAGCGCAGACCCGGCCTCCACCCACCAGCCGGACCTGCCGGCCGCCTCCGACGCCAAGTGCGGCCTGGTCGCCCTGCACGACAACACCAACGGCGACCGCGACTACGAGACGGTCAACCCCGAGGAGAGCGCGCTCCGGGCCCTGGTGGCCGGCGCCACCAGCCACATCGAGATCTCCCAGCAGGACCCGAACGGCACCTGCCCGCCGCTGCCGCGCTACGACCTGCGCCTCTACGACCTGCTCGCCGCCAAGCTCGCCGCCGACGTGAAGGTGCGCATCGTGGTGAGCGACCCGGCCAACCGCGGCACGGTCGGCAGCGGCGGCTACTCGCAGATCAAATCCCTCTCCGAGATCAGCGACGCGCTCCAGGCCCGGCTGGCGGCCCGGACCGGCGACGCGTCCGGCGCGAGGGCCACCATGTGCCGGAACCTCCAGCTCGCCTCCTTCCGCGCGGCGCCGACCGCGACCTGGGCCGACGGTCACCCGTACGCACTGCACCACAAGGTCGTCGCGGTCGACGGCTCGGCGTTCTTCGTCGGCTCGAAGAACCTCTACCCCGCCTGGCTGCAGGACTTCGGCTACCTGGTGGAGAGCCCGGACGCGGCCGCCCAGCTCGACGCGAACCTGCTGGCACCCGAGTGGCGCTACTCGCAGGCCGCCGCCACGGTCGACCACACCCGCGGCATCTGCCCGAACTGAGCGCGTTCTCCGTCCGTCAGGATCTTCCGGGGCCGCCGACGTCTCAGCACCTCGGGGCGCCGGACGGTCCTGCCGACGTCGTAGCGGGGTGCCCGGTGTCCGTTCTCGGCACCGGGTGCGGCCTTCGAACGGCAGCACCGAGAGGACGCCCGTCCCCGGCTACCAGGCGGCGGTCCGGAGGACGTGCGCGGCGATGTCCTGAACCGATCGGCCGTCGGTCGGGATGCGGACCGTACCGGCCGGGGCCTGCTCGTCCAACTGCCGTGCCATCCGCAGGCTGCGCTCGATGTGGGCGCTCAGTTGGGACCCGATCTCCCGTTGGGCGAGACGCCCGCGCACGGTCGCCTCCTCGGCAGTGAGCAGCACGCAGGTGGCTCTGGTCCCCCGGCCGCCCATGGCCCGGCTGATCATCGGCGCTTCGAGGATGCTCACCGTGTCGGTGTAGATGAGGCGGTGCTAGCCGAGCGCCGCGTAGTTCGACCAGAGCGCGGCGATGTTCCGTTCGGTGATCGCCGAGCGGTGAGGGTCGCCGACGGGGGCGGGGTGGATCTGGTCCATGAAGTCGCCCTCGATCAGGCAGTGCGCCGTGCTCGTCTCCTGCAGCACTGCCGACACCTCCCAGCCGACCGTCGTCTTTCCGACGCCCGCACCACCACCGATGAGCAACAGTTCGTAGGCCATGGCGGGCCGTCATGGCAGGCCCGGGCCGCCGCCGCGATGGGAATTCGGCGGGCCCGCCAGGGTTCGCCGTCAGAGTTCGCCCGCCAGGATCCGGCGCTCCTTCTGCGGATCGATGCCGAGCACGTCGCCCTGTAGACCCTGGGTGTAGGGCTCCTCGCGCGGGCCGCGTTCCTGCAGCCAGGCCCAGGTGTCATGCACCGTCTCGGCGAGCGGGCGACAGCGCAGCCCGGCCGCCGCAGCTGCCCGGGAGTCCGCCCGCCAGATCGCGCCGGCGCTCCCGTTGTCATCGAACTCCGGGTACCAGAGTGGGAGTTCGCTCCACGGCCGGACGCCGGCCGCGCGCAGCCGCTGGTCCTCAACCCAGACCAGTTCGGCGTTCGAACCGCTGGCCGCCGCACAGGCCGTGAGCAGTTCGCCGTAGGTGCTCGACCCCGGCAGCGAGGTGGTCACGAACCGGCCGCCGACGCCGCGTTCCCCCAGGTCCAGCCCGAAGGCGGCGAAGTCCCTGGCATCGACCAGTTGGATCGGCAGGTCCGGCCTGCCGGGGGCCAGCACGCGCCCGCCGCGCGCCGTCCGCTCCAACCACCAGGGCAGCCGCCCGATGCTCTCGTGCGGGCCGATCAGCAGACCGCAGTTGAGGACGGTCGATCGATCGGTGCCGAACTGTTCGAGCACAGACCGCTCGCAGCCCGCCTTGAGCGCGGTGCTGAATGGCAGGCCGGGTGGCGAGTCGGCCGGGCAGTCGTGCAGCGGCGAGTCCTCGTCGACCGGCCGGTCGGGCCAGCGGGCGAAGGCGTGGACCGAGGAGACGAAGACGTAGTGGCTCGCGTGCTCGCGCAGCAACCGGGCCGAGGTGGCGACGGCGTGCGGCTGCTGGCCGCTGGTGTCGATCACCGCCTCCCAGGCCCGGTCGGGGCCCGGCGCCCGCTCGACCAGCGCGGCCAGGTCACCGGCATTGTGGCGGTCGCCGCGCACCGTCACGGTGCCCGGCAGGTCGGGTCCGGAACGGCCTCGGTTGAACACGGTGACCTCGTGGCCCCGGGCCAGGGCCTCCGTGACGAAGGCGCGGCCGAGGAACACCGACCCGCCGAGAACGAGGATTCGCATGTGACGATCGTGCCCCGGAGGCCGTGCCGCAGAACCGTGCGGCATCCGGCGGGTTCTCCCGGTCCCGCTGAGTGGCCGAGGCCCGGGCCGGGCTGGGCCGTAGCCGTGGCAGCGGCGGTGACGCGTGCCGTGTCCGTGGGCGAGCTCGTCGCCGCACTGCGAGGGGGCGGTGGTCAGCGGCAGGGGGGATCGCTTGGGGACGGTCCGGGGGCCGGGAGAGGAGAGCCCGGCGCGGGCGAGGTGCAGGAGGCCAGTTCCCGAAGCAGCTCGGCGCGCAGTTCGAGGTCCGGGCCGGGGTCGGCGGCGAGTGCGCGGGTGGAGTCGATGGATTCCATGCATCCGGGCTCTCTCTCGCGCGGTATCCGGCATACGCCCGCGGACTCGTTGCGACCGATCCGGGCCGATCCGGATACTCGGTGCGCAAGCCGGCGCGGGCCTGCGCGGCCGCCGCCGTCGAGGAAACGAGGAACGCATGCGACTGATCGCTGTCGAAGAGCACTTCCTGCCGTCCGAGCACGGAAAGGAGGTGATGGCCGGGTATGGCCTGCCACCCGCTGCGGCGGGCCCGTTGGCGGATCTCGGCGCGGGTCGGATAGCGGTCATGGATGCGGCCGGCATCGATGTCCAGGTGCTGTCGGTGGTCGCTCCGGCCGCTCAGGAAGTACCTCGTCCGCGTGCGGTTGACCTGGCGCGGGCGCTGAACGACCGGGCGGCAGAGGCGGTCCGGCAGTACCCGGGGCGATTCCGCGCGCTGGCGAGTCTGCCCATGCCCGTCCCTGAAGCCGCCGCAGCCGAAGCCTTCCGTGCGGTGCGCGATCTGGGGTTCTGCGGAGTCATCATCAACGGCCATACCGGTGGCCGATTCCTCGACAGCGCCGAGTTCGAACCGGTCCTCGCGGCGGCGGAGGAGCTCGGGGTCCCCGTATACCTGCACCCGACATATCCGCCGGCTGCTGTCATCAAGGCATACGGAGCAGGTCTCGACCCGACTGTCGCTGCGTTGTTGGTGACAGCAGGGTGGGGCTGGCACGCCGAGACCGGGATGCACGTCCTGCGCATGGTGCTGGGCGGTGTGTTCGACCGGCACCCGCGTCTGCAGGTCATTGTCGGGCACATGGGGGAGAACCTGCCGTTCTCCCTGCTGCGTGCCGATGAGGTTCTCAGCCGTCTGCGGCCGGGGCACGAGTCCGTCGCCGACACGGTGCGCTCCCACGTCCACCTCACGATCAGCGGGTACACCACCGTCGCTCCCCTGCAATGTGCGCTGACGGTGTTCGGAGCCGACCGGCTGATGTTCTCCACGGACTATCCCTTCGGAGACCCCGTCCAACACGCCACGTTCCTGCAAACCGCTCCGCTCAGCCCCGAGGACCGCGACAAGATCGCGCACACCAACGCTGAACGCCTTTTCAACATCTGAGACTTGATGTCGCCCTTCCAGGTGGCAGTGGCCGACGCGGCGCCAGCACGGGTTCTCCACCCATCCCCTTCGACCAAACACGAGGGCGCCTCATGCAAGTGACCCACCACCGAAACACCAGGGGCGGCACGCCACTCGTGAGCAGACCGCGCAGACCGCAAAACAGCAGGCGGGCACGGCGCCGGGCACCAGAACGGCGTCCTGCCCGGGCGGTTCCCCGCAGGCCCGACGCCGCGCGCGCTCCGCTCAATGGAGAGTGCCTCCGATCCCCGGTACACCCGCTTCCTCCACACCGAGTCAACCGATCAGCTCGAACCGACGCCGAAGGTCCGCAGTTCGTAGTAGTCGCCGCTGTACGTGCCGTCGGGTCCCTTCTGGAGCATGAAGGCCACCGGGCCGGAGCGGTGGAGCGGGCTGTCGATGGGGGCCCGGCCGGCGGCGAAGGCGGTGTCCACTCGGGGCTTCATGGCGTCCAGCCAGGTCTTGGTGGACTCCGGTTCCGCTCCTGGGTGATCCAGGCCGGCGCAATCATGGAGGAAATCGGCTTGGCTTCGCGGCGGTGGCCGTCACGTGGCAGGACCAGGTCGTCAAGTCGCCGTCGATGGTCCACGCCGCGGCGATCCACATCGCGGTGTTCCCGTCCTGCTTGACGCCCGAGGCGTGCCAGACCGTCGGCCGGCCGGGGAAGTCGACCTTCTCCCGGGCCTTCATGGTGATGCCCCAGGTGGTGGCCAGGTGGTTCAGATACGACTCGCCGGTGTACCCGGGCTCGATCACCTGGCTCCTGACCGTCGGAGCCTCGGCGGCGGCCACCGGCTCGGTGGGCCAGTCCGCCGGACTCCCCACGCTCGGGGCGGCGCTGGAGGGTGCTGCCGTGCCAGCCGGGGGCGGTAGGTCCGGGCCTTCGCCTGGGCCGAGCCGAGTGGCGGCTTCGACTCCGGGCCGGTGCGGCTCCTTGCCGTGCGAGGACGAACAACTGGCCAGGACGGCGAGGGTCGCTGCGGTCACGGCAAGGCGCGTCAGGGGGTGAGCGGCACTCAAGAACGGCTCTTTCGGGCTGAGGTGTCGCGCGGTCGACCAGGACGGCCCCGCTCGCCGACGCGAACGACGCCCTGGTCCCGCTTTGGGGGTCGTGATCCTAGCCGCCGCGATCGCCCTGCTGGCGGGCGCGACCGCGCTCCTCCTCAGCCGACGGCGGCGTCTGGAGGGCCGGCCGCAGGCCGAGCGGCTCTGGAACCAGGCCTGGTACTGCGCCCGGTGCGGCACCGCTCACTTCCCGCCCACCGCCGGGCAGGGCACCCAGGCACTCGTCCTCGCGGACTTCCGCAAGGCGGTCTGAACGGCCGGCGGCTACGGCGACCTCGCCGAGCAGTACCGGCCGTAGGCACACGTCCGCCCGGCCTGGCCCGGCTGGGGCGGGCGTGCGTCTGCGGGGCCGGTGAGGCGGTTCGTGCTGGTGGGGCCGTGTCAGCGGGAGGGGCCGATGCCCCAGGCGGCGGCCCGGGCGGCCGCGGCCGCGCGGTTGGGCAGGTCGAGCTTGGCGAGGATGTGCTCGATGTGGGTTCCCACCGTGCGGGGCGTGATGTGCAGGCGCTCGGCGATCTGCCGGTTGGTGCGGCCGGCGGTCAGTTCGGCCAGCACCTGGAGTTCGCGTGGCGAGAGCCCGCCGGGCCGGGGCGCGTTCGCGGCCGGGCCGGGCGCGGCGAACGCCTCGGGTGGCGGGCCCGCGTGGGCGGTGACGGCCGCCGCGAGGGCCTCGGTGAGGAGGGTGACCACGGCGCGCGCCGGATCGGGCGCGCGCCGCGGCCCGCGGGTGCTGACGTTCAGCATGCCGACGTACCGGCCGTCGGCGGCGAAGAGGCACTGGGCCACGCCGTCCTCGATACCGAGGGGGCACAGCACCTCCCGGAAGCCCGGGGATGCCGCCAGGAGCCGCCCGGGAACGTCCCCGAGCCACAGAGCGCCCCGGGCCGGCCTGCGGAGCACCGGGAACACCGGGTCGCGGTGCAGGCGGGTCTCGATGTAGGCCGTGGCGTCGTCCGGGTAGCTCCCGGCCAGGGTGGTGTGGCGCCGGCGCAGCGGATCCCACCTGGTCAGGGAGGCGTGGTCGTACTCCACCACCTCCGACAGCGCCGCCAGGACCGCGTCGACGCCGCTCGCACCGCTCGTGGCGCTCCTGGCGGCCTCGCGCACGCGCAGGGCCGCCTCCAGGATGTCCGCACCGCCGCGCTGTGTTGCCATCATCCAAGGATGATCATGTGCCCGGGTTGCGTCAATCGCGCAGGGTGTCGTGCACGATGTGCCCGTCCATGACGGTCAGGACGACGGGCATCGCCGGGATGTCGTGGGCATCGGCGGCGAGCAGGTCCCCGTCCAGCACGCAGAGGTCGGCGACCTTGCCCACCTCCAGGGAGCCCTTCCAGTCGTCGGCGAAGTCCTGCCAGGCCGCGTCGATGGTGTAGGTGCGGATCGCCTCGGCCAGACCGATGCGCTGCTCGGGACCGCTGACCCGGCCGTCGGCCTTCGACTCGCGCAGCACCATGGTCGCCACGCCCTGGCGCCAGTCCGGGAACGTGACCGGGGCGTCCGACCCGCTCGCGACCCGCACCCCGGCGTCGATGGCGTCGCGGTAGGGCCAGGCGTAGGCGGCTCGCTCGGCGCCGACGAAGTCCTCCTCCATGTCGGCGACGGTCCACTTGATGGTGGGGTTCATGTTGACGCCGAAGCCGTGCGCGGCCAGCACCTTCATGCCGTACGCGGTGAGGAAGTCGCCGTGGATGACGTAGTGGCGGGCATCTGGCCGCGGGTGCTCGGCCATGGCCGCGGCGAAGGCGTCCGCGACGGTGTCGATGGCCCGGTCGCCGGTGACGTGGACGCCCACCTGGTGCCCGGCGGCGTGGGCGTGTCGGATGATGGCGGCGATCTCGGCACTGCGCTCGGTGTCGCTCCGGCCGCCGACGCACAGCGAGCCGCAGCCGCCGCCGACGTACGGCTCGTGCATCCAGGCCGTCTTGTTGGGCACGACACCGTCGGCGAAGACCTTGACGCCGTGGATCGCGAGGCGGCGCGGATCGGCGCCGCCGGGGGCGGCGGGTTCGAAGGGTTCGCCGGACCCGCCTGACCCACCGGACCCGCCGGGTTCGCCGAGGGCCGTGAGCACGGCGAGGCCGCGGGTGAACTCCTCGGTGGTACTGGCCATTCCGGTGGGCAGGAGCAGGACGCCGACGCGGGCGGTCAGTTCACCGTCGGCCAGCAGCCGGCGGTAGACGTCGAGGGTCTCCGTGCCGAGCGCGCCCCGCATGATGCCGTCGCCGCCGGGGCCGAGCCCGGGCTCGGTGTAGCTGGTCACGCCGAGCCGGGCGAGCGTGGCGAGGGCCGACCTGACCGCGTCGGTCCGTTCCTGTCGGCTGAGCGCCGGCAGCGCGTTCTGGACGAGGTCCTGGGCGCCCTCGTGGAGCAGCCCGGTGGGCTCCCCCGCCTCGTCCACGACGATGGCCCCGCCGGGCGGCGCGACGGTGTGCCGGTCGATCCCGATCAGCTCCAGCGCCTTGGAGTTGACCCAGGTGGCGTGCCCGGAGAAGGAGTACAGGACGACCGGGTGGTCCGGGCTCACGGCGTCGAGATCGAGCCGCGAGGGCAGCCGCGACGGATCGGCGACGCACTCGTCGAGGTAGCCGGTGTCCCAGCCGTGCCCCGTGATCCACTGCCCGTCCGGGACCCGGCCGACGGCCTCCCGCACCGCCTCGGCCACGTCCGCGAGGGAGGGCACGGCGGGGTGGCCGAGGTGGAGGGAGAGCGGCGGCGACGCCATGCCGAAGGCGCATCCGTGCAGATGCGAATCGTTGATACCGGGAAGCAGCGTCGCCCCCCGCAGATCGACGACCCGGGTGCCCGGTCCGATGAACGGTGCGACGTCGTCGCGCCCGCCGACGGCACTGATGAGCCCGCCGGTCACCGCCAGGGCCGAGGCGACGGAGAACTCCGCATCGACCGTGACCACCTGCCCGTCGAGAAACACCAGGTCCGCATACGTGTGCACAGAAAGGCCCCTTTCGAAGACCGGGCGCACCACGGCCGCCCGGAAACGCTCTCCCGAGGACTATGTCCGCGCACCCGTCCCTCGCACATCGGTCATCCCACCGATACACGCTCCTCCGGTAGCGGGGTGACACCCCACGGGTCAGGGCGGGGCCGTTGCAGGGGCTACATGGTCCAGCGGATGGTCAACGGCTTGCCGTAGCCCGCGAGGCCTCGAAGGAGCAGCTCACCCAGGACGATTCCGCTGTCGGTGACGAAGAACGGCATGGAGTACGGGAAGTCCTTCGACCACTCGGGAAGCGCGATGACGGACCCGTCGGGGTTCCAGCGCTGCGCGTAGAGCTGGGCGCGGGCCGGCCACGGGTCACTGGTGTACCCGACGATGACGCCCTGGTCGTTGATACCGGTGGCGACGCTCGTGAGCGTGGTCGGCGCGAGCGGCAAAGGCGTGCCGTCGACGGCCCAGCGCGCTGCCTGTCCTCCCAGGCTGCCCACCACCGTGCCCGCGTTGTTCACGGCCTTCGCCTGGCTGCCCGCGCCCAGGTCGGAGACGGCGCCGGCGGCGTTCCAGACGAGGGCGTGGTCCGCGCCCGGCTCACCGCCCGGCCGGCCGGCCCCGATCACGACGCCGGAGTCGGTGATGCGGGCCGCGCTGCTGGTCACGTAGCCCGCCGGCACGTCGAGCGCGGTGACGGTCCCGTCGGGGCTCCACGCCACCGCCCGCCGGGAGACGATACCGCCGACCGGGTACGAGTAGCCGACCGCCGTACCCGAGCTGTTGACGGCGACGGCCTCGCTCTCGGTGTCACCCGGCAGCGGCGGCAGTACGACGGGGGCACCGCTCGGCGGCCACGCAACGGCGTGCTTCGCGGTCGCCGCGCCCCAGGAGGACCCCACCGCGGTGCCGTTGTCACCGATCGCGGCGGGGGCCGCCGTCGTGTCGCCGGGCAGCGGAAGCAGTTCGGTCGGTGTGGACGGGGAAGTCCATCGCACCGCGTGCTGCCGGCCCCCGACCTGCGCGGCGGAAGTCCCCACCACGGTACGGGCGTTGTTGATCCCGACCGGACTACCACCGGCGTCCCCCGGCAGCAGCGCGAGTGGTTCGGTCGACCAGTCCGCCCTCCAGAGCAACATGTACGTCCTGATGTTCTCGTTACGGGTGAGGTCCCCCACGATGACGAAGGAGACGCTGTCCCCGTTGCCGTTGGCGGCCTTGAGCTCACTGGAGTAGGTACCGGGCTCGATGGGCGGCGACCCGACCGAGATACCCCCGGGGTAAGGGTTGGCGGCCGCCGCCGGTGCCGAACCCACGGCCAGGGCCGCGGCCGTGGCGGCGGCGACGGCCGCCGCGACTGTGCGAGAGGTGCGCTTGCTCATGGGATGTGCAGCTCCTGTCTCTCGTTGACGTCACGGAGGCACCGTCGAGCCGATGGCACGCCGCTTCCCCGCCCCCGTGCCGCGCACCAGTCTCCGCCAGCCCGGCCGGGACGCGCAGCCCGATCGGTGATTTGCCCCCGACCGGTTCGTCACCGGATCAGCGCGAACTCGCCGACAGAACACGGATGTTGCGGCGCCGGAGGGCGGCTTGCGGCCGGACCCTGAGGAACGAGGGGCAGGTGTCCCGCTATGGTCGGCTGGGCACTCGGGATCCGGGGTACCGGTCATCGACGGAAGCGGGGCTGGAATCGTCATGGTCAGGTCTGTGGTGCGGTTGATCACCGGGGCACCGGGGGCGGGCAAGTCGACACTTCTGGGTCGGCTGCGGGAACGGCCGGTCACGGTGGTCGACTTCGACGAACTGCCCGACGACGACGGTCGGTTGCTCGGTATCGACATCACCTCCCCGGACGCGTCCGGCATCTGGCCCGACTACAACCGCCTGTGGGTGCGGATCGCGGGCATGCTCGCGCGGGGAGGCGGGCCCGTCCTGGTGTCCTGCCCCATCACCCCGGCCGAGTGGGAGGCCGCCGCGGCCGATGTGCCGGACGCCCCGGAGGTCGTCTGGGCGCGGCTGGACTGCGCGGACCACGACCGCCGCGTCCGTTTGGCCGCCCGCGGCTGGAGCGCGGAGCAGGTCGAGGAAGCCGTCCAGGACGCCGACGAACTGCGCGAACTCGTCCCCACGGCCTTCACCAGCTCCGACCGTGCCCCGGTGGAGGTCGCCGAG
This sequence comes from Kitasatospora sp. NPDC088160, assembly GCF_044741445.1. NCBI lineage: Bacteria > Bacillati > Actinomycetota > Actinomycetes > Kitasatosporales > Streptomycetaceae > Kitasatospora > Kitasatospora sp. NPDC088160. The sequence continues at coordinate 313,984 of NZ_JBIUSS010000006.1, read as the reverse complement.
GACATCCTGCGGTGGATCACCGACTCCCCCAACGCCTGACCCGGCGACGATCGGAGCCGATTCCCTTCCCCCGGCCGGGTCGACCACGGCGACCGCTGCCGGCGGCTGCACGACCGGCGGCGGTGACCCCCGGCCGTCGGCCGTCGGTTGTTGGGTGTTGGGTCTTGGGTGTTGGGTTGACGAGATCGTTCGTGCCCGGGAGCATGTGTCGCCGCGTGCGTGCGCGGGTGTGTGCAGACCGGATTCGTGGGGTGTGGGGTCATGAGGTTCGTGGTGTCCGAGCGGTGCGTGGGAAGGATCGGGCTGGCCGTCGGCGCGGTGCTGGTGTTGGCGGCCTGCGCGGCAGGCGGGGGCGATGGAGCGTCGGCCGGTTGGCCGGGGGCCGGCAAGCAGGCGTACGGCCCGGCCCCCACCGAGGCGGTCGACTCCCTCAACTCCGTCGGCTCCCTCAACTCCGTCGGCTCCGTCGGCTCCGTCAGGGCCGTCAGGGCCGCGTTCGGCAGGGCTACCGGGACCATGGACCTCACCGGGCCCGGCGCTGCGTCCGGCCCGGTGGCCGAGGTCCGGCAGGCCGACGCGCCCGCGACCACCCTCTCGATCACGGAGGGCGAGGTCGGCGAGGTGGGTCCGCACGGGACGATCACCTACCCGTCGGTGACCAGCTGCCTGGTCGTCACCGTCTACCTGTGGGACGGCGGCAAGGTCGGCGGCCATGCCAGCCTGTTCCAGGTCCCGGGGAAGTACTACTCGGACGAGGTCCTGCCGGCCATCAAGCGTGCCGTCGGTGGCCGACGGGTGGCGGCCGTCGACGTCAGCGGGGCCGTCGGGGCCTGGAACCCCTCCTACTTTCAGAAGGCCATCGAGCGGTACACCGACGGGTCGGTCCCCGAGCCGACGGGCGACGCGAAGGGGATCGGTGACGTGGTGGCCAAGATCCTGGGCCGACAGGGCAAGGAGGTCACCGTCCGGGACGTGCCGGACGGCGACATCACCAGGTGAGCACCGCGTCGACGGCCCTGCCCCGTACACGGGGGGAATGACCACGGCCCGCGCACCATAGCCCCTGAGGAGAACGAACCGACGGGGCACCGACCACCGGGGCGCGGGCCCGGCCTTCGGCGGGACGGGGCACCCGCCGGTCCCACTCAGAGCGCCAGTTCGACGAGGCCTGCGAGCAAGCCGACGACGATGCCCAGGACCGCCACGGCCGTAAGCCCGATGAGGAGGCCGACCACCAGGGTCATGGCCTCCGGGGCCTCACCACGCCGGACTCCGACCAGCAGCCAGCCGGCCGGCACCGCGCCCAGTACGAGAATCATGCCCGCGCCGATGCCGTACTTCACGGCGGGCGCCGACGACGGCTCGTAGGCCACGCCCCGCACCAGCCGCACCGGGAGCCGGGTGCCGCCCCGGTGCTTGCCGGTCGTGCCGTTCACCACGATCGGGCGGGCCTCGCCCGCGGAGGCGCCGGCCGGCGTGAACCGCCCCTGGCAGTCGGTGCCGTCGCTGTTGCCCTCGCTGTCGGACACCTCGTAACAGCGGTCCACCAGCACCACGCCGTCCGGCGGGCCCAGCCCCATGGCCGCGCCCATCCGCTCCGCGCTCAGCCACCAGGCCAGCCACACCGCCCCGGTCAGGAGCGCCACCGCCAGCATCCCCGCCGCCACACGCACCGCCGCACGCGCTGCCACACCCCACACGCCGCCTCCCCGCGCACGCACCACGACCGCCGCCCACCGTTGTTGCTGCTGCGCCCACCGCCCCCGCCACGAAGCCGCACGAGCCGTACGAGCCGCACGAGCCGCGCCCGCGATGCAGGGCCTGCCCGACCGCCGGGACCGGTACGGCCAACTGAGGATGTCAGCAAGGCAGTTGACACGCAATGCCCCACCCGGGCCCGGCGACACCCGATGCCGGTGAACGACGCGGTGCCGGACGGGCGCGCCCGTGCGCACGTGGAGGCGGTGTCGGCGCGGCGGAGGCCGCGGCCCAGTCCGCTCTTCTCCTCAGCTCGGCGCGGGCGCCGCACCGTCGAGGACGAGGTCGATGATCCGCCGGCTTGCCCGTTCCGGGTCCAGCTGGTCGGTGCTGCCCGATGCCATGCGGGCGAGGAGGGGGGACACGAGGAGTTCGGAGACCAGGTCGAGGTCGATGTCGGGGCGGATCTCTCCTCGTTCCACGCCGCGTCGCAGGACATGGTTCATGGCATTCCGGCGGGGAGTGACGATCTCTTCGAAGTAACGGCTGTGCAGCCGCGGGAAGGTTGCCGCCTCGGCGTTGAGAGCGCGCAGCATGCTGCTGGCCCGTTCGTCGACGACGCGCTCGGCCAGGGCCTGGAGAAGGACCGCGAGGTCGGCGCGGGTGTCGGCGCGGGTGTCGGCGCCGGCCGGCAAGGGCCGCGGTTCGTTGATCGTCTCCAGCACGTCGAGGTAGAGCTCGTCCTTGGTCTTCCAGCGCCGGTAGACGCTGTTGCGCGAGACCCCGGCCTGCTTGGCGATCGTCACCAGCGACAGGCCGGTGAGGGTGGCGCCCGAGGCGACCATGCCGAGAACCGCATCGATGATGGCCGTGTCGGTGGCGGGGTCACGCTGTCGGCCCCCGCGGCGGCCGGGGAGTTCCGTGGTCACGCCAGTAACGATACAGGCCTGTTGCGTTAGGGGGCCGCCAGCGGGCAATAATGGAACAGAGCTGTTCTGTTTCTTTTGGAGGGTCCATGCCCGTGCCAGGTCCCATCGCTCCCGCCACCAGGGCCGACAGCAAGACCGCTTCGTCCGCTGCCGCCCCGACGCCACCGCCCGCACGCGTCCCCGTCCTGATCGTGGGCGGCAGCATCGTCGGGGCTTCGGCCGCCCTGTTCCTCGCGGCCCGGGGCATCACCCCCGTCCTGGTCGAGAAGCACTCCGCGGTCTCGACCAGGCTGCGCGCCAAGCTGTTCTATCCGCGAACGATGGAGGCCTACCGCTCGGTCGGGGCCGACCAGGACGTCTACGCCGTCCAGCACCGACTCCCACCGGCCGACCACGCCGCGGTGGTCACCTCGCTCAACGGCCCGGAGCTGCGACGCTGGCGGCTACCGGCCGCAACGGACTTCAGCCGCCTCTCGCCCTGCCCCAGCGCCTTCGTCAAACAGGCCGACCTGGAGGAGGTCGTCCGCGCCCACGCCCTTGCGGCCGGCGCCGACCTGCGCCTCGGCCACCGCCTTCTCGAACTGCGCCGCCACGACGACCACACCGTGGCCCGGATCCGCGGCGCCGACGGCGCCACCTACACCGTGGCCGCCGACTACCTGCTGGCCGCGGACGGCAACGGCAGCGCCGTCCGCGAGCACCTGGGCATCGGCCGCAGCGGCACCGAGGTGGTCGCGCACGTCATGGAGATCGGCTTCGAAGCCGACCTGCGTCAGGTGCTCGACGGCCGCCGGCTCGCCCTCGCCTTCACCGGCCCACCCGAGCACGCGTTCCTGAGTTGGAACACGGCGCAGGACCGCGGGACGGTGTCGGTGACCTACGACCCCGACACCACGGATCCAGCCGCGTTCGACGTCCAGCGCTGCCGCGGCATCGTCTCGCGCGCGCTCGGCCTGGCGCCATCGCACTTCACGCTCACCGGACACCGGCCCTGGCAGATGGGCGGCTGGCTGGCCGACTCCTACCGCGCCGGCCGCGTCTTCCTGCTCGGCGACGCGGCCCACGTCACCCCGCCGACCGGCGGATTCGGGGCCAACACCGGCATCCAGGACGCCTGGAACCTCACCACCAAACTCGTCTCGGTCCTGCGCGGCCACGCCGACCCGCGGCTGCTGGACGACTACGAAACCGAGCGCCGCGCAGTGGGCCGGATCACCGTGGACCAGGCACTCCTGCGCGCCCGCGACCGCGCCCGGGTCCCGATCGAGTTCCGCCCGCTGCTCAGCGAGGCGGCAGTGGCCATCGGCTACCGCTACCCCGTCCCCGGCGACGACCCGGCCGCCGCCCTCCCGGCGGCCGACGAGCCGGAACGCTGGCACGGCGAGCCCGGCACCCGGCTGCCGCACCTGCCACTCCCCGACACGGACCGGCCCCGCTCCACGCTCGACCTGGTCCACGCCGGCCGCTACCTGGTTCTCGCCGGACCCGAAGGACACCCCTGGATCCGGGCCGCACGCGAGCTGGATCCGCACAACGCCTTCCTTGACACGGCACTCCTGCCCCGCCGGGCCGCCCCGGCAACGGAACGGCCCGCCGACACCTGCGGCATCGGCGACCACGGCGCCCTGCTGGTCCGTCCCGACCACGTGATCGCCTGGCGCACCGCCCACGCCGCCCCGGCCCCCCTCACACTCCTCGCCGCCGCCACGCGACGGGCATTGGGAGCCGACCGCCCCTCAGCACACTGAGACGGCTTCGACCGGCGGCCGCAACCACGGTGCCGAGGCAGCGGAGTGCTCTACCGGTCGCGCCGAGGGCCGGGCGTCGTCGGGCGGCTGAGTGCCACGGCTGCCTGGACGGTGTTCGCCTGGTGCTCGGCCTGGCGGGCGACGGGCAGCCAGGTCGGCTGGAAGCGCCGCTGGTACTGGGCGCACCAGTCCTGGAGGAGGTGGTCGAGTCGGGCGGTGGCCGGTGTGGTGGGTGCCTTGGCCGCCTCGGCGGCGCGGCGGAGCAGCGCCGCCGCGCGGACCGGGATCCGGTGGGCCCACAGTTCGATGCCGGCGAGTTTCGCCTCCGTCATGGGCGTCGGGTGGAGGAGGCGCTGTCCGGCGGCCCGCGGGTCCCATGCGTGGGCCAGTTGTCGCGCTGCCGTCAGCGGCGTGCGCGCGGCCCGGAGCAGGGCGGTGTCGTCCAGGTGGGGCAGAGCTTCGTCCATCAGGTCGGTGAGCAGGCGCCCTCGCTCCCGGACCTGGCCGGCGCAGGCGGTCAGGCGCGCGTAGGGGTCGTCGGCCGGGCGGGTGTCCCCGAGGTGGGCGCCGGCCCAGGCCGGCGTCTCGACGATGACCGTCTCGCCGCCGTAGCGCTGGGGGGCGAACCAGGTGGTGGCGCGGACGCCTCCTGTCTCCTGCTGGGGCTGGGCGGTGTGAGGTTGGCCGGGGCGAGGTTGGCCGGGGCGAGGTGGCGCCAGCATTCCGGTGCTGCTTTCCTGCTGGTCGATGTGGTGCGGCGCCATCATGAAGACGCCCGGGCCCGCTTCGCGCAGCCAGAAGGCGTCGTAGGGGCCGGTCTCGACCGGGATCCCCAGTCCGGCGGCGGAGTTTGCGAACGGCTCGGCGAGGCCGGCCGGATCGCAGGTCGACTGGAGGAAGGTCCCGCCGACGTCGGCGCTGTGGAGGGAGAACTGGAGGGACGGCCGGAGGTCGTCGATCAGGTCGAGGAGGATCCGGCTCTCGGGAAGTCTCCCGCCGATCGCCGGCGCCCACTCGGGCTGTTCCTCGGCGGCGGGGCGGAAGTAGTGCTCGAAGTACTCGGGCAGGCTTCGGGTGCCGGCGCCGGCTTCTGCGAGGCGTGCTCCGTCGGGGTCGAGGCAGAGCAGGAAGTTCCAGGTCACCGCCTGGTGCAGAGACGGCTGCGCGAGGACGCGGTGGGCCAGTTCCACGATGCCGACGCGGCCGGAGAACTCGTCGGCGTGCGCACCCGTCACGATCAGCACGTTGGCGGTGGCGGCGGCGTGGCCGATCGTCAGGAGCACCAGCGGCCGGCCGGCGCGGGATGTCCCGACGGTGCGCACGCGGCAGAGTTCCGGGTGTCTGGCGGCCAGCAGGTGTGCTGTGTCGGCGAGTTCTTCCAGCGTGGGGTACCGGTCATGAAGCAGGACCGCCCTGCCGGCGCTGGTCGACGTATCGGTCAACATCGGTGCCCTCCCTTGTCTGACCGTCCAGTCTCGCGCCAAAAGCGGCGGCCTGCACCTCGTGGTGCAGGCCGCCGCCCGGTGTGCGCGGCGTTGTCAGGCCGCGGTCCTCAAGTCCCGCCGTCGGCCCCGGTTCGCGTCCAGGTGAGCCGGTCGGTGAGCGGTTACCAGCTTCCCTTGAGGGGGATCCAGCCCGGGTTGCCGAACGTCGTGGTCACGGCGGCGGTGCTGTTGTCGTTGGTGAGGTAGAACGTCGCGGTGGCCGGGTCGTAGCCGCCGACGCTGTCCTTGCCGGAGCCGTTCCAGTCTCCGACGAGGGGCTTCCAGCCGGGGTTGCCGAACTTGATGGTCACGGCGGTGGTGCTGTTGTCGTTGCTGAGGTAGAAGGTCTGGGTGTTCGGGTCGTAGGCGCCGATGCTGGTGACGCCGTCGCCGTTCCAGTCGCCGACCAGCGGGGTCCACCCCGGGTTGCCGAACTTCGCCGAGCCCACGACGGTGCTGTTGTCGTTGCTCTCGTAGAAGGTGGCGGTGGCCGGGTCGTACGCGCCGATGCTGTCCTTGCCGTCCTTGTTCCAGTCGCCGACCAACGGGATCCAGCCGGGGTTGCCGAACTTCGCGGTCACGGCGGTGGTGCTGTTGTCGTTGCTGAGGTAGAACGTGGCGGTGCTGGGGTCGTACGCGCCGACACTGGCGACGCCGTCGCCGTTCCAGTCGCCGACCAGCGGGATCCAGCCCGCGTTACCGAACTTCACCGAGCCCGCAACCGTGCTGTTGTCGTTGCTCTCGTAGAAGGTCTGGGTCGCCGGGTCGTACGCGCCGATCCGGTCCGAGTACGGCTTGGCGTGGTCGGTGCTCAGGCCCGCGTTGCAGTTGGGCCAGGCACCCGGGCCCTGGCCGGCGAGGATCTTCTCCGCTACGAGGATCTGCTGCTTCTTGGAGGCGAGGTCGGGCCGGGAGGCGTAGGCCACGCCGCCGTAGGCCTTCCAGGTGGGCAGTGTGATCTGCAGGCCGCCGTAGTTGCCGTTGTTGGTGTTGATGCTCCAGTTTCCGGTGCTCTCGCACTGGGCGACCTTGTCCCAGGTGGCCACCGAGGCGGCTTGGGCCGGTGCCTGGGAGGCGACGGACAGGACGGCCGCCCCCAGGGCGACAGCGGCGAGCGAGCGGGTGCGACGGGTGTGACCGGTCTGACGGGCGGTCGACTTGTTCTCGGGCATGCTCGACTGACTTCCTCTCGTGTCGGTTGGGGGCGGACTACCAGCGGCCGGCGATCGGGACGTCGCCGGGGCTGCCGTAGACGAAGCTGGTGGCGGTGGTGCTGTTGTCGTTGCTGAGGTAGAAGGTCTGGGTGTTCGGGTCGTAGGCACCGATGCTGGTGACGCCGTCGTTGTTCCAGTCGCCGACCAGCGGGGTCCAGCCCGCGTTACCGAACTTCACCGAGCCCGCGACGGTGCTGTTGTCGTTGCTCTCGTAGAAGGTCTGGGTCGCCGGGTCGTAGGCACCGATGCTGTCCTTGCCGTCCTTGTTCCAGTCGCCGACCAGCGGGATCCAACCCGGGTTGCCGAACTTCGCGGTCACTGCGGCGGTGCTGTTGTCATTGCTGAGGTAGAACGTGGCAGTGGCGGGGTCGTACGCGCCGACGCTGTCCTTGCCGGAGCCGTTCCAGTCACCGACCAGCGGGATCCAACCGGGGTTGCCGAACTTCGCGGTCACGGCAGCGGTGCTGTTGTCGTTGCTGAGGTAGAACGTCGCGGTGGCCGGGTCGTACGCGCCGACGCTGGCGACGCCGTCGTTGTTCCAGTCGCCCACCAGCGGGGTCCAGCCCGCGTTACCGAACTTCGCCGAGCCCAGCGTGGAACCCGCGTTGTCGCCTTCGTAGAAGGTCTGCGTGGACGAGTGGTACACGCCGGCCTTCGTGGCCCGGGTCTGGACGTCGTCGACGATGTTCTTGTAGCGCAGGGCCTTGTACTCGCTGTTGGGGTGCGAGTCGAGGGTGCCGTTGATGGACGCGCCGGTGACGTGCTTCACCGGGGTGGAACCGAAGGAGTAGTACGAGAAGGTGGTGTGCGCGGCGTCGTCCCACTTCTCGAAGAGGAGGACGTGGTTGTAGTAGCTGTTGAGGACGTCGCCGGCCTTGAGCTCGCTGCGCGGGATCTCGTAGGTGTAGGAGTCCGCGATGCCTTGGGTGTTGGGGCTCGCGCCCAGGTGCCAGGCCATGGAGACGTAACCCGAGCAGTCCGTACGGTAGTTGCGGCCGCTGGAGTCCGGGTAGGAGCCGCCCTGGTTGTAGGGGATCGACTTGCCCAGCCAGTACTGCGCCCGCTGGATGACCTCACTGCGGGTGACCTTGCCGTCGATCGAGGACAAGGCGGAGACAGCGGCGGTGGCCGCGTGAGCCGCGGTGGTGGTGACGGCCGTCGCGGCTATCGCACCGGAAGCGGCGAGGGAGGCGGCGAGGGCGACGTGGGCGAGCCTGGACAGCGTGGACGAAGGCATGGCGGAACTCCTCTTGCTGGTTGCGGGTTGCGAGGTCGAGACGGCGTCGGATGCCGGACAGCGTCGTGCGGGCGCAGCGGTACTGCGGGTTCAGCGGCGGCGTGGGTTCAGCAGCCGGGGGGCGCCGGTGGCTGGTAGCGCCGGCGCATCAGGGGTGAGGCCTGGTGGCCTCGGGCGATCAGGACGTGGGCCCGGCTCAGGGTGTCCTGGTCGACGGCGAGGTCACGGCTGGCGAGGTAGACGAGCAGGTCGACGCGGTCGGCCTCGCTTCGGACAGTGATGTGCTGGAGGCCGTCGTCGGGGCGGGCGTGGGCCCACAGGACGGCGCGGACCTCGGCCGCCTCGCCCGCTTTGTCCACCTCGGCCGCCTCAGCCGCCCCAGCCGCCTCGCCGGACGGGACCGGCCCGGCGCTCTGCCTGCGGTGCAGGGCGGCGTAGATGACGTCCATCCGCGGGTCAGCCGCCCCAGCCGAAGCTGGCGTTGACGGCGGTGTCCGGGGTGCTCACCGACAGGACGGCGGGGGCGGCGAGCAGCGCGCCCAGCGAGATGGCGATGGCCGCGGCGGCCTTGGCGATACGGTTCTGGATCACGATCGGCTGTCCTCAACTGTTGCTGACACGAAGGGATTTCTCCGATCGGTGCGTCCCGCGGTTGACGCTCCGTCCGGCTGCCGTCCGGGCTGTCTTCCTGGCGGCGATCACTAGCTTTGCCGGTCGGGGGGCGGCTCGGAAGGCCTTGCGGGTGTCGCCAACCGGCCTGTCCGACTCCGGACAGGCCGTCATGGACATGACCAGAACCGGGTGGGGCGGCCTGCCGTCGAGGCCGGATATTCGACCTTGAGGGCCGTGTCATCCCATGAAAGGATCATGAAGCTTCGTGTGCTGTCACAGCCACGAGAGCTCACGGATCATCACACAAGGGGGACACCATGTTGCAGGCGCTTGGACTATCGGCCCGCGCCGAACAGGTCTACCAAGCCCTGCTCGACCACCCCGCCGACGACGTCGAAGCGATAGCCGGGCGCTGCGCGACCACCGCCACCCAGGTCCACGACTGCCTCGACGAACTCGGCGCCCTCATGCTCGTGCGCGCCTCCGCCGACCACCCCGGCCGGATGCGCGCCGTCGACCCGGCCGTCGGCCTCGCCGAGATGCTCGCCCGTCAGGAAGCCGACCTCGCCGCCCGCCAGGCCGCCCTCGCCGCGTCCCGCGCCGCCGTCACCCGCATGGTCGCCGAGCGCGCCGAACACCACGCCGCCCACGGCGAACGCCTGCTGGGCATGGACGCCGTCCACCACCGCCTGGAACAGATGAGCCGCACCACCACCACGGAAGCCCTCAGCAGCCAGCCCGGAAACCAGCACCCCGAGGACCTCGACTCCTCCCGCCCCGGCGACGCCGGCGCGCTCGCCCGCGGCATCACCATCCGCACTCTCTACCAGGACTCCACCCGCCACCAGCCGCACGTCACCGGATACGCCCACTGGCTGCTCAGCCAGGGCGGCGAAGTCCGCACCGCCCCCACGATCCCCCAGCGCATCGTCATCGCCGACCGCCGCGAGGCCCTCGTCCCCATCGACCCCGAGGACCACCGCAAGGGCGCACTTCACGTCACCGAACCCGGCATCCTCACCGCCCTGCTCGACCTCTACGAGCAGGCCTGGAACACCGCCGTCCCGCTCGGCGCCGCCTCCCCCGGCGACCCCACCACCGGACTCACCGCCACCGAGCGCGAACTGCTGCGCCTGCTCGGTAACGGTCTCACCGACGACACCGCCGGCCAGCGCCTGGGCATCTCCTCCCGCACCGTCGGCCGCCACATGGCCTCCATCATGGAGCGGCTCAACGCCAGCAGCCGCTTCGAGGCCGGCATCAAGGCCGCCCAGAACGGCTGGCTCTGACCGGCCCGAAGTACGCCGTGTCAACCCGCGGCGCCCCGACCGATTGTCACAGTCCGATCCTCGCGATGTCCTGGCGATTGTGACGCCGCGCATGCCACCGAAAGCCACTGACCGACCGTCATGGTGGGTGTCCAGCAAGCCAGCACGCACCGTCATCGGGGAGCCACCATGTCCGTCCGCCGCCGTCGCCCGCTGCTCGTCACCGCCGTCCTCGCCGTCGGCGCCGGACTCGTCCTGACCGCCTGCGGGCCCGACAACACCGACCCGGCCGCCGGCCCGAAGGCCTCCCCCACCACCGCGGCCGTCACACCCGCCCCCACCGGCGCGGCCCCCGCAACCGGGGCACCGACCGCACCGACCACGGGCGCGGCCTCGCACACCCCCACGGGCGCACCCCGCACACCGTCCGGCACCAGCCCCTCCACCAGCGCCCGACCCGGCACCGGCAACGCACCCGCCCCCACCGACGCCACCCCCTGCGACATCAACGACCTCTCCATCCACGTCACCGCACGCCCCGGAGCACCCAGCCAGCGGGTCATCGAAGTCCACAACACCGGCACCAAGGCCTGCAGCCTCAGCTCCTCCCCCGGCGTCAACCTCGGCAACTCCACCGCCCGCGACCAGAGCAACAACATCCGGCCCGTACTCGCCAGCGGCACCCAGCGCTTCCCCGTCCCCGCCGGCCAGAACGCCTACGCCGTCATCGACCTCAACCCCGGCGGCGCCACCACCGGCACCACCCCCGACATCAACGAACTCAACGTCCTCGCCGACCAGGACGACACCAACATGCCCCTCGCCGCCACCCACAACTTCCCGCTCACCAGCGACACCCGCGTCCTCAACCCCCACCTGGGCAACTACCGCGCCACCGTCACCGACGCCGTCACCTCCATGACGGCCGCAGGCAAGTAACCCCGACCACACCACCGGCACCCACCCACGGCCGGACCCGGGCGAGGCGACGAGGTCACGGGCCCGGTCGGTGTTCCGGTGCGACGGTGATCAGCGGGTGGAAGTGGGCGAGTTCGGCGGGCTCGTCGACGGGTTCGCCGTCGGCCTCGATCCACGCGTGGGCGCGGAACGGGGCGGTTCGCACGCCCGTGCGCCAGGTCGGCCAGGTGCCGCGCGTGCGGCACAACAGCGCTGCGGCGATCGAGCGTTGGAGACATCCCTGGCCGGCGCAGCGCATGCTGAGGGCGACCACGGCCTGCCGGGCGGCCAGCGCCTCGGCCCGGCCGGCGGGGCGGGCGCCGCGCCGCAGTGCGCTCATCAGCCGACGGATCCGGGCCGGGGGGAGCCGTTCGACCAGCCGCGCCGCGCCGATCGCCGCGAGCACGGCCGGCCGCAGGTGCCAGGGCGGCCGGCCCACGTGGTCGGCGTGCGCGTGCAGGCTCATCCGGTGACCAGCCCGGCGGTGCGCAGGCTCTCGTGCAGCCGGTCGACGTCGGAACGTGCCCGGGCCGCCGTGACCGGGAACCGGCCGCCGAGGTCGGCGGCGATCTCGTCGGCGGTCCGGTCCTCCAGCAGGGACCGCAGGATGAGCAGCCCGGTGCGGTTCAACTGGAAGTAGCGGCCGGAGCGTTCGTCCAGGACGACGGCGCCGTCGTCGGTCGGGGTGAGCGTCACGTCGGGGCGCAACCGAGTGGCCATTCAAGCTCCTTGGGCGGTGGTCGGGGAGGCGGGGTGCCGGCTCGTCCCGTGGGCGCGCAGCCAGTGCTCGCAGGCGAGCGTCGCGTCCAGGGCCGCGTAGGAGGTGCCGGGCGGGTACAGCCCGAGGCAGGCCTGCCGGAGGACGGCGGGGTCGACCAGTCCGGCGCGGGCCAGGGCGCTGTCGTCGATGAGCGCGGCGAGTTCGGCGCGGTGGCGGGCGAGCCCCTGGTAGGTGTCCGGACTGAAGTCGCCCTTGCCGGTGCGCCGGAGGAGGTCGGCCGGCACGTCGGGAGCGACGGCCGCGGTGAGCAGCGGCTTGTACGCGAAGGGCGTTCCGCGGGTGGCGGGGTCGGCGGCCAGGCAGGCGTCCAGGACCTGGTCGTCCAGGAAGGGCACGCTGTACGGCGTTCCCGCGCGGGCGGTGGCGTCGATCAGCTGCCGCATGGCCGCCGCGCTGTGCCGGACCATGCGCAGCGCCTGGTGCTGGGCGTGCTCCGGCGCCAGCGGTTCCGAGCCCTGGCCGGCCCGCAGCTGTTCGCGTACCAGTTCGGCGGTCCGGGCGGTGGCCCAGGGCGGCAGCCGGGGTGCCATCCCCCAGCCGAGCAGTTGGGTGGTGCGCGGCGGGTCGGGGTGGGTGAGGCGGTCGGCGGCGCGGGCGAGCCAGGCCGAATACGGCCGGGGGTCGCTGAGGGCGCTCAGGGCGTCCGGCAGCGTCCAGCGCAGGCGGGCCCGGTGTCCGCGCAGGTGGCGGGCGGCGGTGGCCGGGTGCCGTGGCAGGACGGTGCGCAGGTAGGCGGGCAGGGCCTGCAGCACCTCGTCGCCGCCTTCGCCGCTGATCCGCAGCCGGGCGCCGTGCGTCGCGAGCAGCCGGGCGACGGCTTCGTCGCGGGCTCTGGTCCGGGTCCAGGCGAACGGTTCGTCGCCCTGCGGTCCGGGTGTGTCGATGTCGGCGAACATCGCGGGAATGTCCTCGGCCGCCAGCACGAGTCGTCGGCCGGGCAGGTGGTGCGCGGCTCGCTGCGCCCAGGCGGCGTCCTCGTGGTGGGGGTCGACGGAGCCGATGGTGACGGTGAGCAGTTCGGCCGGGCCCGTGGCGGCCAGGAAGCACAGGGGTGTGGAGTCCAGCCCGCCGGAGAGGTCGGCGGCGATGAGCCCGCCGTCCCTGGTCCGGGTGTCGACGGCCCGGCGCAGGGCCTGGCCGAGCGCCGTCGCGGCTTCGGGCCGGGCTCGCTGCGGGGCCGGCGGGTGCCAGTGGGCGAGGGTGCGGGCGGGGCGTCCGGGGGCGAGCACGGCCGCGTGGTTCGGCGGCACGGCGGCGAGTCCCGGCCACAGGGGCAGCGCGTCGACGGGGTGCGGCAGCGGCTCGGCGAGCCTGAGGGCGAGCCGGTCGAGGGACGGGCTGAGGCCGGCGGCGGCGGCCAGGACGTCGGCCCGGTCGGACAGCACGGGGACGCCGTCGACCTCGGCCAGGTGGAGTCGGCGCAGTCCGGACAGCGAGCCGCGCGCGGCCACGGTGCCGTGCACGGTGGCGAGGAGGTGGAAGCTGCCTGCGAGGTCGCCGCCGAGGGCGAGCACGTCCCGCGGGTCGCGAACGCGTTCGGCGTGGCGGCGCAGGCGGTGCGGGTCGGCGTCGGAGGTGCCGAACACGGCCAGCGCGACCGGTCCGGCCTGGGCGGTGACCGGCTCGTCGGCCGGCCAGTGGCCGAGGATCCAGGGACGCCCGCTGGGGTGGTGCAGGGCACGGCACTCGGCCGTGCCCCACACCGCGGCCGTCGCGGCCCCGGCTTCGGTGTCCGGAAGGACCACGAACCAGGTCCGCGGGTGACCGCTCATCGGCCGGTTCCTCAGGGGGCGAGGTAGTAGCCGTGGACATCGGACTGGTTGCCGATGTCGAAGCCCCGGGTGAGGTCCGCGAAGTCACCGAGTTCGATCAGCATCGGGGGCTCGTACACGTCCAGCGTCGGGGGCTCGTACACGTCGGTCATGACGATGTCCTCTCGTTCACAAGGAGTGGGACGCGATCACCGGCCGGTCGAGTACAACTGTTCTCTGCCGACTCCCCGATGGACAAGCGGTGCCGGAGGCTTCGGCCGGAACCTGACGGTCTCCCACCTGGGCGGCCGGTGCCGCTCCCGGGGCTGCCGGGCACGTGAGTGCCGGTCCGCGCGCACGGAGGGCGGAGGGGCTGGATCCGGCCAGAGGGAAACGCGGGAGAACGCGGGCCCGCCGCTGCCGTGGCCGCCGGCGGGCGCCGCGAGCCCTCGAAGCCCCGGACGTCACCAGAGGACCGGCATGCTCCGCAGGCCGAAGACGATGTCGTTGTGCTTGAACGCGGACTGCGCCAACGGCTCGGCCAGCCGTAGCCCCGGCACGCGGCGCAGCAGTGTGGTCAGCGCGACCTGCAACTCGATCCGGGCCAGCTGCTGGCCGATGCACTGGTGCGGACCGAACCCGAACGCCAGGTGTGTGCGGGGCGGTCGGCGCAGGTCGACGGTGTCCGGGGCCGGGAACACGTCCTCGTCCCGGTTTCCGGACGGGATCGCGGCGACCAGCCAGCTTCCCGCCGCCACCGCGGTACCGCCGACGGTGACGCCCTCCGTGGCGTACCGCAGCAGCCCGAACTGGATCACGGACAGGTAGCGCAGCAGTTCCTCCACGGCCGTGCCGATGGTGTCCGGGGCGGCCCGCAGCGCGGCCACCCGCTCCCGGTCCGCCATCAGCACCAGGGCGCTGAGCGCGATCATGTTGGCCGTCGACTCGTGCCCGGCGACCAGCAGCAGTACGCCGAGCGTGGCCAACTCCCCTATGGTCGGGGGGTGTTCGGTCGCCCCGCCGCGGACGATCAGCCGGCTCAGCAGGTCGTCCCGCGGCTCGGCCCGGCGCCGAACGATCAGCTCGCCGAGGTAGCCCTCCAGCCGTCGGGTGGCCGCGTCGCGGGTGGCCGCGTCGGCCCCGAAGCCGATCAGCACCTCGCTGTCGTGTTGGAAGGACTCGTGGTCGTCGTAGGGCACGCCGAGCAGCTCGCAGATCACCAGCGACGGGATCGGCAGCGCGAAGTCCCGTACCAGGTCGGCGCTCGACCCGGCGAGCATCGCATCGACGTGCCGGTCGGTGATCCGCTGGACGGACGGACGCAGCGCCTCCATCCGTCGCACGGTGAACTCGCCGATCAGCAGCCGTCGCAGCCGTGCGTGCTCTTCCCCGTCCAGCTGGATCATCGAGCCCGGGGCCGGGTCGCGCCGGTCGTAGGAGG
Source organism: Kitasatospora sp. NPDC088160 (assembly GCF_044741445.1). Classification (NCBI taxonomy): domain Bacteria; kingdom Bacillati; phylum Actinomycetota; class Actinomycetes; order Kitasatosporales; family Streptomycetaceae; genus Kitasatospora; species Kitasatospora sp. NPDC088160. The sequence continues at coordinate 298,864 of NZ_JBIUSS010000006.1, read as the reverse complement.
GCAGCATGTGCATCGATCCCGCGCCGCGGGAGCTCAGCCGGGGATCCGTGAGCACGCTCCGGATGTCCTCGTAGCGGCTGACCAGCCATGCGTCCATCCCGGCCGGGCAGCGCACCGGTGACACCGGCGCGTGGGCGCGCAGCCGGGCGTAGGTCTCGTCGGGGTCGAGGGGGCGGGAGTCCGGCCGGGTGACCGGGAATTCGGGGAGTCCGGGGAGTTCTGATGCCGGGTCAGGGCTGGGTTTCGTCATGGGTGACGGCTCCAGGATGACGGAGGGAGAGCTCATCGCGCCGACGCGTACGGGGCCGGCCGTCCTCACGGACCGGGGTGGGTCCGGCGCGGCGGCCGCGCGGCCGGCTGAAGCGTCGGACCGCCGGGCGTTCGACCAGTGTGTAGAGGGCCGCCGCGAGGACGAGGCTGATCGCGACGGTGAGCAGGATGTGCACCAGCCGCGTCGACGCGGCGCCGCCCGCCGTCCCGCCCGTGGCGTGCACGCCGTCGATCGGGCCGTACTGGATCACGAGGTAGTGCACGAGGTAGAGGGCGAACGAGATCTCGCCGAGCCACACCATGGTCCGGCCGCTGAAGGGGGTGCGTGCGGTGCGTACGTCGGCGGAGGCGGCGGCCGCGATCAGCAGGGCGAGTGCGGCCGCGGTCGGTCCGGCGCAGAGGCGGAACACGCCGGGCAGGTGGGACTGGACCACCACGCAGGCGATGGTCAGCAGGAACGCCGGCGTCATGCCCAGACGGATCCACTTCCCCGAGATCACGATGCGCGCCATCAGGATGCCGAAGACGAATTCGAGCATCCGGTCAGCCCGCCGAGGGCGTCGAAGTCGGGAATCCAGGGCTCGATCAGCAGCAGCGGCGGGATCGTGTTGATCACCATGATCGGAACGCCCGCAGCGGCCATCAACGCCACGGTGGCCGTGAAGGTCGTCAGGTGATTCGGAAGGATCTTCACCAGGCGTCGGCGCCAGAACAGTCCGGCGGTGTCGTTCGGGTCGGCGACCCAGGTGAGGATGAAGCCGCTGAGCACGAAGAAGAACGCCACCCCGACCGGTCCGAGGGTCGTGATCAGGTACGGCAGACCGGGGTGTATCGATCCGACGATCTGACCGGCCAGGTGGGATACCAGCACGGCGAACGCCGCGATGAACCGCATACCGGTCAGCGACGGCAGGCGGCTCGGACGAGCGGACGGTTCCGGCGTCTGCATCACCGCTTCCCTGTCGATGACGACATCCACGCCACCAGGGCTTCCCGTGTGGAATCCGAGCATGTGCGCAGACTGTTTGGGCCACTATCAAATGGCCCCGCCGGAACGGTCAAGCGGATTTCCTCGATGCACCGCATCGCACCGTGCGGCCCAGCGGATCGGCCCAGCGGATCGGGCAGGCAGGCCGGCCCGGGCCGGCGGACAGGCGACCCGGCACACGTCCCGTCAGAGACGGAGGACAGGGACGGGAATTCACCCACGTCAGGCCCCGTATCGGTCGGCGAGTGCGCGGGCGGTCGCGGCCAGCCGGGCACGCAGCTCCGGTGGTTCGAGGACCTCCACGTCGGTGCCCAGTCTCAGGAACTCGTCGTGGGCGTGGCCAAGGGACTCGATGGGCACGGACGCCCTGGTCCAGCCGTCCGCCTCGGTCACCCCCGAATCCGCGACCGCCCGGTCGAACGCGCGGCCGAGCTGCTCGCGGCCCCGGGCGACACCGCGCGGCGACAGTCGCACCGTCGCCTCCGCGGTGTGCAGTCGGGCATGGAAGTCGGCGAGCCGGTCCCGCCAGTGTGCAACCAGGTCGAAGCTCGCGGGTATCTCGAACTCCTCTTCCAGTTCTAGCAGTTCGAGGATCTGGTCGACCCGGTACGTACGCGGGTTGGCACCGCCCGCGGCAGCGACCAGATACCAGCGGCCGGCCTTGAGGACCAGTCCGTACGGCTCCAGTCGCCGTTCCACCTCGGTGGGCGCCTTCCACCGCCGGTAGCGGACCCACACCCTGCGCCGGTCCCAGAGCGCGGCCGCGACGGCCGCCAGGTGCGGCGTCTCGTCCACGTCCCCGTACCAGCCGGGCGCATCGAGGTGGAAGCGCTCCTGGATCAGCCCGGCCCGCTCGCGGAGCTCCGCCGGTAGGGCGGCCCGCAGCTTGAGCTGGGCGGCCGCCAGGACCTCGCCCAGGCCCAACTCGGCCGCCGGGCCGGGCAGCCCGGCCAGGAACAGGGCCTGCGACTCATCGGCGGTCAGGCCCGTCAGCCGGGTGCGGTACCCGTCGAGCAGCCGGTAGCCGCCGCCGTGACCGGCCTCGCCGAACAGCGGGATCCCGGCGGCGCCGAGCGCTTCGAGGTCCCGGTAGACCGTGCGGACCGACACCTCCAGCTCGTCGGCGAGCTGCTGGGCCGTCATCCTTCCCCGGTTCTGGAGGAGCAGGAGCAGCGAGATCAGTCGGCTGGCGCGCACAGCTGTCAGTATCCACTGACAGGAGGTGTCAGTGGACCGGTTCTAGCCTGCGGCCATGATCGATTCCGACTTCCTCCACGGTTCCCGGGGCATGGCCGTCCGCAGACTCACCGGGGTTCCGGCCGGCGGTGACAGCCGGGCGCAGGAGTTCTCCGTGAACGGCGGACACAGCCGGGCGCTCGACCGGGTCACGGAACTCAGCCGTGTCCAGTTGCAGGACGCCTCGTGAGCATCGTCGAACTGCGCCAGTACACCCTGCACCGAGGTGCCCGCGACACTCTGATCGACCTCTTCGAGCGGGAGTTCGTGACCGGACAGCAGGCAGTGGGCATCACCGTCGGCGGCCGGTTCCGGGACCTGGACGACCCGGACCGCTTCGTCTGGCTGCGCAGCTTCCCGGACATGGCGTCGCGGGCACGAGCACTGCACGCCTTCTACTACGGGCCGGTCTGGAAGGAGCACCGGGACGCCGCCAACGCGACGATGGTGGACTCGGACGACGTCCTGCTGCTGCGCGGCCCGGGCTTCACCACCCCGGCCGACGCCGGACCGGTCGTCGCGACCATCTGCCACCCCCTGGACCCCGCCGCCTTCGCCGACCACTTCGAGCGGCGTCTGCGCCCGGAACTGGCCGTCCGGACCCCGCCGTTGGCGGTTCACCGCACCGAACACGCGGAGAACGACTTCCCCGCCCTGCCCGTACGGGCCGGCGAGGACGTCCTGGTGTGGTTCACCACGGGCGACACCGCCCCCCTGCCGGACCTCTCGACACACCTGCACTCCGCCCCGCAGCAACTGCACCTCTCGCCCGTGCGGCAACACTCCCGCTGAAGCCTGTCGCAGCGGGCCGTGGGTGGGCAGGCCGACGTCCGGCCTGACCTGCTGCGTCACCCGCCGAGCACGGGGTCGTGCGAGGTGGCGACGGCCTGCACCGCGCTGGTGCGGGCCGTCGCTCCCCGCTTTCGGGCCGGTGGCCGGCGGGAACGGAGCAGTCCGGCTGGAGGACTACGAAGCGGCCGGTGGTTCCACCCGGGCGTGCGTCTCCGGCGGCACCGGGAAGCGCCTCAACAACTCCTCCATCCAGGCGGCCGGATGGGTGGCCTTCGCCGCCCCGCCAGGGAGGGCACGCGCTTTGCGGATGCCCTCGATCAGTGCCTCGACGGCGGCCCGGGTGGTGTACCGGTCGGCGACCCACTGACGGCCCGCCCGCCGCACCTCGTCCTGGCCGGGCAGGTCGAGCAGCTCAAGGGCCTTGTCCGCCAACCGATCCGTTTCGAGCTCCGGGATCCGCCACGCGGACGGCGAGTCGAACAGTTCCGCTCCGCCGCCGGCGGCGTAACCCGTCACCAGGCAGCCGCTGGCCATCGCCTCGGCCGGCGGCAATCCGAAGCCCTCGCCCTCGGGCGCTCCCAACGCGATGAACACCGACGTGTCGGACAGGACGCGAGCGACCTCCTCGTGGGGGACCGCGTGGATGTCGGACAGCTCCACGCCCTCGAACCGCGGGTCGGCGTGCAGCAGACGGCGGAGCAGAGTGGTCTCGATCGGGCGCTTGCGGGACATCCACGCGATGCGCCGAACCCGCTCGGTCGACGCCGGTCGGAACAACTCGGTGTCAATGACGTTCGGCACCAGGTGCGGTTCGAACTCGGGCAGGGCGCGGCGGAACATGTCGACGCCCGCCTTCGAGATCGTCCACAGAGCCGGCCGGTCCGACCATCCCGGATACGGGCCGGGTTCGGGGCAGGTCAGGAAGTTGACGTAGTGCCCCTGCGAGTAGATCACCTTGTGGCCGCCGGGCGCCGGGTCGTGGCCCGGCACCACGCTGACCTCGTGCAGCACCAGCACGTCCTCGGGTCCGAGGTCCAAGGTCATGCCGGACAGTGTCGGCACGTCGTCGTCGAACCACGTGTAACGGAATCCCGGCGTGGGCGTCCAGCGGAACGCCTCGACGCCGACGGCCCGCAGCAGCGAGACCTGCTGGTTCAGCACCCGAATGCCGCCCAGCGGGAACTGGAACTCGAACGACGCGTAGATCACTCGGCCGGTCATCGTGCCTCCCTGAGAAACAACGATCGGTAGGACCAGACCACGGGGGTTACGGGCGTGGGCGGTTGGGCCGGGGAGGCGGCATCGCCTTCCCGGGGCCGTGGAGCAACGTCCGTGCACAGCGGCTGGGCCTGGCCCGTACTCATACGCTCAGGGTGGCAGCAATGCCCCCGCGTGTCACCGGCCCGACGCGGTCGAGGGCCGCCACTCTCGCCTGATCAACCCGGACACCCACGAGTCGGACACCTCGCCGTTCACGACGCAGTCTTCCCGCAACGTCCCTTCACGCACGAATCCGATCTTCTCCAGGACCTGGGCAGATGCCACCTTGCGCGTATCGGTCACGGCCTGCACCCGATTCAGGTCCAGTGCGTCGAATGCCCACTGCAGCACGGCGGTTGCGGTCTCCGCCGCGAAGCCGTGGCCCCACACCGCATCGTCGAGGCAGTAGCCCAACGACGCGCTGCGGTAGTCCGGGTTCCATCCGGTCAGACCGCACCAGCCGACGAAGGCCCCGTCAGAAGCACGGTCGATGGCCACCCGCGCCCCGGTGCCTTCGTCCGCCATCTTCCGGCACATCGCGATGAAGCGCTCGGCGCGGGCCTGTTCGGTTCACGGCGGGGAGTCCCGATAGCGCATCACATGGGTGCTGCTGTGCAGCGCGAGGAGGGAGTCCGCTTCGGCGTCGGTGAAGGGGCGCAGTCGCAGGCGAGCGGTGTGCAGAACGGGGGTGGCCAAAGTCATGCGCACCATCTTGTGCCCTCTTGGGCAGGCAGAACACCGAATATCCCTCAGTGGGTACTGACGGCCGATAGGCCGAACAGGAGGGCCAGGGCGAGCTGGAGGGTTGCGGACGCCGGGCGCCGCCGCCAGAGGCACAGACCGCCGGTGACCAATGTCGCCGTGAACGCGACGACCAACCGAGGGACAGCAGTACGGGCGCCGCATTGACGTCCGCCGAGGGCCGGACAAAGTCCATGCCCAAGCGCGGCCTGAAGGACGGCCGCGAACAGGACGACATCCAGCGCCAGCAGACACGCCACCACGATCGGCGTGCCGTTCGAGCGATCCGACCGACCAGGCCGTCGAAGCCTCATGCATCCCCCAGGAATTGCGCCGCCGCGATGACCTCCTCGGCGTGACACCGAAGACCGTACAAGCCTCCGGCGACTCGACGCGATCGGCCGGCACCACCCCGCGCCGCCTCAACCCCTGGCCCGGCTCCGCGACTTCTCCTGAACCGGCCACATGAGGGCCGTCCCGGCCGGGGCGCGGGTCAGGTGGTGCGGGCTCGGATGCGAGGCGCGCCCACGAGGTCGTCGAGGGGCACGGCGTGGACCTCGGTGAGCGGCAGCAGCAGTTCCAGGGTGGGCTTGCGGGTGCCGCCCTCCAGGCGGGAGAGGGTGCACCGTGACGCGACCGCGGATAATGGCCGTGGCCGCGGGCCGGCGGCGCCGGCGGCCTCGATCGATGGAGAGGCAGAGGACGGATGACCCTGAAGGAAGGCCGGCGCGTCAGGTTGGCCGAGGATCTCGGGATCGGTGAGGCGGTCGCCGGGGAGCCCGGGGCCGTCGTCGGGTTCCTCTCACTGGGATCCGGGATGGAGGGCACCGTCGAGCGGGTGGACGGGGAACTCCCGGAGAGCCATGAGGTTCGCGAGTACCAGCGGCTCAAAGCGCTGTTCGAGGACTACGGGCACACCATGCCGGTGGCGAGCCGCGAGCGCCTGGAGGCGGAGATCGCCGCGCTGGAGCCGCAGTGGACCGCGCACCGGGAACGGGGGAACCGGGTGACGGTCCGGGTCCGGTTGGACAACGGCTTCGTCCTCGACGGGGCGGACCAGGACATCCTCACTCCACTGTGAGGGAGGACGTCTCCGGGGCCTTCGTCAGGACGGGCGGCCGCCCGGGTGCTCGTACGCCACGCCAACTGACAAACGATGGACGGGCGTTGCGAACGGTGCGGTGAACGGCGCGGGACGCACCGTCCATCGTTTGTCTGTCGGCGCGGCGCATCGTTCACCACGGCGCGGGACACCGCCCGCGCCACCCACCGAAGGCACACGGAATCGAGGGAACCATGCGTACCTCCGCACGCTTCGCGGCGCTGGCCGCGGTAAGCGCCATCGGGCTCGGCACCATCGCCACCGGCACCGCCCAGGCCGCCCCGGCCACCGCCCAGGCCACCACCCAGGCGGCCCGGAGCACCACGGTCCACCTGCACAACGGGACCGGCTGCTCGCTCTACCGGACCGGCTACGCTCTGGCCCACGGCATCTGGACGCAGGGCCAGGAGCCGCCGCAGACCCTGGGGAACACCGGCGACGCCACCTTCCAGTCGGAGAGCAACGGGTTCCTGACCGGCACCGAGGGCTGGGCGACGTTCAGCACGTACGGCTGCGAGGAAGGCTGGCGCAACAACAACACCGTCCAGCTGCACTGGGCCAACCCCTACACCGGTTCCAACAGCTACGACGAGAACGGCACCAGCAGCGTCTTCCGCACCACCCGTGAGAGCGGCTCCGGCGACAACGCCGACGTCTACTGGGGCGTGTGGAAGAACTGATCCCGGCCGTCGGGCACCGCCAGGGTCGCGCAAGCGCCGCCAGATAGTCCAGGATCTGTCCGGCCCCCGCCCCCCGGCGCCTGTATCGGGTGATCCGGCGCCTGTACCGCCGCACCGCTCGCCGCACGCCGCCGCCGCATGAAACGCATGAAAAGACGGTGCCCCGCCACTGGGTGCCGAACGGCCCGGGCCGTTCGGCACCCGCCGGCCGGCACCGCCGGGAAGCGGAGGAACCCGGGAACACCTCCACCACGCGCTCACCGCAGGTGCCGCAGCGACCGCCGAGCGCCGCACCAGCGGCCTCGCCGGCGAGGCCGCCGAGCGCTACGCGGAGCAGTGGATCGTCTCGATCGACAACGTCACCGCACTCGCGCACACGGTCCAGGCCCAGGTGAGGGACGGGGCTCTGGATGCCGCCCGGCAGCTCCTTCCCGCCGAGCGCCCCTATCCGGCGGGCGACGCGCTGCTGAACCACCTGCGCGGCTGAGCCGGTCCCGAGCGCTCGGGGCCACGGGCTGCTCGTTCCGTCGCCGTCCACCAGGGCAGCTCGCGACGGTCCGAGACGTGGTGCACCATCAGTTGACACCGGGGCCGGGGTAGCGTTGCCCGGTCCAGCCGCCGGTGGTCAGCCGTCGGCGGCGAGGCGGTTCAGCCACTCCCCCAGCAGATGCTGCTCGGCGCCGCTGAGCGTCGTCTGTTCGGGCAGTGCGGCGCGCAGGGCGCGGGCTGCGCCGGCCGGGCCCGGCTCGTTCACGGCCGGCTGCCGGTTGGTGACGGCGGCGACCATGCACTCCCGAAGGGTGGTCAACAGGGCCGGGTCGCGCCGGTCCCGGGGCAGGGACAGCCAGGTGAGCACGGCGCCGCGCGCCGTGGCGTGGATGATCTGGGCCGCGAGTTCCTCGTCGACGCGGAGCCAGCCGCCGACGGCGAGGCGTCGGATGCGGCCCATCAGGATCTCCATGCCGGCCTTGAAGGCGGCCGAGGTGGTCCCGGTGGGTTCGGTGTACATCAGCGTGTACAGCGCGGGGTTGGCCAGACCGAACTCGACCGCGACGTCCCAGCCGGCTCTCAGGTCCTCGATCGGGTCCCGGGGGTCGGGGTCGACGTGCTTGGTGGCGAGGAACGCGGCGAAGCCGTGCTCGGCCACGGCGTCGAGCAGCCCGTCCTTGTCGCCGAACAGCCGGTAGATGGCCGGCGGCTGCAGGCCCGCCGCATCGGCGACCGCGCGGGTGGTGACCGCGTCGCGGCCCCCGCGCGTCAGCAGTCCGATGGCGGCCTCGATGACCCGCTGCCTGGTCTGCTCCCGGCCCGGGGAGGCGGGGGCGGACTCAATGGTGGACGCGGTGGCGGTGGCGCCGCCCCTGTCGCGTGAAGGCGATGGCATGAATCAACGATACCGCACCACTGGTTCCATCGTTATTATCGGCGATACCTTGAAAGTGTTTCCACTGGAACCATCTCGTCGCGACACGGGAGCACATCATGATCATCGTGACCGGAGCCACCGGACAGCTGGGGCGTCAGATCGTCGAGAGGCTGCTGACGCGCGTACCGGCGGCACGCATCGGCGTCAGCGTCCGCGACCCGCAGAAGGCGCAGAACTTCGCCGACCAAGGGGTACGGGTACGCCAGGGCAACTTCACCGACGCCGCCGGCCTCGCGCACGCCTTCGAGGACGCCTCGCAGGTCCTCGTCGTCTCCGTCGACAAGATGGGCGAGGAGTGCGTCAGGCAGCACCGCACCGCGATCGAAGCGGCCGTCACGGCGGGCGCCCGTCGCATCCTCTACACCAGCCAGATGGGGGCCGGCGCGACGTCGCGCTTCCAGGCCTGCCGCGACCACGCCGCCACCGAGGAGGCCCTGCGCACCTGCGGCGTGCCGTTCACCTCGCTGCGCAACGGCTTCCACGCCACCAGCGCGGCGCACTTCCTCGGCAACGCGGCACAGTCCGGCCGGCTCGCGCTCCCCGCGGACGGGCCGGTCGCCTGGACCGCGCACGCCGACCTCGCGGACGCAGCCGCCGCCATCCTGGCCGACGAAGGCCGCTTCGACGGCCCCACGCCGCCGCTCACGGGCCGACAGGCGCTCACCTTCGACGACATCGCCGCCATCACCACCGAGCTCACCGGCCGCACCGTCACGCGGACCACCGCCCCCGACGACCAGTTCCGCACGCAGCTGACGGGCCAAGGCGTCCCCGCGGAAACCGCCGACCGGTTGCTCGGCATCTTCGCCGCCAGCCGCGCCGGTGAGTTCGCCGCCACCGACCCCACCCTGGCCGACCTGCTCGGCCGCGATCCCGTCACCCTGCGCACGGTGCTGCGCGAGCAGCTGTCCGAAAGCTGATCCACCGAGGGCGCCGGGTGCCGGATGCCGGTGCCCGGTCCTGGCCGCTCGGCGGCGGTCGGGCTTCGGGCCGCCGTCCGCGCCCCGCCTACGCCGCCGTCCGGGACCGCCTCCCGGACGGCGGCCCGGACGGCAGGGCACCCCGCTCCTGAGGGAGCGCCCCGGGTGTGCCGGCCCAGCGGAGTCGCCCGGTCAGGAGACGCGCTTCAGCTGCCAGGCGTTGTTGTTGAGGCTCGGGTTCGACCAGGCGACGCAGCTGCTGGTGTAGTACGAGCCGGTCTGGACCCAGCCCGCCGGCGGGTAGGTGGTGGAGCAGGCCTGGACCACGGTGCCGACGGGCAGTCCGGTGAGCTGCTTCATCTGCTTGATGTTCGGGCTGAAGCTCTGCGTGCCGCAACTGCTGCTGTAGCCCCAGCTCACGTCGACGTAGCCGGCCGGGGTGAGAACGCTTCCGCACGAGGTCGTGACGTCGCCCGGGGCGGCCTGGGCGGGCGCGGCGGTCAGGGCGAACGTCGCCGCGGCGCCGGCGATGGCCATACAGGTGCGAAGACGGATCATGGGCGAAAGCTCCTTCTGATCACGGGTGGGTGGCCGATCAGGCCGTGGAGCCATTCCTACGGTTTGATCACCGGCTTCGGATAGCGGCTTTCAGGCCTAAAGGCCCCCCGGGCAGGACGGCGTCCGGGCACCGGAACGGCGGCGTGGCAGGGGCGGCGTTGTGGTAAAGGGCGTTGTGGTCGACGCCGTCGGGCGGGACTGCGGGGAGTTGCGGATCCGCTCCGCCGCGGGGGTCCGGACGCTCCGGGCATCGGGATTTCTCCTGCGGTATGCGAACTTGTGCGGTCGTATCCGAACTTGATGCGATTTCCGGCCCTTCACCTGTCACACACACCAGTGAATGCGCCCCGAAACCAGGACGTGGACGACCGGTTGTCGCTCTCCTGGGGGTCCTGTCCGGATCGGGCAGATGTCCGCCGACCATGAGAGTGGGGATCAGGTGGGGACGAGAAGGAGAAGGAAGGGCGTCGCGCGGGCCGCGGTGCTCGCCGCCGCGCTGTGCGGCGGCGGGGCGCTGACGGCGCCGGCGGCGTTCTCGCAGACGGAGGACGGGACGGTGACGGTCCGGGTGATCCGGGCCGTGGACTCCTCCGGGGTGTGGACGCCCGCGCTGGAGCCGGGGCTGGCGGGCGTGAAGGTGACGCTCACCGGCGAGGCGCGGGCCCACGTCGAGGGCACCACCGGGGCCGACGGGACGGTGACGCTGGCGCCGCCGCGGAGCCGGGAGCACGGCGGCACGTACCGGGTGCAGGTGGTGAATCCGAAGCCGGGCGTGCTGTTCCCGGCGTTCGCCTCGCGGCAGGGGCTGGACGGCGCGCCGAACCAGCTGAGCTCCAACGAGGAGTTCGTCGACCTCTCCGACGGCAAGAACGTCTCGTACACCACCGGGCTGTGGTACCCGGGGGACTACTGCCAGCAGAACGCGCCGCTGGTGACGACCTGCCAGAACACCACCTGGGGAGGCGGCGCGCAGCGCACGCTGGTGTCGTTCCCGTACCGCGCGCGCGGCCAGGACGGCGTGGACGTCAACGTCACGAACCTCGCCACCGACGCGCAGACGGGCACGCTCTACGGCATCGCGTGGAACAAGGCCGACCGGCGGATCTTCTCCTCGGCGGCGGCCAAGCGCACCACGGACTACGGCCCCGGCGGCGCCGGCGGCATCTACGTGACCGACCCGGCGCAGGGGCGGACCACGCTGTTCACCACCGTCCCGGACGCCGGCAGCACGGCGCACGGACCGGGGACGGACGACGCGTTCCTCGTCGCGCCGGGCAAGGAGAGCCTCGGCGGCCTCAAGGTGACGAACGACGGCAGGGACCTGTTCGTCGTCAACCTCAACACCCGCACGCTGTACCGCTACGACGCGACCGCGCCGACGGCCGCGCAGCCGAGGGGCGTCTACCCGGTCCCGGACCCGGGCTGCGCCTCGGCCGGGGACTGGCGGCCGTTCGGCCTGGGCCTCCAGGACGGCGTCGGCTACCTCGGCGGGGTCTGCTCGGGCGAGTCGACGGGCAAGGCCTCGGACCTGCGGGCGGTCGTGCTGCCCTTCGACCTGGCCACCGGCCGGTTCCGCGCGGCCGTGCTGGACCAGCCGCTGGACTACCCGCGCCAGTCGACCGTCGGATCGGGCCCGTGCGACGGCGCGGGCTGGTTCCCGTGGACGAACACCTACCCGACCACGCAGAACGGCCAGACCTGCGCCGGTTTCCGCGCGCAGCCGGAGCCGGAGCTGGGCGAGGTCGGATTCGAGACGGACGGCTCGATGCTGCTGGCCTTCCGCGACCGCATGGCCGACCGGGCGACGGGCCAGTCGGGGTCGGGCGCGGCGGTGGGCGAGGTGCTGTCGGGCGGTGACCTGAACAAGGCCTGCCTGAGCGGCGGCACCTACGTGCTGGACGCCAACACCGGCTGCGGGCTCTCGCCCCGGGGCGCCCGCTTCTTCGACACCAGCCGGATGGGCGTCCACCACAACGCGGCCTACGCCGGGATGGCGCTGTCCAAGGTCGAGAACACCATCGGGACCTCCGGGTTCGACCCCAACAGCACGGCCTTCGGCTACGGCACGTCGTTCGTCCAGCGCGACGGCAGGCAGGACCCGGCGTTCGGCCTGCGGCTCAACCCGGCGAACGTGCCCGCGCCGTTCGGCAAGGGCGCCTCGATGGGGGACCTGGAGGTGCTCTGCGACCAGGCGCCGCTGCAGATCGGTAACCGGGTCTGGTACGACGCCGAGCACAAGGGCATCCAGAAGCCGGGCCAGCGCCCGGTAGAGGGCGCCACCGTCCACCTGTACGACGGGCCGGGGAAGCTCGTCGGCACGGCGCGGACGACGGCGCGCGGCGAGTACTACTTCGACGACTCGAACGTGGACGGCGGGCTCAAGCCGCACACCAAGTACACGATCCGGCTGGACAATCCCGCCGACTTCGCCGAGGGTGGCCCGCTGTACCAGTGGGTGCCCACCCGGCACGACGTCGGCGACAACCCGTTCATCAACTCCAAGGGCGTCGTCCCGCCGGGCGGAACGTACGCCGAGCGGGAACTGACCACCGGCGGGCCGGGCCAGGACGACCACACCTTCGACTTCGGCTTCCGGCCGCAGGAGGGCGCGCTGACGCTGGTCAAGCACGACCAGGACGGCAGGCCGCTGGCCGGGGCGACATTCCAGCTGTGGCGCTGGAACGGCGGGCCCGGCTGGCCGCAGACCGCCGGCGGGCACCAGGACTCGCCGGTCGGCGATCCCTGCACCACCGGGGCGGACGGCATCTGCCGGATCGTCGTCGGGCCGGGGACGTACTACTGGGTGGAGGTGAGCCCGCCCGACGGCTACGCGGCGCCGGCCGTCGCGGTCTTCGGGCCGCTGGTGCTCACCTGCGAGACCCTGGACGACGGGATCACGGTGACGGTCGTCAACCGGCTGCTCCCGTCGGCCGGTTCGGGCGCGGCCCCGTCGTCGCCGGATGCGGTCTCGACCCCGCCGCCGACCCCGCCGCCGAGCCCGACGTCGTCCTCGGTGGCGGCGGTGGCGTCCTTGTCGCCGCCGTCGCCGCCGTCGCCGAGCGCCTGGCCGTCCCGGCCCGAGGAGCGGCCCGGCGGCGCGCTGCCGACCACCGGGGCCGGCAGCGTGCTGCCGCTCGGCGTGACCGGTGCGGCGGCGCTGCTGGGTGCGGGCGGCGTGCTGGTCGTGGTCGCGCGCCGGCGCGGGGCGCGGCACGCGTAGTGGAACCAGGCCGGGCCCGTGGCGAGTTCGACGGCCACGGGCCCGGCCGGGCGGCCCGTACGGCTTCACCCAGGGCAGAACGCCACTCCCTTCCCCTGGTGCCCCGGATCCCTAGGCTGGAGGGGTGAGCACTCATGCGCCGAACGAAGCCCGCGTCATCCCCCTGCGCCCGCACACCTCGTCGCCCGGTTCCGGCGGGGCGACCCGCGCCCCGCAGCGGCCGGCGGGAGCGTCACCGGCGCCCGCGCCCGCGCCGAGGGAACCCCTGTGGCGCGACCTCGTCGGCGACGCGTTGCGCCGCGAACGGCTCGCCCAGGAAAGGACGTTGAAGGACGTGGCGGAGGCGGCCCGGATCTCGATCCCGTACCTGTCGGAGCTGGAGCGCGGGCGCAAGGAGGCCTCCTCCGAGGTCCTCGCGGCCGCCGCCCGGGCCCTCGGGTTCGGCCTCGCCGACCTGCTCTCGCTCGCGCAGGACGAGCTGACCCGGCACACCCGGAGCCAGATGGGCCGGGGCGCGGTGGGCCGAAGCCGGTTGGACCGGAGCCGCACGTCGCCCACGGCGCAGTACGACGGGCTCTGCCTCGCCGCCTGATCGGACCTGCCCCGACCGACGGCCGGTACGACGGTGGCGCGCCCCGCCGTACCGGCCACGCCCGCGCGGAGTCAGCCGAACGCGAGCCGTCGGCTCAGCACCTCGTCGGCGAGCCCGTAGGCGACGGCCTCCTCGGCGGTGAACACCTTGTCCCGGTCCATGTCCGCGCGCAACGTCGCCACGTCGTGGTGCGTGTGCCGGGACAACACCTCCTCCACCTGCGAGCGGGTGCGGACCATCTCCTTCGCCGCGAGGCTGAGGTCGGACACCGTCCCCTGCCGGCCGCCGCTGGCCGGCTGGCCGAGCAGCACCCGCGCGTGCTGGAGCACGAACCGCCGCCCGGGGTCTCCGCCGGCCAGCAGCACCGCCGCCGTCGACGCCGCCTGACCGACGCAGAACGTGGAGATCGGCGCCTGCACGAACGTCATCGTGTCGTAGATCGCCATCAGCGAAGTGAACGATCCACCGGGCGAGTTGAGGTAGATCGAGATCTCGCGTTCCGGGCTCTCCGACTCCAGGTGCAGGAGCTGCGCGATGACCACGTTGGCGACCCCGTCGTCGATCTCGGTGCCGAGGAAGATGATCCGCTCGTTCAGCAGCCGGCTGAAGACGTCGTAGGAGCGCTCGCCCTGCGCGGTCCGCTCGATGACGTAGGGAACCGTGTACGACCCCATGTCACAGCCCCATCCGTCGGCGCGACGCGGCCGGGCGGATGTCGGCGACCGACTCCACCACCCGGTCCACGATCCCGTACTCCCTGGCCTGCTCGGCCGTGAACCAGCGGTCCCGGTCGCCGTCCCGCGCGATCGTCTCCTCGCTCTGACCGGTGTGCTCGGCGGTGATCCGCTCGATGGCCTTCTTGGTGAACTGGAGGTTCTCCGCCTGGATCTCGATGTCCGCGGCGGTGCCGCCGATGCCCGCCGATGGCTGGTGCATCATGATCCGCGCGTTCGGCAGCGCGAACCGCTTGCCGGGCGCCCCCACGGTGACCAGGAACTGGCCCATGCTGGCGGCGAACCCCATCACCAGCGTCGAGACGTCGTTCGGGATGAGCCGCATGGTGTCGTAGATGGCGAGCCCCGCGGTGACCGACCCGCCGGGGCTGTTGACGTACAGGCTGATGTCGGTGCGCGGGTCCTCCGCCGACAGCAGGAGCAGCTGCGCGCACACCCGGTTGGCCGACACGTCGTCGACCTGGGTGCCGAGGAGGACGATCCGCTGGGCGAGCAACTGCGCCGCGAGGTGGTCGTCGAAGCGGCTGGGCGGCGTGCCGCCCTCCTCCGCGCGGGGCGCGAGCGTGGTGAGGGGAGTCATCCGGTCTCCTTGTCGAGATGCCGAGGTGTCGAAGTGTCGAAGTGTCGAGTCGAGGTGTTGAGGCGGGCTTGCCCTCGACTCCACTCTTGACCCCGGGAGACCTCCGGATGCGTTTTCTCTGCCCGCCGCAGATTCGCCACGGGCAGAGGCGACGGCCCGGGCCCGGCTGCGCACGGCCCGGCGGCCGGCCGGGAGAGCCCCCCGACCGGCCGCCGGGCGGGACCGGTCAGAGCGGCAGGCCCTGCCAGCCGCCGAAGGTGGTGGGCGTCGTGCCCGTGCGGTAGTAGACGCGGCCGTCCGAACCGATCGCGAACACGTGGAGGACGCCGCCGCCGTCGACGAGTGCGGCCGGGTAGTCGAGGACGGTGCCGCCGAGGTCCTGCCAGGTGCCGTAGCCGGAGTTCGGGGCGGTCTGGGCGGTGGTGCTCACGCCGCCGCCGCGGTTGCGCTCGAACAGGACGACCCGTCCGCCGACGGTGGCCGCCGCCGGCTCGCCCACTCCCCCGTCTCCGCCGAGGGGGGCCGGGGACTGGCTCCACTCGCCGCCAGGCCGGGTCTGGTAGCTGACCAGCATCGCGCCGGTGCCGGCCTCGCGGTAGGCGAGTTCGATGCGGCCGTCCTGGTCGAGCGCGGCCTTGGGCGGGCTGGCCGGCCGGGCGCCCGGGATCGGGCCCGGGCCGCCGAAGGCACCGTTCGGGGCGCCCTGCCACCAGCCGAGGATTCCGGTGCGGGTGCTGGCGAACACCTCGATCGCCCCGACGCCGTTGCGGATCGCGGTGACCGGGTCCTGGAGGTCGGTGCCGCCCAGGTCCGTCCACGTGCCCGTCCACGCCCCGCCCGGGGTGGTCTGCCAGATGCTGCTGAGGCCGCCCCCGCCGTTCTTGACGAACAGTTCCAGCCGCCCGTCCTGGTTGCCGGCCACCACGGGCACGCCGACCTGGTCCTCGTTGCCGAGTCCGGTGTTGGGGTTGCCGTGGTCGGCCCAGCTGTTCCACCACCAGCCGTTGGGCGCACCCTGGGGCAGGGAGATGATGTGGTGATCGGTCAGGCGGCGGGCGAAGACCTCCAGCCGGCCGTCGGCGTTGGTCCCGACCGCGATGCCCGGCGCCAGTCGCCCGCCCGGGTCGGCCATCCGCACCGGACCGCCCCAACTGCCGTCCGCCTGGCGCCAGTAGGTGTAGAGGGCGCCGGCCCGGACGACGAAGACCTGAGGCCGGCCGTCCTGGTTCAGCCCGGCCCAGGAGGTGCCCCGCGACCAGCGGTAGTACATCCGGGAGAACCAGGCGTCGGAGTAGTTCCCCGAGTGGTCGTGGCTGGCGTACTCGGAGACGAACACGCCCTTGGCGCCGGTCGTCGCCGGGTCGAGGTTCACCGGGGAGTCGCTGATGTTGTAGTCCCGGTAGTTCACCTGGATCAGCGGGCCGCCGTACAGCAGGGCCGCCTGGCCGGCGAACTTCGCGGCGGAGACGTGGTCCGAGTGGTCGCCCGAGTAGCGGCTGTCCGGGAGTTCGTCCTGGGCCCGGAGCACGGTCGGCTGGTACGTCACCATCAGCTGCCGCAGCACCTCGACGACGTCCGCCGCCGTGTAGGTCGACGGCCCGGACAGCGGGCTGCCGACCGGGACGACCGTGGTGTCGGTGCCGCCGGCCAGGACTGCGCCGAGCCCGGCGTCGTGCAGGTTGAGGAAGATCAGGTGCACCGGGCGGCCCTTGAGGACGTACCGTTCGACCTGCTTGCCCGCGACCGTCCACGCCTCGGCCGTCCAGTGCCCGACCTCGTCGGTCGCCGGGTCGGTGTCGCCGACCCCGGTCATCCGGGAGTAGGCGTTGATGGCGCCCATCTGCCGGTTCCAGGTGCGCAGCGGCTCGCCGGCCGTGTCCCAGCAGGACGTGGCGCACGGGTCGCCGGTCGCGTTGCCCGCGGTGACGAACACCGTGACGGACGGGGTGCCGATGGCGAGCGCGTTGGACAGGTCCGGGTTCATGAACAGGATGTCGTCGTCCTCGTGCGCGACGACCTGCATGAACAGCGGCCCGGAGGGGGCGGCCGGGGCCGCCCCCACGGCCGCGGCCGCGCGGGTCGCGGTCCCCTTGGCCAGGACGGGCGCGGCGAGGGCGGTGAGCGCGACGGAGGTGAGGAGTTGCCGTCGTCCGATTGCCATGTGATTCCCCCCAATTCGAGATCGGCATGTGATCACGCCAGGACGAGGCTAGCGCATATCGGGAAGGCAATACCCTGGACCGCATCGCGCAAATTGCCATCGGGGGAAGTCAATTGACGCATCATCAAATTACTTCAACCGCTCCCCGCCCATCGGGCCTCTTTCCGGACGATCCCGTTCCTTTCGGAGATGGAATCGGCCCAGCGAGCGATAAGACGACAAGCCGAGTCCAACCCGTGCGGCCGGGTGGGGCAGGAGGCCGGTCGCGCGAGGTGACGGTGTGTCGGCAAATCCCGCCGGTCGATCCTCCCGAGCACCCGGCGGCGCCCCGCGGCGGTCAGCCGAGCGAGTCCACCAGTTCGGCGATCGCCGTCAGCGGCTGGTGGGCCGCGAGTTCGGCGGCCAGGTCGGCGGCGTTGGCGCGGTAGGCCGGGTCGGCCAGGACCAGGTCGACGGCCTCGCGCAGCTCCGGCTCGCCCGGGCGCCCGGTGCGCAGGTCGATGCCCACACCGCGCCAGGCCACCCGGGCGGCCACCTCGGGCTTGTCCTCGCTGCCGCCCGCGACCACCAGCGGCACCCCGAAGGCCAGCGCGGTGTGGACACCGCCGTAGCCGCCGTTGCTGATCAACACGTCGGCGTGCGGCAGGAGCCGGTCGAACGGCAGGTAGCCGGCGGCCCGCACGTTGTCCGGCAGGCCGCCGAGCGCCTGCGCCAGCAGCTCGGGCCCGTCCGGGCGGACCGTGGCCGCGACCACCAGCAGGTCGGGGCGGTCGGCCAGCGCCCGCACCGCGGGGACCAGCAGCTCGGTCAGGTCGTCATTGGCCAGGGTGCCCTGGGTGACCACCACGACCGGGCGGTCGGAGGCCAACTCCGGCCACCACTGCGGCAGTTCCACCTCGCTCCGGTTCTGCGGCGCCAGCGCGCCGATGTAGCGCAGCGAGGCCGGCGCGTCGCTGCGCGGGTACTCGAACCCCGGGACG
The DNA here is from genome assembly GCF_044741445.1 of Kitasatospora sp. NPDC088160. NCBI lineage: Bacteria > Bacillati > Actinomycetota > Actinomycetes > Kitasatosporales > Streptomycetaceae > Kitasatospora > Kitasatospora sp. NPDC088160. Next base: position 280,624 of record NZ_JBIUSS010000006.1, on the reverse strand, counting down.
GTCAGCTGCAGGTAGTGGTCGGGCCCGGTGACGGCGGCGTTCACCCGTGGCCCCGGCGGCAGTTCGGCCCCGACCCCGGCGAAGACCTCGGCCGCGTACTGCCGCAGCGGCTCACCGCGCAGCGCCGCCTCGGCGTTCAACTCCCGGTTGCGGGCCAGCCCCTCCGGTCCCGCCTGGGGCGCCAGCGCAAGCCCGAAGGGCGCGGTGTCGACACTCTGCAGCATCGGCGGGGACACCCCGATGCCCACCACGGCCGGCCGCTCGCCGCGCGGATGGGCCAGCGCCAGAGCCACCGCGCCGTGGAAGAAGCAGTCACCGAGCACGACCGTGGCCGGGAACTCCGCCAGCAATGCGCGCAGCGCCCGGTACTGCACGGGCACCGGGTCGATGAAGATGTTCCGGGCGTCGAAGGCCAACCGCTGGGGCCCGGGCGGCAGTTCGGCCCGCCCCGGGAAGGAGTCGTTGATCCGGCGGTCGTCGAAATCCGCCTCCGGCGGCAGGGCGACGAAGCGCGCCCCGGTCTCCTCGGCGGCCCCGGCGAACCGCGCCCCGCCGAGGAAGACCACCTCGTGCCCGCGCGCCACCAGGTCGGCGGTGATCGCCAGCATCGGCGCGGTGTGCCCGTGCGCGGGCATGGCGGCAGTGATGATCCTGGACATGTGAAACCCCCCATAGTCGTTCGTCGGCCGGTCCGTACGCACCCCGTGGTCGCCCCCGCGCACCCGGCCCACAGCGCAGGCTAACCCACCACGCCGCGTCCGCCCGGCACCGACACCGGCGGCGGGACGGCGGGGCGGCGGGGCCAGGCGGGACGGGCGGGGGTACCCGTCCCGCCGGCTCGTCAGGCAGTCAGGCAGTCAGGCAGTCAGGCAGTCAGGCAGTCAGGTCCTCAGCTGGTCAGCTCCTCAGCTCGTCAGCCACGGTCGTCAGGAGACCACGTCAGCCGGGCAGAGCCGCTGGGTGCCAGGGCGTCCGCGCACGGTGGCGTCCACGCAGCCGCCCGGCAGGCCGTCGTGGACGGTGGTGCCGAAGTTGGCGGTGACGGTCAGCGTGCCGTCGCCGAAGACGGTCCGCTGCACCAGGTGGTCGCCGGTCAGCCAACGGAAGGAGGTCAGCTGCTGGGCGCCGGCCGCCTGGTGCAGCGGCGCGAAGTACTGCTGCAGGGCGGCCAGTTCCCGAAGGTTCTGCCCGTCGTGCGGGTCCTTGTCGCTGAGCACGAAGTTGAGCGGGGTGTTGTCGAGCATCGCCAGCAGCGCACGCGTGGTCTTCTGCTCCGGCAGCTTGCTGAAGGGCAGTTCCCAGCGTTCGACGTTGACCAGCGAACCGTGCAGCGCCGTCTCGTACAGCGGCACCCGGTACCGCGGGTCGTACATCGCCTTCAGGGCGGCGGCCACCCGGGCCTGGTGCTCGGGCTTGAAGTCCGTGGTGCGCACCGGCTTGAAGAAGGTGGCGGCGGCCTGTTCCGGGGCGTAGCCGCCCCAGGCGCCGTCGTCCTTGGGGTCCTGCGGCCCGTTGTCGAAGTGCCCGGACTCCATCGCCCACAGCCGCCCGTCCACCGGGGTGCCCGAGCCGTGGTCGAAGGCCAGCACCTGGTTGGCCCAGGAGCCGGCGGACTCCGAGCCCAGGACCAGCGGGGCGGGCCGGCCCGTGGACGCGTCGTACGAGCCGTCCGTCAGGCGCCGCATCCGGGCGAGCCGGTTGGCGCGGTCCTCGTCCATGGTCATCGCGTGGCCGGGGTCGAAGTCCTGGAAGAGCTCGCCCGCCGCGTCCACGTCGAGGAAGTAGCTGTCGGCCCCGTTGGCGACCAGCGAGCGGGTGCGGTCCGCGAGGTAGTGCTGCTGCGGCTCGGCCTGCTCGAACGCCTGCGAGCTGAGGTAGCAGCCCTTCTTGTGGAAGCCGGGTTGCGGTGTTCCGTCGGCCCTGAGGACGCAGAACCGGGGGTAGACGTCGTCCGGCCAGACGGAGTTGGGGGACGAGTCGTCCGTCTTCTGCTGGCCGTTGGCGAAGGAGTCGTACGGCCCGACCAGGTAGCCGGCGGCCTCGGCGGCCTTGACGTCCTCGCCCGTCATCGGCGAGTCGTCGGAGTCGTAGCCGAGCCAGAGCCGGGAGACGCCCAGTTCCTTGAGCCGGTCGAGGTAGGCGGGCCGGCGGGCGCCGCCCCAGGCGTAGGCGTGGAAGGCCCCGAGCAGCTTCGCGGTCTGCGGGTTCTGCTTGATCTTCTCGCTCAGGCTGCCCAACTGCCCGTGCTCCGAAAGCCAGTTGCGGTAGTCCACGGCCGGGGCCACCGGGGAGCCGTCGGTGAGGGAGAAGGCCACGGTGTACGCGCCGGTGCCGTTCCCGGCGGAGAATCCGTGCTCGGCCGTGGCCCGCAGCCGCCCGTCCTGGGAGGCGAACGTCAGCGACGTGCCGATGTCGGTGGGGACGATGTAGCTGACGCCGGCCCGGCCGGAGCGGAGCGTGTAGCCCCACATCGGCATGGACAGCTGCGAGCTCAGCTCCTGCTCCTCGCCGACCAGCGCCCCGTCGGAGGAGTTCCAGAACGGGTCGTCGACGGGAACGGACAGCCCCTCGCCGCGCGGGAGCTGGACCTCGGCGGCGGCCGGATCGGTGGCGGTCACCGGCCACCGCACCGAGGTGTCGCCGCCGCTCCCGGTGAGGGCGGTCCCGGTGAGGGTGACCAGCAACCGGCCGTGATCGGCGCGGACTTCGGCCCGCAGGCCCTTCTCCGGATACGACCAGGCGGCGCCGCTCGCCGTCCTGACCGGGGCGCTCGCCCTGCCCAGCCCCTGGGCGGCCGGAGCGGACAGCAGGACCACCCGCCCGTCCTCGGTCCGGGCCTCGGCCCGCAGCGTGGCCGCGTCGATGGTGGCGGTGCCGCCGCGCACCGGCACGTCGACGCGCCCGTCATGGACCCGCACCCGCATCGGCGAGGCGGAGCTGCCGGTGGCGCTCGCCACGGTTGCGGACACCAGCGCGGTGGCCATGGCGAGGACGAGAACGGCGCGCGGAACGTGTCGGCGGGCGGGGCCCGCAAGGGATGACGTATGAGTACCGGTGTGCATGACACAGTGATACGGAGGACTCCTAAGAAGTCCTTAAGAACCGACCATTGACCACCGGTCATGCTGACGCGGCACCCGAGCTTGAACCTGCCGGTCCTGCGGTCCGGCAGAGCGCTCGGTGGGGCGAGGGACGGCCGTCAACGCCTCCGCAGATCGAGCGAGACGACGGTCAGCCGACGCAGTTCCTCCGGGGCGTCCGGGTGCCTCCCGTCGGTGACCTCCGAAAGGGTGCCGAACGAACCGGGGTAGACCATGACAGAAAGGCCTTCCTGGACAAGACACGCGAATATTGCGGACTCCTCCAGAAAGTACTGTGCGGACATTTCGACCCGCCTCTCCAGGTCGGCCTCGGCAAGTTGGCCGGAATTCCTGGTGTGGAAGCTCCGCCCGAACGCGTCCACGGACTCCCGGAAGTTCCGGTCGGCCCGGTGGTAGTCGGTGAGGCTTCGATGGTGCTTTGCGTAGGAATCCCACCGCTGTACTTCGGAGCAGCGCAGGAACGTGAATTCGGTCTGCTCGCGTTCGGCCGCGAACAGGGCCCGGGTGTCGGCGATGAAGCGGTCGCCCAGGGCCAGCGCCCGGGAGAGCGCCTCGTCCTCCGGCAGGCCCCGGGTGGACGCCAGGGTGATCCGGTGGATGCTGTCCCCGACCAGCACCGTGCAGCGGGGGAACCGCCTGGCTATCCAGCGGAGCATCGCGGCGATCTTGCCCGGAGCGAAATTGCCGTTCTCCAGACTGACGCCGAGGAAGCACTGCCCCTGATCCGCCAGTCCGGTCCGCCGGGCCGGAGGGGAGACTGAGTCAACACTCGCCTTGTAGAAGGTTTTCGGTTGATTCTCGGAAATTCCTGATATGCCGACAGGAGTCTGTTCGTAAGGAGGCATGCGAAAACCCCTCCGGGCCATCGAACGAGTGAGCGACGATCGGTACGGGGTCGACGTTAGATTTCGTCTGACTGATCGTCAAATTGCTTCAACTCACCTACGAAACAGGGGCAGTGGGGCATGGGCGTGACAGAGGCCCTGACCTTGACAGACAGCCGATGACAACGGGGACGACCGTCGCGGGGGAGCCGGCGGCCCGTCAGCGCGCGGCTTGTCCGAGGCCGTCGAGGATTCGGCAAACTGGCACTCGCCCTGCCCGACGAATGATGTCCACGGCCGCCGCCGACAGCGCACCACCCACCGGCAGCCCCTGGGAGCTCCGATCCTTCGGCTCTGCGCGGCACGACACGGGTTGATCCAACTTCGGGGCTCTGGGTGTCAGTTCGCGGTTTCGGCGAAATGCTCAGACGGTCCTCAAATCCGACCGGAAGGTCTTGCCCCGCCGCGTCGGATGAGTGACGGTATGTACCGGCTTCGTTTACAGAACGCAACCTGAGTCGCCCGGATGGCGGCGTGTCGTGGGGGAGATCAGCGTGGCCGAAGACGCCGACTACATCATTTCGCCGCCGACGGGCCCGGGCGGTGGTGGCCCGGCAGGCGCTGGGGCCCGTCCTGCTGGGCCGCCTTCGGCATCCGGCGCGGCGCCGTCGCCGTCGCCGTCGCCGTCGCCGCAGTCGCAGTCGCAGTCGCCGGTTCCGCAGCACGCGCCGACGGCAGGCCCGGGCAGGCCCCGGCTCGCTCGGGTACCGCGCCACTGGCAGCTGATCGTGGCCGCGGTCGTGCCCTGCCTCGTCCTGGCCGGCGTCGGGTGGTGGCTCTGGCCGCAGCAGCCGACGAGCCTGCCGCCGCACGTGGCCGCGGGTACGGTCCAAGCGGACCTCGTGAGCCCTGACAGCGTCAGTCGGCTGGCCGGGACGACGCTGGTCGCCGGCCCGCAGTCGAACCGTCCGCACGCCCCGCTCGCCGTGTCGCCGTCGGAATGCGCCGTCGCGGCGGGACCGACGACCCAGTCGGTCTACGGACAGGCGTGGACCGCGTTCCTGTCGGCGACCTACCAGGACGCGGGGGCCACGGGTGCCTACACCGTGAACCAGGTCATCGGCGTGTTCCCGGACAGCGAGAAGACCGGCGCGGCCTTCCAGGCGCTCACCGACGGTCTCACCAAGTGCCCGTCCTCGACGGTCACCGACCAGGCAGGTCGTACCGCGAAGTGGGCCTACACGGCCCACCCTCCCACCGAGGTCGCCGTGGCGTGGACGGCGGCGCAGGACGGCGCACAGGACGGCGGCGCGCAGTGGGCCTGCCACCACCAGGCGCGGGTGAAGGGCACGAGTCTGGTCCAGGTCGCCGTCTGCCAGGCGGGCGACGGCCAGCCGACCACCGCGAAGCTCGCCGACGAGCTCACCGAGAAGGTGAGCGGATGACCGCGTCCCCGTACGGCCCGGCCGCTCGCGGCCGGCGAACCGTACGGACGACTGTGCGGATGACCGTACGGACGACCGTACGGCGATTCGTTCTCCTGGCGCTGGCGGCCGTGCTGGTGCCGGTCGTCGGCGCGGGAGCGCCCGCGTTCGCGGCCACCGGCGCTGCGGCCGTCCTGGCCCAGTCGGGCGGCGTCGCCCTCCTGGTCCCGTCCGGGGACGTCGCGGCCGCCTCGGCGCAGCTCATCCGGGAGGTCGAGGACTTCAACCGGCAGGAGGCGGAGATCGCGCAGCAGGAGAAGGCCGTGGTCGCCGAGGCGGAACAGATCACCAAGGATGCCGCAGCCCTGCGCAACGACACCGCGGCGTTCGAGAGCAAGGCCGCCGCCGCGAAGCAGAAGGCCGGCAGCTTCGGGACGCGCGCGGCGGCCCTGGCCTCCAGGATCGATGCCCACAACAACAAGCCGCACACCTTCGAACTGCCCGCGCAGGCCGCCGCGTCCAGCGCGTACGACGCCGAGGCGAGCGAACTGAGGACCGAACAGGCGCAGCTCCAGGCCGAGAAGGGCAGCCTGGAGAACGAGCAGTCCCAGCTCGGGCAGGAGGAGTCCAAGCTCAGTTCCAGGCAGTCCCAGCTCAGCGCCGCCGCCAAGGCCCAGGAGGCGAAGGCCAAGGAGCTCCAGGCCAAGGAGCAGCAGCTCCAGCCCCGGGCCCAGCAGTTGCTCCAGCAGATGGCCCAGGCCACCCAGAGCCTCGCCGACAATCCACCGGACCCGGCGGCGGCGATGGACCAGGGCGGTGACGCGGCCGCCCCTCCACAGCACCGCGCTCACGCCCCGTCCCAGAGCCAGAACCGGAGCCAGAACCAGGGTCAGAGTCAGAGCCAGTCCCAGAGCCGGAGGCGGGGGGTCGACACCGTCGACACGGCCGACGCCGCCGGCACCGCCGACAGCCCGTACCAGCAGCCGCGAACCTCCGCCCTGAAGGCCTACGCGAAACAGGCCGGCACCACCGTCGACATGCGCCCGGGCACGGCGTACCTGCTGCCCGAGGCCGTCGGGCAGCTTCCCGCCGCACAGGCGGCGCAGCTCGGCAGCCCGTCCATCGCCTACGACGGGCTGGTCCGCAAGCCCGACGGGAACTACACGGCCCTCCAGGTGCAGATGCCGGGGGCTGCCGCGGCCCCCGCCCTGGAGGTCTTCAGAACCGCCATGGACCGCCGGGGCCGGCTCGTCGCGTACAAGGCCGGCGTGAAACTCGTCATCGACGAGATCAAGACCGTCCAGCCGGCGCCGGAGCCCCCGGAGACCGGCCCCGGGAGCCCGTCGCCCTCTCCTTCCGGCAAGGCCGCCTGCCTGACCCAACCCCGGGGCAGGCCGAGCGGCAGCGGATGGATCCTCAACACCGAGCAGCCCGTGCCCAGTCGCAACCGGACCGCGGGCCCGAGCCCCTCCGGCTCCCGGGCCCCCGCGCCGGCCACCAGGGCCGGCAAGGCGGAGGCCTGCCTGACGAACCCCCTGGTCAAGGGGGACGAGGCCGGCGGCGACATCACGGGCTGGGAGGACGCGAACGCGCAATCCCCCGGCGGCGGCCTCGCCCGCTGCCACCTGATCGCCAACGTCCTCGGGGGAAGGGGCAGTCACAAGGAGGACTGGATCAACCTCGTCCCGTGCTACCAGCTCGGGATGAACATCAAGGGGATCAGCATGAGGATGTTCGAGGCCAGGGTCCAGAAGGAGGTGAACGCGCTGTCCGCGGACGGGGACGCCGCCGTGTACTACGTGGTGACGCCCCTCTACCGGGACGACGGCAGCACGATCCCGTGGGGCGCGAGCATGAGCGCCACGGTTCAGCTGCCCGATGGCGCGTCATGGCCCGTCTTCAACGAGCAGACCCTCCTGAACGTCCCCGGGGACGGCGGGCCCAGTCTGGGGAACTGAGACCGGGAGACCGGGACAGGGGAACCGAGACCGGTACGGCTGGGAGGCCGGAATGACCCGCACCACCCCGCCGAGGCCGGATGACATCGTGGCGGCCTTCCCACGGCTGGCCCCGCTGGCCCGGACGGCGACCCGGCTGCACCCGCGGCCCGGATCGCCGTCCCCGCGGGAGAGCTCGGTCGGAGGTCCGCTGCTGTGGCCCGCCGCCGAGCCGTGGCCGCACTGCGAGGGCACGCACCGGGTGCCGGCCGTGCTGCCGGCGACCTCCCCGGCGGATGTCCGGCTGTTGCGCGAGATCCGGGCGGCCGCCCGGTCCCGGCCACCGGGCGCCCGCGCCTACACCCCGCAGGAGCGCGCCGTGCTGGCTCGGGCCGGCGCCGGCCGCCAGTGCCCGCCGTGGCCGGTCGCGATGCTGGCCGTGGCCCAGCTGTACGTCCGCGAGGTGCCCGACCTGCGTCCGCCCGAAGGCGCGGACCTGCTCCAGGTGCTGTGGTGCCCCTTCGACCACCCCTTCGACCACCCCTTCGACCGCCCCTGGGGGAACATGCCGAGGACCGAGCTGTTCTGGCGGTCCGCCACCGCGGTCGGCGAGGTCCTCACCGCGCCTCCGCAGCCGCCCGCGATCCAGTACGAGGACTACCTGCCGCAGCCGTGCCTGGTCTCCCCCGAGCAGGTCACCGAGTACCCGCTGGCGGTGGAGCTCGACCCGGACCTGCGCGCGCAGGTCCGGGCGTGGAGCGCGCGGCGGAAGACCGGCGCGGAGCCGGACAGCGCCTACGACGGGGCGGAGGACGGCTACTACGACCGGGAGTTGTCCGTCGCCCCCGGTTGGAAGGCCGGCGGCTGGGCTCCCTGGAGCTTCACCGATCCCGCTCCGCAGTACTGCCGCGCCTGCGGCTGCCGGATGGACCCGATGCTGACCATCGCCACGAAGGAGCACCGCGCAGACGTCCACAGCTGGATCCCGTACGAGGACCGGGCCGCCGCGAACCGGGACGCCGTCCACCCCGATCCGGCGGCACCGACCATGATCACCGTCGGCGACGGGTACAACCAGCAGATCTACGCGTGCCCGGCGGCCCCGGACCACCCGCACGCCGCACTGCTGCAGTAGCCGGCCGGAGCCGCCGCGCTGCGCCCGGGCCGACGCCCCGCGACCCGAACGGAGTATGCCGCGCCCGGAAACTCGGCAGCGCCCGCCGCAGGCGACGGGCAGCGGGAACGGCCGCGCCGGTGCGTGGACGTCGAGCGGCTGGTGGGGCGGTCGCGGACGCGGATCGGCAGAATCGAGGCGTGGGGGCGGCCCCGGCTGCGCCGCAGGCGGCTACGTGAGAGGACCATGCCATGCCCGACTTCCACCCGAAGCACGATCATCTGATCGTCAAGCCGATCGGGGTTCCGACCCCGCAGGACCCGGAGACGTGGACGGGCGAGGTGGTGGCGGTGGGGCCCGGCCGACAGCTGGGGAGCGGCAAGCCGCACCCGGTGGACGTCAAGGTCGGCGAGAAGATCCTCTTCAACAGGCTCTCCGGTTCGGAGATCCGGGTGGAGGGCGAGGAGTACGTCGAGCTTCCCGAGGACGAGATCCTCGCGCTCTCCGCCGAGTAGTCCCGACAGCCCCGACAGCCCCGAGTCGCTGTACCACCGTGCCCCCGAGACCCCCTTGGAGATTCCCGCCATGACCGAGCAGGCACCGGCCCGGATCGGCGTCACCGGATTGGCCGTGATGGGCCGCAACCTGGCCAGGAACTTCGCCCGCCACGGCTATCGGGTGGCCGTGCACAACCGCACGCTGGCGCGGACCACGGCGCTGCTGGAGGAGTTCGGGCACGAGGGCGAGTTCGTGGCCGCCGAGACCACGGAGAAGTTCGTCGCGGCCCTGGAACGCCCCCGCCTGATCGTGATCATGGTCAAGGCCGGGGCGCCGACCGACGCGGTCATCGACGAGCTGGTGCCGCTGCTCGACGAGGGCGACGTGGTGGTGGACGGCGGGAACGCGCACTTCCTCGACACCAGGAGGCGGGAGGCGGCCCTGCGCCAACGCGGCCTGCACTTCGTGGGCAGCGGCATCTCCGGCGGCGAGCAGGGCGCCCTGGAGGGGCCGAGCATCATGCCCGGCGGCACCCCGGAGGCCTACCGGGTCCTGGGACCGCTGCTGGAGGACATCGCGGCCAAGGTCGACGGCAAGCCCTGCTGCACCCACGTCGGACCGGACGGCGCCGGCCACTTCGTCAAGATGGTCCACAACGGCATCGAGTACGCCGACATGCAGCTCATCGCCGAGGCGTACGACCTGCTGCGGCACGGCGCCGGACTGCAACCCGACGCGATCGCCGAGGTCTTCCGGACCTGGAACGGCGGGCGCCTGGAGTCCTACCTGATCGAGATCACCGCCGAGATCCTCGCCCACACCGATGCGGCGACCGGGAAGCCCTTCGTCGACATCGTGCTGGACCAGGCCGAGCAGAAGGGCACCGGCCGCTGGACGGTGCAGAGCGCGCTGGAGCTCGGCGTGCCCGTCAGCGGGATCGCCGAGGCGGTCTTCGCCCGGGCGCTGTCCGGCAGCGTGCCGCTCCGGCAGGCCGGCCGGGGGCTGCCCGGCCCCACCGAGACCTGGCTCGACAGCGCGGCGGCGGACCGGTTCGCGGAGGACGTCGAGCAGGCGCTGTACGCCTCCAAGATGGTGGCCTACGCCCAGGGCTTCAACCAGATCCAGGCCGGCAGCGCGGAGTACTCCTGGCAGATCGACCCCGGTGAGATGGCCGCGATCTGGCGCGGCGGCTGCATCATCAGGGCCCGGTTCCTGGACCGGATCAGGGCCGCGTACGAGGCCGACCGGGAGCGTCCCACGCTGCTGACCGACGCGCACTTCCGGGAGGCGCTCGGCTCCGCGCAGTCGGCCTGGCGGCGGGTCGTCTCGACGGCGGCCCAACTGGGGGTGCCCGCCCCCGGCTTCGCGACCGCGCTCGCCTACTACGACGGCCTGCGGGCGGAGCGCCTCCCGGCCGCACTCGTGCAGGGACAGCGGGACTTCTTCGGCGCGCACACCTACCACCGTGTCGACCGGGAGGGGACCTTCCACACCCGTTGGGAGCTGGAGAGACGCCCGGAGGAACAGCGCTGAGACACCTGAGACACCCGCAACCACCGTGCGGGAGCGACATACGGACAGACCGGCGCCACAGAAGGTGATTCCGCGGTCACCATGGGTAGGAGCGTGGCGCAAACCCCTACCTCCAGGAGACCCGCATGGCCCAGCAGGCCGACCTCATCCTCCACGGCGGCGAGATCGTCACCGTCGCCGAGAGCACCGGAAGCACCGCGAGCAGCGAAAGTGACGCCCGGCGCCCCGAGGCCGAGGCCGTGGCCGTGGCCGTGGCCGTGGCCGTGGCCGTCAAGGACGGCACGATCGTCTTCGTCGGCCCCCGGCAGGAGGCGCTGGACCAGTGGCGCGGCCCGCACACCGTCGTACGGGACCTCGAGGGCCGCGCCCTGCTGCCCGGCTTCGTCGACGCGCACGGGCACCTCGGCGGCATCGGCCTCCAGGCCACCATCGCCAACCTGCTGGCCGCGCCGGACGGCGACGTCACCGGGCTCGACTCGCTGAAGGACAAGCTGCGCGACTGGGCCGGGAGCACGGTGGGCGCGGACTCCGAGTGGATCGTCGGGTTCGGGTACGACGACGCGATGCTCGCCGAGGGCCGCCACCCCACCCGCGACGACCTCGACGAGGTGTCCACGGACCGCCCGGTGCTCGCCATCCACCAGTCCTTCCACCTCGGCGCGGTGAACAGCCTCGGCCTGGAACGGCTCGGCTACTCGGCCGCCACGCCCGACCCCGAGGGCGGGGTGATCCGGCGGCGCGAACTCGCCGTCCCGCCCGCGCACGGCGAGCCCGACGGGGTCCTGGAGGAGAAGGCGTTCACCCCGGCTTCGGACCTGGCGCTCGCGGGGCTGCCGGAACGGGCACAGCTGATGCTGTTCATCACCGGCGCCGCCACGGCGGCGAGCTTCGGCTTCACCACCGTCCAGGAGGGCGGCACCACCCTCGCCAACCTCAAGGCGCTGCGGGACACGGCCGCCGCCGTGCCGTTCGCGGTCGACGTGGTCGCGTACGTGAAGGCCGGCGAGGCGACCTCCTCCGCACTGGACGACCCGATCGGGGTGAGCGACGAGTACGTGGACGGCGTCCGCGCGGCCGGGGTGAAGCTGGTGCTGGACGGCTCGCCGCAGGGCCGCACGGCGTGGCTCACCGCGCCGTACCTGACGCCGCCGGCCGGTCAGCCCGAGGACTACTGCGGGTACCCGGCGGAGCGGGACGACGCGGTGGTGGCCAAGCAGGTCAGCACGGCGGTCGAGCGGGGCTGGCAGGTCCTGGCGCACGTCAACGGCGACGCGGCGATCGACCAGTTCCTCCGGGCGGTCGAGGCGGCCGGGCCGGGCCGGCGCCCGACCGTGGCCATCCACGCGCAGACCGCCCGCGAGGACCAGGTCGAGGCGTTCGCCCGGCTGGGGATCGTGCCGTCCTTCTTCTCCATGCACACCTACTACTGGGGCGACTGGTACCGCGGGACCGTCCTCGGCGAGGAGCGGGCGGCCGCCATCTCCCCCGCCCGCTGGGCGCTCGACCGCGGCCTGCGCTACACCTCGCACCACGACGCGCCGGTGGCGCTGCCCGACTCGATCGCCGTGCTGTCCAGCCAGGTGACCCGGCGCACCCGAACCGACGGGGTCGTCCTCGGACCGGAGCAGCGGGTGTCGGCCCTGGAGGCGGTCCGCGCGATCACCCTCGACGCCGCCCACCAGTACGGCGAGCAGGACCGCAAGGGCAGCATCGAGGTCGGCAAGCTCGCGGACCTGGTGATCCTCAGTGCCAATCCGCTGACGGTCGACCCGGAGGCGATCCGCGACATCGAGGTCGTCGAGACGATCAAGGCCGGAACGACCGTCCACCCGCCGGCACCCGCCGCCCGGGCCTCCGCGACCCCGGCCACCGCGCCCACCCCGCAGTGGGGCTGCTGCTGAGCGTCCGGAGCCGGGCCGGGGAGCTTCCGACACACGCATTCCGACACGAGACGAGGGCGTAGAGCAATGGTGTCAACCACGCAGCAGGGACGGTTCGCAGGCAAGGCGGCCGTCGTGACCGGTGGGAGCCGCGGGATCGGCGCGGCCGTCGCCCGGCGGTTGGCGGGCGAGGGCGCGGCCGTGGCGATCGGCTACCGGGGCAACCAGGAGGCCGCGGACGCACTGGTGGCCGAACTCGCCGCCGCGGGCGGCCGGGCGATCGCCGTCCGGGCCGACGTCGCGGAGCCGGAGCAGATCGCGGCGCTGATCGAGCGGACGGTGGCCGAGTTCGGGCAGTTGGACGTGGTCGCCTCCTGCGCGGGCATCGAGTACTTCGGCGCACTGGAGACCATCACGCCGGCCGACTTCGACCGGGTCTTCGCGGTGAACACGCGCGGGCAGCTGTTCACCGTGCAGCACGCCGCGCCGCATCTGCGCGAGGGCGGCCGGATCGTGCTGACCTCCTCGGTGAGCGCCGGCAAGGCCGTCTTCCACCACACCTTGTACGCGGCCAGCAAGGCCGCCGTGGAGTCGATGGTCCTGAACCTCTCCGCCGAGCTGGGCACGAGGGGTATCACCGTCAACGCCATCGCCCCGGGCGGGACCGACACGGACATGGCCGCCGAGAGCGCGCCGCACTACGTGCACCCCGACCTGGCCGGCACGCAGGACCTGGCGCGGCTGCTCGGCACGCTGACCGCACTGCGGCGGCTGGCCCGGCCCGAGGAGGTGGCGGCGGGCTACGCCTTCCTCGCCTCCGACGACGCCGCCTACATGACCGGCCGCACCCTCCAACTGGACGGCGGGACGTTCTGAGCGCCCCGCGCGGACCTTCTCCAGGGAACCGGGGCCAACCGACGCGGGCGGGCCGGCGGGGGGTGGCAGGCGGGGGGTCGCAGGCGGGAAGCTGCCGGTGGATCTGCCGATCGGCGGCGCGGCGCGGACCTAACGTTCGGTGCGGCGCCGGACGCAGCGGGGCGGGCGCCGCAGGAATCCCCCGCTGGCTCGTCAACTCCGCTGTCCCCGGAAGGACTTCAAGCCCACCCATGTCCAGACTCCGCTCCCGGGTCGCCGCCCTGGCCGCCCTCGCCACGATCGGGTTCGGCGCCCTCACCACGGGTACCGCCGACGCCGCCCAGGCCGCCGCCCCCGCCGCGGCTCCGACCGCCGTGACCGCCGCGCCGTCCGAGCCCACCCACATCCCGATGAACAGCCTGCTGAACCGCGACCAGGCCTGGTACTCGCCGAACGGCCACATCATGCTGGCCATGCAGGGCGACGGCAACGTCGTCCTGTACCGCGACACCACCCCGATCTGGGTCGCCAAGGGCGCCGTCCCCAACGGCAACGTCCTGGTCATGCAGGGCGACGGCAACCTCGTCGTGTACTCCGCCGCCAACGCCCCGCTGTGGGCCAGCAACACCGGCGGCAACCCCGGCGCCGAACTGGCCGTCTACAACGAGGGCGCGATCGCCGTCCAGCTGAACGGCAAGATCCTGTGGACCAGCGCCCCGTCGACGCCGACCCTGCCCAAGTGCCCGCCGTGGGGCCCGCCCTACCCGGGCCAGGTCACCTGGCCGTGGTGCCCGACCTGGCCCTTCCCGAGCTGACCCCCACCCCGGACGGTCACGCGACCGGCCCGTGCCCCCGCCGCCCGAACGGCGGCAGGGGCGCGGGCCGGTGCCGTGACGGTTGACCGGCGTACCGGCCGGCGGCCGTCCGCGCCTACGCGTCGGGCCCGTGGATGTCCTGGAGCGCGAGCCGCAGCAGCACGTGGTCGGCGACGGAGCGCCAGCCGCTGTCGACGGTCAGCGAGTGCGCACGGTCGGGGAAGTGTTGAGGTCGCTCGTCGCCGTCGAGTCGTCGTACAGCTTGTACACCGAGCGGGTGACACTGTCGGGCACCATGCGGTCCTCCTGGCCGGAGATGAGCAGCAGGGCGCCCGCCGTGCGTTCCCGGTGTCCACCCTCCGGCGCGGGTGTGCCGCGCCGTCCGCACAACGCGTGCAGTCAGGCACCGTGGATGAGGACGACGGGGGTTCGGGTCACGGAACAGTCCCTCCGCGGGGCGTCGGTGGGTACCCGGCACAGGTGTGTGCGGGAGCGGAAGGGACCAGGGTCGTCCATCGGTGCCCACGGCGGAAACAGTCGAATGACGTAACGTCACCGAACAATGTCCCCGACCATGTCGCCGACCGTGCGATGCCCTGTCGGCGCCGCCCCGCCGTGTCGGCGCTCCCTGCCCGCCCGTCGGGGATGGTCGGGAATGGTACTGCACGGCCCCGGGGGAATGCCGCACACTGCCGGCACCCTCCTCCACGGAAGCTCCGGCGTGGGTACCATGCGCAACGTCATCCATTACTAGGGAGTGAACGGTTGTGACCAGCCAACCAGCCAGCACGCTCCGTACGCGGCTCGTCGATCAGGCCGCATCGGATCTGGAAGAGAACCGTCGGCGTCAGCAGGAACTGGCCGAGGAGGCCAGGATGCTGAAGCAGGAGGAAGCCCTCCTGGTCGACATCCTCCGCCTCGCCGAACGGTACGAGGGCCTGTCGGAGCCCGCGCCCCTGCCCGAGCAGGCACAGGACGAGCCCGTGCTCACCGGGGCGAAGCGACGCCGGGCGTCCGCTTCGGCCCCCGCCCGCACACCCGCGCCGCGCTCGCCGCGCTCGGCACGGACGGGAAAGACCGGGAAGACGGGGAAGAGCGGGGCCACGGCGCGGACGGCGCGGACGGTGCGGACGGGGAAGCCGGCACAGGCCGCCGCGGCCGGGACGTCGCGGCAACCCCTGCTCGGAGAGCTCCTGTTGTCCCTGCTCAGCGGTCACGACGAACCGCGCCTGGCGAAGGAGCTGCGGGAGGAACTGCTGGCGAAGCACCCGGACCGCGCCCCCACCCCGCAGGTCGTGCGCAACACCCTGGAGTCGCTCGTGGCCAAGGGGAACATCCAGCGCCACAAGCAGCAGCGGTCCGTGCTGTACACCCTCGCCGAGTCCGGCCGGCACGCGCTCGCGGCGCAGGAGGACGCTCAACGGCCTTGACCTCAACTGCCGTTGAGTACGGGAGGCCCCCGATCCCGGGCTTCTCCTCGCTCGGCGCCCAGGGACGCGTACGTGTGTCCAACGGCCTCGCGTATGACAGTCATGTGTCTCGCCGATGCGGTCACGTGACTGTCATACGTGTGAGAGAGCCGGCCGGATGTCGCTCCATCCGTGCCTCCGGGGCGGGCGCTCTCCGCCGCCCCGTCCTCATCGCGGACCGGCCGTCGCCACCCCCTCGCGCCGGAGCGGACGCTGCCAGCCCGTCGCCCGTGCCGTCTCGGACGCGGCAGGGGCATGCTCCTCCAGCCTGTTCAGGGCGTCCCTGAGGGCAACCCACGTCGTGATGCCCGGCTTGGGGAAGACGCGGTACAGGTGGGCGCTGACGGTACGCGGGGATGCCGCCCGCCGGGGAAAGGGCGTTGGTCGCCTCAGGTCGCGAGGGGCAGGTCCAGGACCCGGCGCGCGGCGCGTTCGCCGGTGGCGAGCGCGGCGTTGGTGGTGCTGTAGGCGAAGTGGTCCCCGGCCAGTTGGACGGGGGAGGCCGGATCCAGGCTCGCGGTGAAGGCGGCGAGGTCCCGGTACCCGCCGGCCGGGCGGGCGAGGACCGCGTTCTCCCAGCGCTGGACGACGGCCATCTCCCGGTGGTCGTCGATGTGGGCGGCCAGACCCGGCATCACCTCGCCCACGGCCGCGCGGGCGTCGGCGATCACCGTGTCGTCGTCGAGGGCCATCCGGGCGGCGTTCCAGTGGTGCCGGAAGACCAGGGTGACCAGGCCCCGGCCGGCGGGGGCCCGGCCGGGGCCGAGGTTGTGCTCGTACAGCGCGACGCACAGGTCCGGGTGCTCCCGGCGCGGCACGGCGACGCCCAGGGCCGTCTCGGCGGGAGGCCGACGCAGCCCGAAGGTGACGTGGACGTCGCTGGTGTACCGGACCCCGTCGAGGTAGCGGCGCTGGTCGTCGTCGAGGGTGGTGACGATCCGGGCCGCGACCGGGGCGGGCACGGCCACGACGCAGGCGCGGGCCCGCTCCGTCCGGACCTCGCCGTCCCGCTCCCACACCACCACGGCGCCGCCCCCGTTCCCGTCCCGGCGGACCTCGGTCACGTGGGCGCCCAGTTCGACACGGGTGCCCGGGGCGCGCATCACGGGGGTGTCGAGGAGGTGTCCGGGGAGGCTCCCGACGCCGCCGTCGAAGGTGAAGCTCGCGGCCCCGAACGTGCCCCACATGATGCAGAAGGCGCCGACGGCGGCGACCTCCTCGGCGGGTACGAGGAACTGGGTGCTGCACAGGGGCTCGATCAGGTAGTCCAGGAGCTCCCGGTCGAGCCTGCGCAGGGCGTGCTCCCGAGCGCTCTCCCCGTCGATCCCGGCGGCGCCGGACATGTCCTCCCAGCGCAGCCGGCGGCGGGCGGCCGCCAGGTCGCGCAGCAGGTTCAGCGCCTTGAACTTGGCGCGCCACCCGAGCAGTCCGGTCCGCAGGAGTCCCGAGGCCTGGACGAGTGAGAGCCGGTGCACCCGGCCCTCGCGCAGCACGCCCAGCTCGTCCGAACACGGGAGCATGCGCGTGGCGAGCCCCGCGTCCTCCAACAGTCGGATCATGGGCGCGTAATTGCGGGAAAGCCAGCTCGCGCCGCGGTCGACGCGATATCGGACGTCTCCGACCGGCACTTCGCGGGTGGACATCCGGCCTCCGACGTGGTCCTCCTTTTCGAACAGAGTGACGTCGCAACCGGCCTGGCGCAGCCGAAAAGCGGCGGCCGCTCCCGCGATTCCGGATCCGACCACGATCACGCGGTCCTCACGGTCCTTTTCGGCCATGTGGCGCCTCCTCGGACATCCCGGTTCCCCGGGTTTCTTTTCGCGTGGGCAGAAACACTCTGGGACGACGCGGAGTTGTCCGTCAACCCCACCGGACCTCCTGCGGCACGACCACCATGGCGCTCCTGCCAGCACCTTGACGCCCCGTTGACACCCGTGGACACCGGTGTTGAGATCGATGCGAATCGAGGGCGGCGGCGGTGCGCCGCCGTCACCGTCGCCGTGTTCACGGCCTCCCACGCCAGAAACCGCGAGAAACCGCGAGAAGCCACAAGAAGCCGCGAGAAGCGAAGCACGAAATCCGGTGCGCCGCACCGAACGGACTGGCGTGTCGCCAGGGGGCGGTACAACGGCACTGATCCAATCGGCGAGGAAAAGGAGGTACCGCATGCGGAAGGAACCGCCGACGGAACGCGAACTCCCGGCGTACGGGGACGAAGTCCTCGCCTTCGCCCACCCCGCGCAAATGGAACGTCTGAACGCCCTGGCCGATTTGTGCGATCCCGCGACGACCGGCGATCTGGCGCGTTGGGAATTACCGGCCGGGGCCCGTTGTCTGGAAATCGGGGCGGGGGCCGGGACCTTGGCCCTGTGGCTCGCCCGCCGTCACCCCGAGGGCGAGGTGACGGCCACCGACACGGACCTCCGCTTCCTCGCGGGCCCGCGCCACCCGGCCCTGCGGGTGCTGCGACACGACGTGCGCACCGAAGGGTTCCCGCCCGACACCTTCGACCTCATCGTCGCCCGCAGTGTCCTGTGCCACCTGCCCGATCGTGCCTCGTTGCCGGGGCGCATGGCGTCCTGGCTGAAGCCGGGCGGCCGCCTGTACATCGAGGACCCCTCGTTCTTCCCCTCCGCCTCCTCCCCCGATCCGGTCGTGCGGCGCCTCGGGGCCGCCGTCACCACCACCCTGGCCACGACGCTCGGCAGCGACGTGGCGGCCTGGGCCCGGTCGTTCCCCGCCCCGCTGCGGGGGCTGGGACTCGGCGAGGTGGGGATGCGGGTCCACTGCCCGACGCTGACGGCGACCAACGCGGCGGGGCGGGCCTGGGCGCTCTCGATCGCCGATCTCCTGCCCGCGATGGCACGCTCCGGCGCCCTCGGGGAGGCGGAAGGCGCCGAGGCGCTGGCCCACCTGCGCCGCCCCGGGTTCGTCGACACGGCGCACGCGATGATCGCCATGTGGGGCGTTCGCCCGGCGCGACGCCAGCCGGAACGACAAATGGCGCGACAACCGAAGGCGGGGGCTGCATGACGATCGACGTGCTCAAGGGCTCCGCGATCCGGGACGTCCCGGCCCGCCACGGCGACCACGCCGGGACCGCCGACGCGCAGACCCTGCGGTGGGTGGAGGCCGCCGGCCTCTGCGAGACGTCGGCGGAGCTGCGCAACCTCGCGCGGATCCGTCCCGGGCTGTTGGCGGCGTGGTGCCATCCGCGGGCCGACCGGTCGGACAGCGCCCTGGTGGCGATGTGGATGGCCTGGCTGTTCCTCCTCGACGACCGGATCGACGAGGGCGACCTGGGGCGTGACGCCGATCGCCTGGAGGAACACCTGCACGAGCCGCTCGGCATCGTCTCGTACGGGTCGGTTCCCACCTCGCCCATGGGGCGGGCCCTCGCGGAGATCGTCGAGCGGGCCTCGGACGCCATGCCCGACGCCTGGGTCCTGAGGTTCCGTCGTCACGTGGCCGACTACCTGTCCGGCTGCGTCTGGCAGGCCGCCCACCGGCAGGCCGGCCACGTCCCGTACCCGGACGGGTTTCCCGCCTGGCGCCGGGCCTTCGGAGCGATCATGCCCTCGTTCGACCTCGTCGAGCGAACGGACGGCTGCTTCCTGCCCCCGTCCCTGTACTACTCCCGCCCCTTCCAGGAACTCCTCGTCGCGGCGGCGGACCTGGTGTGCTGGACCAACGACCTGATGACCGTGGACAAGGAGGCCGCCCAGGGCGACCCCCACAACCTGGTGCTCGTCACCGCCCACCACGGCGGCATGGACCGGCACGCCGCCACCCTCCTCGTGACGGACGCCTTCGAGGACCGCCTGCGCGCCCACGCCCGGGCCCGCCGCGAACTCACCGGCCTCGCCCGCGCGCTCGCCACGCCACCCGCCCTCCGGCGGCAGGCCGACCACTGCGCCGAGGCGCTCCTCGACTGGGCCCGGGGCCACCTGGAATGGGGCCTGAGCACGCCCCGGTACCGCACCGGAACGACAACAACCGCGCCTGCGCCCACGGGAGAGGACCACCATGCCGACACCCCCTGACCCCACCGGCCGCCGCCCGGCCCGGGTGCCGGGCGCCGTCCCGCTCCTCGGGCACGCGATCCGGCTGGCCAGAGCGCCCCTGGCCTTCCTCGACGCCCAACGCCGCTACGGGGACGTGGTCGAGTTCCGCATCGGCCCCCGGCCCGCCTACCTCCTCAACCACCCCGACCTCGTCATGGCCCTGCTGACCGGACCCGGGGGACGCTTCGACCGCGGCGAGATCTTCACCAAGTCCCGCCCCCTGTTCGGAACCGGCATCGCCGTGGCCGACGGCACCCACCACCGGGACCGCCGCCGCGTCGTCCAACCCCTGCTGAGCGCCGCCCGCCTGCCCGGATACCTCGACACCATGGCCGAACTCGCCACCGCCCGGGCCGACTCGTGGCACCACGGCCAACGGATCGACCTCAACGCCGAGATGGCCGAACTGACCCTGAACGTGGTCGCCGCGACCCTCTTCGGCCGTCCGCTCCCCGCCGGCGCCGCCTCCGTCGTCCACCACGCCCTGCCGGTCGTCGTGGCCGGACTGGGCCGCAGGGCCTACGGGCCCGCCGCCGCGTTCCTCGACCGGCTGCCCGGCCCGGAGCGGCGCAGCTACCACACCGCCCTGAACGACCTCCACGGCGTCGTCGACGCCCTCATCGACGCGGACCCGCACAACGCCGCCCTGACGCACCTGTCGGTCGGCGCCGACCGGCGGCAGGTCCACGACGACGTGACCTCCCTGCTGGTCGGCGGCTCCCACACCAGCGGCGCGGCCGCCGCCTGGCTGTTCATCCTCCTCGCCCGCCACCCCGAGCTCCGCCGCCGGGTCCGCGGGGAGGTCCGCCGGGTCGTCGGCGACCGCCCCGTCGAGCCGGCGGACCTCCCCGCGCTCGTGCTCACCCACCGCGTCGTCCAGGAGACCCTCCGGCTCTACCCGCCGATCTGGCTGTTCCCCCGCCGTACGGGCAGTGCGGTGGAACTGGGTGGCCACCGACTCCCGCCCGGGGCCCAGATCTTCTACAGCCCCTACGCCCTGCACCGGGACCCGCGCTGGTACCGCAACCCGGGCGCGTTCGACCCCGACCGCTGGGACCCGCAACGGCACCCCGCTCCCCCGCGCGGCGCCTACCTGCCCTTCGCCGCCGGTGTGCACGGCTGCCCCGGCGGCGACTTCGCCCTGGCGGAGCTCACCCTCCTGACGGCGGCGGTCACGGCCGCCTGGCACGTGGACCCGGTCCCGGGCAGCCGCCCCCGCCCGATGGCGGCGGCCACCCTCGGCCCCGCGCCCCTCACCGCGACCGTGACCGCTCACTCCTGAACCCGCCCCTGAGCGGCTGGTCACCCGGCCGTCGACCTCCCCGCGCGGGCCCTCACGTCACCTCCGCCAGAACAGGTGGTGCGCCACCCCGCTCGGGCTGGGCACCACCTCCAGGTGGAACCGGTCCAGCAGCTCGTCGGGGGACTCCCAGAGCCGTAGCCCGGGGCCGAGTTCCACCGGCGACACCGCCACGTGCAGGGTGTCGACGAGGTCGGCGGCGAGGAACTGCCGGATGGTGCCGACCCCGCCACCGAGCCGGACGTCCTTGCCCTCCGCGGCCTCCCGCGCCCGGGCCAGGACCGTGGCCGGCTCGCCGTCGACGAAGTGGAACGTGGTGTCGGAGAGCGTGAACGACGGACGCTCGTGGTGGGTCATGACGAACACCGGGGTGTGGAACGGGGGTTCGTCACCCCACCAGCCGCGCCACTCGTCGTCCTGCCAGGGCCCGCGCTGGGGCCCGAACTTGTTGCGGCCCATGATCTCGGCACCGATGTTGCGCGCGAAGTCCCGCGTGAAGTAGTCGTCGAGGCCCCGGCTCCCCCCGGGAGCCGTCCGCATGGGCCAGCTCGCCGTGGCCCCGGCCCAGGCGAACAGCTTCTCGGGATGGTCATGGCCGAACGGCCGCTCGAAGCTCTGGTGCTCACCGGCACCGGCACCGACGCCGTCGCTGGAGACGTTGAAGTTCATGACTCTGAGCAGTTGGTCCACGTGTTCCCTCGTCAGGTCTCGTCGTCGCGTCACCGTGCGGCGAGGCGCCGCACATCATGACGTCGCAGCGGACGCGGCCGAATCGACATCGGCCCGAAACTTCTTCTCGGGGTCCTGCTCATCACTCGGGGTTGGTGGGGGCGGTGGTGACGGCGACCGCGTTCGCTCCGACGATCACCAGCATGGCGAGCCAGGCCGCCGCGCCGAGGTGCTGGCCGAGCACGACGAGGCCGATCAGCGCGGCGAAGACCGGGTTGACGCTCATGAACACGCCGAAGAACTGCGTGGGCACCCGCCGCAGCGCCAGCAGATCGGCCAGGAAGGGCACGGCCGAGGACAGCACGCCGGCGGCCAGCGCGCAGGCCAGGGCGGCGGCGGTCGGGGGACGGAGCCACAGCACCACGATCCCGACGGGAAGGTAGAGCACCCCCGAGAGCGCGGCGGCGGCGGCCGAGCCCTCCAGCCCGGGCAGGCGGCGGCCGACGACACGGTTGAGCAGGATGTAGCCGGCCCAGCACACCGCCGCGAGCAGGGCCAGGGCGATGCCCGGGTAGTCGGTGGACGGCGAGGGCCGGGCCAGGACGACCACCGCGGCCGCGGCGGCCACCGCGCACAGGGCGTCGAGGCGCCGGCGCGAGCCGATCAGGGCCACCGCGAGCGGACCGAGGAACTCCAGGGTGACGGCCAGCCCGAGCCCGATGCGGTCGATGGCCGTGTAGAGGGACAGGTTCATCACGGCGAACACCACCGCGAGCCCGAGGACCGGACGCCACTGCGCCGCCGTGAACGACCGCGGCCGCGGCCTGCCGACCGCCCACAGCACCCCGGCGGCCACCCACTGACGGACGGCCACCACACCCGCGGGGCCGATCACCGGGAAGGCGAGCGCCGCCATCGACGCTCCGGCCTGGTTGGACAGGCCGGAGCCCAGCATCAGCGCCACCCCGGCCAGGCGCCCGTCACCCCGGGCGGTAGCGGCGTCGTGAGAACTCTTCAGCACCATGCCCTCCACAGTGGAGCCGACGTAGTCATACGCAAAATGCATTCACCGGCCCATTGATACGCTGGGCGTATGGATGAGCGACGACGAAGTCCCGCCGATCTGGAACTGAAGCACCTGCGCTGCCTGGTCGCCATCATCGACACCGGCAGCTTCACCGACGCCGGCCCCGAGCTGGGCATCTCCCAGGCCGCCGTCTCCCGCAACCTGCACGCCCTGGAACAGTTCCTCGGGGTGCGGCTGCTGCACCGCACCAGCCGCACGATCGCGCCCACGCCGGCCGGCGTGCGGGTCCTCGCCCGCGCCCGCGTCCTGCTCGCCGGCGCCGACGACCTGGTCGAGGAAGCGACCGCCGGCCACGCCCGGCTCCACCTCGGCCACGCCTGGTCCGCCTTCGGCCGCCACACCACCGACTTCCAGCGCCGCTGGCACGAGCGCCACCCCGAGGTCGAGCTGCGCCTCGTCCGCCACAACTCCCCCACCGGCGGGCTGGCCGAAGGCATGTGCGACCTCGCCGTCGTCCGCGCCCCGCTCGACCTGAAGCCCTGGTCACACGCCCTGGTCGGCCACGAACACCGCATCGTCGCACTCGCCTCCGACGACCCGTGGGCCCGCCGGCGCAGCATCCGCCTCGACGAGATCCCCGCCCGCACCCTCGCCATCGACCGCCGAACCGGCACCACCGCCCTGAACCTGTGGCCCGAGGAGCAGCGGCCCGCCGTCATCTACACCCACGACATCGACGACTGGCTCGCCGCCATCGCCACCAGCCGCTGCATCGGCGTCACCCCCCAGGCCACCGCCGCCCAGTACCGCCGCGACGGCATCGTCTACCGCCCCCTGCGCAACGCCGCCCCCGTCCCCGTCCACCTCATCTGGCGCCGCCAGGACCCCCACCCCGCGACCCACGCCGCAGTCGCCCTCGCCATCGACCTCTACCGCGAGAAGCCCGACTCCCCGCCGCCCCCGCGAAAGTGACAGCGGCACCCCAGCAGGGCCGCCTCGCTCTCCCGGGCACACGAGATCCGTGACAGGGCTACGGCAGCGGGCCGAGGTCGCCTTCGACGACGGTCTCCGTGATCAGGGGGCGCTCCCAGAGGGTCAGGAGTTCGTTCGCGAGGGCCATGATCGGGCGCAGGTCGTGATCGCTCGGGGCCTCGATGGCGGCGGCCGACAGGCCGCGCGGGACGGCGCCGGCGTCGAGGAGGCAGCGCCAGTCCTCCGGGGTCAGCTCCAGGAACTCCAGTCCGGTCAGCCGGGCGACCTCCCGGGGGTCGGTGAGCGCCCCGGGGCCGGCGTAGAGGGTGCGGAGCCGGGGCAGCCCGACGAGAGGGTTCAGACTGACCGGTTCGCCGCGCCACCCTCCGAGGGTCAGGACCTCCAGGTCCACGGACGGGGCCGGCCTCGCCCCGGGCACCGGCTCGGGCAGGCGCCGCCACGGCTCGGGCACCGCGCCCTCGACCAGAGTGAGCGCGCCCGGGTGGGCGTTGCCGATGCCCGGGTCGACGGCCGGGCCGTGGTCGAACAGATGGAGCACCGCCTTCCCGCTCGGCGGGATCTCCGCGGCGAAGGCGACATCGCCGATCCCGGCCTCGGTGAGCGCGGCCCGGACGCGGTCGATCGCGTCGTGCGCCTCCTGGTTGTCGGACACCAGCATGGCGCGCCCGGCCTCCGGGAACCGCATCCTCACCGGCACGCTCCACCCCTGCCGGCCGATCAGCCCCGCCACCTCGCCGCCCGGCGCGGCGAGCGCCTGCGCGTGGTCAGCCCGCAGGAGCCGCAGCAGGGGCTCCCAGGTCGCGAAGTCGTGCAGCGAGGACAGCGAGGGCGACGAGGGCGGCAAGGACGACGACGAGGACAACGAGGGCCTCCAGCAGGTCCGGTGATCACGCCAGTGGCGATTATGACGCCCGCCCCCGACAGTTCGGAGTGCTCCGGGAGGCCGATGCACCCGGGCCCTACCCGTGCTGCCCCAGTCCGTCGCGCAGCAGGGCGAAGGCCCGCTCGGCGGCGCGGACGGCCTCCGGGTAGTGGTCGTCGGCGGACGTGCCGTCGGCCAGGCGTTCCTGGTTCATGACCGCCAGTTCCCGCTGCACCACGATCACCTGGGTGGCCACGAGACGGGCGTCGAGCGGGTCGACGCCGGCCTCCAGCAGTGCCTCGGCCAGTTCGTCGCTGCCGCGTGCCGCGTAGCGGATGATCCGTGCCGCCAGGCTCTCGGTCTCGACGATCATGCGGAGGAAGGCCATCACCTCGGGGTCGTCGCACAGGCCGGTGTTCGGGTCGCGGCGCGCCAGGGCGTCGAGCATGGCCGCGCGCAGCGCCTCCAGCGGCGGCTGGCCGGCCGGGCGGGCGCGCACCGTCCGGGCCGCTTCGCTCTCGTGGTCGGCGAACCGCTGGAGTACGAGGTCTTCTTTCGTCGGGAAGTACGCGAAGAGGGTCCGCCGGGAGACCTCCGCCGCCTCCGCGATCTCGGTGATCGAGACCTGGTCGAAGCCCCGGTCGAGGAAGAGGCGGATCGCCGTCGCCGCGATCGTCTCCCGGGTGCGTTCCTTCTTACGTTCCCGCAGGCCCATCTGCTGATTCATGCACTCAGTCTACCTTGTGGTAGACTGAGTGCAGAATTGCACCCAGTTTCTTCTTTCGGGAGGTCATCGTGCGAACCGAGGTCATCGTGGTGGGGGCGGGCCCGACCGGGCTGATGCTGGCGTACGAGCTGACGCTGGCCGGGGTGCCGGCCGTCGTCGTCGAGAAGCAGCGCACCCACAGCACCCAGTCCCGGGCGGGCGGACTCCAGCCGCGCACCGCCGAGGTGCTCGACCTGCGCGGGCTGCTGGAGCCGCTGCTCGCGCGGGAGCCGTCCGACAACACCACCGGCGGGCACTTCGCCACCCTGCCGGTCGAGCTGGACTGCCGGCCCTGGCGCACCCGGTACCCCCACCCGGTCAACGTTCCGCAGATCCGGCTCGAGGCCCACCTCGAACGGCTCCTCGGCGAGCAGGGCGTGCCCGTGCTCCGCGGCCACGAGGTGACGGCGGTCGCGCAGGACGCGGAGGGGATCACGGTCACGTGGCACGCCGACGGCACCCCGGGCGGCGGTGACGCCCCCGACGGCGGTGAGGTCCGGGGCGACGGTGAGGTCCGAGGCGGCGACGGTGAGATCCGCGGCCGCTACCTCGTCGCGTGCGACGGCGGGCACAGCACGGTCCGCCGGCTGCTGGGCGTCCCGTTCCCCGGCCGGGAGCGCCGGATGTCCGCCGTGGCGGCCGACATCACCCTCGCCTCCCGGTCCGAGACGGTCCCCACCGAGCGCAAGCACTTCAGCCAGTACACCCGCGTGGCCGGCGGCTTCCACTCGATCCTGCACCCCATCGGCCCGGACCTGTACCGGATACTGTTCGGCAGGCTCTCCGGACAGGGCCCGGACCGCGAGACGCCGGTCTCGGCCGACGAGGTCCGCGAGGCGCTGCACGCCGTGTACGGCCCCGACACCGAACTGGGTGAACTGCGCGCCGCCTCCCGGTTCGGCGACGCCGTCCGCCAGGTCGAGCGCTACCGCGAGGGCCGGGTGTTCTTCGCCGGGGACGCGGCGCACATCCACATGCCGATCGGCGGCCAGGGCGTGAACCTGGGCCTCCAGGACGCGGTCAACCTGGGCTGGAAGCTCGCCGGCACGATCCGCGGCTGGGCGCCCGCCGGCCTGCTCGACAGCTACCACGAGGAGCGGCACCCCGTCGCCGCGCGCGTGCTGCGCCACACCCGGGCCCAGGCCGTGATCATGAATCCCGGCCGGGACGAGGAACTCGGCACGGTCCGCGAGCTCGTGACCGAGCTGCTGGGCCTGCCCGACACCAACCGGTACGTCTCGGGCATGATGTCCGGCCTGGACCTCCGGTACCCCGGCGTCGGCCCCCGGCTGATCGACCTGGACCTGACCACCGAGGACGGCCCGACCCGGGCGAGCCGGCTGATGCGCTCCGGCCGGGGCCTGCTGCTCTCCCTCGACGGCAGGCGGCGGTCGGTCGGCGACCGGTCCGACCGGGTCGAGCACGTCATGGCGAAGACCGACGAGGACGTGGACGGCGCCGGCGCCCTCCTGGTCCGCCCCGACGGCTACCTCGCCTGGACCGACACCGACGGCACCCCGCTCGACACGGCCCTCGCCCGCTGGTTCGGCTGAGGCCCCGGGCGGTTCGTCGGTGCGCCACGATCCACGGCGCGCCGACGGACCGCCCGTCGCGCTGTCGTCACCTGCCGCACGGGGCGTCCGCCGGTTCTGCGGAGCCCTCGCCCCGGGAGGAGCGCGGCTCGCTCTATCTGGAGCATCCGATCCAGATAGGCTACGGTGAAACCATGGCAAGGACCCGGGAGTTCGACACCGAGGCGGCGGTGAGCCGCGCCATGGAGCTGTTCTGGACGCGCGGCTACGAGGCGACCTCGGTGCGCGACCTGACCCAGCACCTGGGGATCGGGCAGGGGTCCCTGTACGCGGCGTTCGGCGACAAGGCCGGCCTGTACCGGGCCGCGCTGGACCACTACCGCGCCACCCTCGCGGCGGATGCCCTGCGCAGCCTGGAGGAAGGGGCGGACGCCCGCTCGGCGATCCGCACGATGCTGATGGAGCGGGTCCACATCGCCGCCGAGCACGGCGGCCGGGGCTGCCTGGCGGTCAATGCCGCCTGCGAGCGCCTACCGGGGGACGCGTCGATCCGGCGCACCGTACGGGACATGCAGGATGTCAGCCGGGACGCGCTCGCCGAGGTGCTGCGGGTCGCGGCGGAACGGGGTGAGATCGCGGCGCGGCACGACCCGCAGAGCCTCGCCGCCTTCTTCGTCACCTTCCTCAACGGGCTGCTGGTCTCCTCGAAGATCACACCGGACCCCGAAGCCCTCGCACCCGTCGTGGAGGTCGCGCTGACCGCCCTCGACTGATTTTTTCATGTCCGCAATCTGTATCGCACGATCCAGATAAGGGCCGGGCCCCGCACCCGCGGAATCCGCCGCTCCATCCCTGCTCCATCGAAACGCTCCACTCCTGCTCCATCGAAACGCTCCACCTCTGCTCGATCGCAACGCTCCATCGACACTTCGGAGGACCCGTGCCCATCGCACCCACCCCGAGTACGCCCGCCCTCGGCGGCAGCCGCTGGAACACCTTCCCCGCGGCCGGCACCGCCCTGACCGCCCGTGAGTTCTTCACGGCCACGGAGCCGCTGCTCCAGGGCGTCATCGATGACAACGCCCTCACCGCCGCCGACGGCGAGGTGCTGGAGGCCCAGATCCGCGCGACCCTCGCCCTCGGGAGCCGGGAGACCTCCCTGCCGCTGGCCGTCGGACCGGGCAGCGCCCCGGCCGCTCGCGAACTGGGCGCGCAGGCCGAGGAGATCGGCCATGAGCTCGCCTCCTGGGCCGCCGCGGCCCTGGAGCGCCTGCTCGCCGACCGGATCGCGCTGCCCGCCGGCCCGCTGGTCGTCCGCAGCCACTGCTACGGCCACCTGCTCACCCCTCCCGCGACCGACCTGCTCCTCGGCCGCCGTGGCGGACCCGTCACGATGCAGCTCTACAACGAGTGGCTGCACCAGGTCGTCCTGCTGCGCGACGCCCTGCTGCCCTTCACCAACTGGCAGGACGTCCCGCTGCTGATCACTCCGACCGGGCTGCGGCACATCGAACCGGCCCGGGACGCGTTCCTCACCGAACTCCTGGTCCGCCGGATCCGGCACGCCAGCATCGTGGCCTTCGCCCGCCACGCCGTCACCGGCACCTCCGGCAGCTCCGGCTCGTCCGGCACCCTCGGCGCCCCCAACCCCTCCGGCCCGGCCGGCTACGGCTTCGAGGCGAGCGGCGGCACCGTCCTGCCGGCCGTCCTCGACCAGCCGCCCCTGACCGCCCCCCGGTACCTGCTGACCTGGCGTCCCGACCCGGCCGCCGACGAAACCGTCACGCACGTCGCCGAGTTGCGGGACTACTACGCCGCGCCGCGCACCCTCGTCGAGCACCTGCCGCCCGCCACCGCCGCACCGGGTCCGCTCACCGGCCGCATCACCGGCCGCGTCGTCGCCGGGCCGGTCGCCGGCGGGGCCCGCACCGCCGCCATCGAGCTCACCCACGACGGCGCCACCGCCCGCGTCGACCTCGGCCAGGCCCTGCGCGGCCACCGCTTCGCCCACCGGCCGGACGGCGCCACGGGCGACGTGCCCGCCGACGCACCGGTCGCCGACCCGCCCGCCGCCGCGGACGTGTGGACGGCCCTGCGCGCATCGGGGCTGGTGTGGACGCAGGCGGGTGACGCCGTCCTGGACGCCACCGGCCAGGGCGACCTCGTCGTCCTGGCCCTGCTCGGCCGGCTCTACCCGGAGAACGTCACCCTGCACCCCGCCGACCGCCCCGTCACCCACCCCGCCGAGCGGGCAACCGCCTCCGGCAACGGCCCGAGCCGGCTGGTGGTCCGGATAGATCCGCCGCAGGCCGACTGACGCCCGCGCCACGAAAGGAAGCACCGCCCCTCGGTAGCCGACGCCCGGCCACCGAGGGGCGGGTACGGGTCAGCCGGCCCGGTAGCGGGTGGCGAGTTCGGGGCTCTGCGCGCCGAACGCCGCCAGCTCGGCCCGGAAGACGGCATCGAGCAGGCTCGCGTCCTCGACACCGGGCGCGCAGACGACCTCGCCGAGTTGCAGGCCGCGCAGGGCCGCGGTGACGACGTCCTCGGCACTCATCCTGGGTACGGCGCTGAGATCGAGGCCCTGGCGCTCGTGGAACTCGGTGGCCACCACCCCCGGACAGACGACCTCGACCTGGACGCCGGTGCCTTCGAGCTCGGCGGACAGGGTCTGGCTCATCGCGACCAGGTGGGCCAGGGCACCGGCGTAGACGGCGCGGCGGGGCAGCTGGGACTGCGGGGCGGGTCCGCTGAAGGCGATCATGCCGGCCACGTTGATGATCGCGCCCCGGCCGCGTTCCTGCATGCCCGCGACGGCGGCACGGGTGAGCAGGGTGGGGGCGAGAACCTTGACGTCGACCAGTTCGCGGGCCAGATCCGCAGGCAGGTCGGCGAGCGGCATGTAGTGGGCGACTCCCGCGTTGTTGACCAGCAGTGTCAGCGGTTCGGCCGCGCAGATCCGCGCCACGGTGTCGATGCCCTCGCCGGTGGAGAGGTCGGCGGCCACGGATCGCACCTCGACCCCGGTGTGGGCGGCGGCGAACTCCTCCAGCCGCTCCCGGCGCCGGCCGACCAGCACCAGGTCGTAGCCGTCGCCGGCCAGCCGCTCGGCGAATGCCCTGCCGATTCCGGAGGTGGCGCCGGTGACGAGTGCGAGGTTGCTCATGGGCGTCGTTCCCTGTCGGTAGTCGGCCGAGGCGGCCGGAGTGCGGGTCTCGCGGCGTCACGAGGGTGCTGTCCGTGGCTGATCGATCGTCAGTGGGTCGGGGGCCCGTACCGGGTGGCTACTGCGGTGATCGCGATGAGGACGGTCGCCGTGACCGCGATCGTGGCCCAGGCGGGGAGCAGCGGTCCTGCGGGGAGGACTGCGGACACCAGGTCGAAGAAGAGCTCGAACCAGCTCGCCCGGTACCCGTGTCCGGCCGGGGCCGGCATCCCGGTGGAGTCGTTCACCGCTCCAGGGTGGTGATCGTGCCCCGGCCACGGGGTGCGGCACGCCGTGGCCGGGGCGAGACCCCACCGGTCAACCGTGTGACCCCGCGGTCACCACGGTCACCACGGGACGGGGCCCTCCTCCTCGAAGAACCCTCCGGTGGGGCCGTCGGGGGCGATGGTGGCCATCCGGACGATGATCTTGGCGCACTGCTCGGCCGACACGGTGCCGCGGGGGTTGAAATCGGTGGCGGCGGCCCCCGGGTGGACGGCGTTGATCCGCATGTCCGGGAAGGCGTTGGCGTACTGGACGGTGATCATGTTGACCGCGCTCTTGGACGAGCAGTAGGCCACCATCGGGAAGGTCGCCTCAAGGCCGGCGGGGTCACTGCACCGGGCGAGGGAGCCGCCGCTGCTGCTGACGTTCACGATGACGGGGTGGTCGGCGGCCTCCAGCAGCGGCAGGAAGGCGTGGGTGACGCGGACGAGGCCGAAGACGTTGGTGGCGTAGACGGTCTCCATGTCGTCGGCGGTGATCTCGGCAGGCGGGTTCCACCTGCCGGGAATTCCGGCGTTGTTGACCAGGACGTCGAGCCCGCCCGCCTCCTCGCGGATCAGCCGCGCGGCGGCCTGGACGGACTCCTCGCTGGTGACGTCGAGCTGCACCGCGCGGGCGCCGATCCGCTCGGCGGTTTCCCGGCCCCGTTCCAGGTCGCGCGCACCGAGGTAGACGGTGTGTCCGGCCCCGGCCAGTTGGCGGGCGGCCTCCAGGCCGATCCCGCGGGTGGCTCCGGTGATGAGTGTGGTCGTCATGGCGTGCTGTGAAGGCGTCGGGCCCTCGTGATCCGGGGCTCCTCGCGCCTTCACCTCCTTTCCGGGTGGGTGGGACCGCACGGTCGCGCCGTGCGCGTTCCTACGGTGTGCTCAGGGCTGTGAGCCGTTGCCTGCTCTCCTCGTCGGCGGCGGGCATGACCGCGAGGAACTGGTCGCGTTCCTGGGCGACGGTGAGGACCTGCCAGTCCAGCCGGACCTCGCCGACGACCGGGTGCAGGATGCGCTTGCTCCCGAAGCTCCTGCCGGAGACCCGGTACGTGGTCCACCAGTGCTGGAAGTCGGAGTCCCCGGCGCTCAGCTCGGCGACCAGTTCGGCGAGCCTGGGGTCGCTGGGGTAGCGGCCGGCGTCCATCCGCAGGTAGGCGACGCACTCGCCCGCCGACAGGTCCCAGTCCGGCACGCGCTCGCGCGTCCGCGGGTCGAGGAACGTCAGCCACAGGTAGTTGCGGTGTTCCTCGGGGACCGCGGCGAAGTCGAGCAGCAGCTCGGCCGCGAGGTCGTTCCAGGCCAGGATGTCCATGAACCGGCCCAGGACCACGGCGGGCGTGGTCCGCAGATCGGCCAGTACGGCCAGCACCGCGGCGGGCACGACCTGGTGCTGTGAACGCCGCTGTCGGCGGGCCGGGGCCAGGTCGGCCAGCTGGCGCAGGTAGTCACGCTGGTCGTCGTCCAGCAGCAGGGCGCGGGCCAGCGCGTCCAGGACACTGCCGGACGGTGCGGGCAGCCGGCCCTGTTCGAGGCGGGTGTAGTAGTCCACGCTGATCCCGGCCCGCCCGGCCACCTCCTCCCGGCGCAGCCCGGCCACCTTGCGCGACCGTTCGTACACGGGAAGTCCGGCCTGTCGGGGGGAGACCTCCGCGCGCCGGGCACGCAGGAACGTGGCGAACTCCCGGCGCTTGTCGTTGTCCGTGCTCACACCGGCCACTGTGCCAGGGCGCCGCGCGAGCTGGGAGGACATGTTTTTCCCTGGAAGAACGTGTCCTCCCGGCCCCGGCCCGCGGCAGCGACCATGGGTGGAACGGCCTGCGGCAGGACGGTTTCAGGCGCGACGGACGCCCCCACGCCTGCCGGGGTGCCAGCGGGTCCACCAGCGGCCCGGAGTGCGGTCAGGGCATGGGAACGGCTTCCAGGCAGGGGTGGATGGTTCCGTACTCGGCCGGCGCGGCGAGGACTTCCGCGATGGTGCCCCGGATCTGGACGCGGAACAGGCCGGTGGCGTCCTCGTAGACGGGTTCGCGCGCGGGGCCCAGTTGGTCGGTGAGGTGCACGATGACGGTGTGCGCTGCGGCGTGGGCGCCGGGCGCGCCGGGCAGGGCGATGGCGTAGCGGCGGACGGGGTCCATGGTTCTCGGCTTGCGGTGGTGCGGGGTGGCCCGCGTGCGGTCAGGGGTCTGCGTTCTCGGTGTGCGGGGGGCCGGCGGGGCGTTCGGTGGCGGCGGGGGTGAAGAGGCCGGTCGTCTCGGTGATCGCGAGCAGGCGCTCGACCTGGGTGCTGGCCGCGGTGATCGCGAGGGTGCGGTCGGTACGGTGCGCGGTGCTGCGCAGGCCCAGCAGGAGGTTGAGGCCGGAGCTGTCGCAGAAGGGGACGCCGGACAGGTCGACGTCGAGCCCGGTGCCGCTGGCCTGCAACGCGCGTCCGAGGGTCTCGTCCAGGCCGCCGGCGACGTCGAGGTCGATCTCGCCGCGGACCGTCGCACGGACCCGGTCCCCTTCGACGGCGAGCCGGACCAGCAGGCCCTCGGCGACGTGCAGGTCTGTGGGCACGCTCCCATTGACCGGGGGCGGCGCGGGGGGTGGAGGAGTCGGGGTCGGGGCAGCGGAACGCGCCACGGGCGGCTTACCGCGCATGGTCTCTTCTCCTGCCTGTGAGCCGTGGGACGACATCTCCAGCGTCTGCCGAATCCCTTCTCACGTCAACCGATACGTGAACGGAAATTCGTCAATGGCAATGCGTGCAATCGGGTTCGGCCATGCGTGTCATCGGCATGCCCTCGGCGTGCCCTCGGCGTGCCCTCGGCGTGCCCTCGGCGTGCCCTCGGGTTCCTACGAGAGACCGAGCACGCCGTGCCGGCCGAGGAGCGGGTGGGCGGGCGGAGCGGTCAGCGCAGCAGGACGGCCAGCAGTTCCGCCAGCGTCGGGCCGCTGTCGGCGGGGTGGCGCAGCTGCTTGCCGTCGAGGACGCGGTAGACGTTGGAGCGTCCGACGCGGTGGTGGCTGAGATAGCCCGCCGCTTCGAGGTCGGCGATGATCCGCTGGACCGCTCGTTCGGTCAGCAGGCAGCTGGTCGCTATGTCGCGCACCCTGATGCCCGGGTCCCGGGCGATCTGCACCAGGACGCGCGCGTGATTGGTCAGGAACGTCCACTGGCGCCCGATTGCCGGCTGTTCTTCCACGCCCTCAGGATAGGACGGTCGCGTTGGCTGAGACATGAGAGGAATTCGCGTGCTCCTTCCCGCTTTTCGTGGTCGCGGCGTCGCACCGTCGTCAGCCCTCGATCGCGTTGGCGATGCGGTGGAGCACGCCGCCACTGGACGGGCGGCGCGGCGCGGTCTCGCGCATGGCCTGCATCCGCTCGCCGATCTCCTGGAGTTCCTTGCGGCCGAATGCGGCCCGGACCATCGGGAACCAGGAGCCTTCCTCCTGCTCGATGTGCCGGTCGACCGCGTCGATCAGGACGGCGGTCTTGGCGTCGTAGCCCTCGTCGCCGGGGCTCATCCGGCTCAGCTCCTCACAGAGCAGGTCGGCGACGTGGTGTTCCTGCCGGGCGCGGTCCATGTCCTCGGCGAGGCCGGGAACCTCCTGACGGATCCTGGGGTAGACCAGTTCGTCCTCCAGGTAGGTGTGGACGGTGAGCGCCTCCACGATCCGCTCGACCGTCTCGTGCCGCGCGTCGCCCCCACCGTCTCCGTCCCCGTCCCCGGCGGCGAGTTCCCGGTACTGGCGGAACAGGCGGCGGACTTCCTTGTGGTCCTCCCTCAACAGGACGATGGCATCGTTCGACATTGCTCGTCTCCTCACTCAGAGGCTTCCCCTCCCGACCCAGGCGTGTCCCCCGAGGCTCCTTCGTCAAACACCGCACTGAAACACCGCACTGAAACACCGCGCGCCTCTGCCCAGCACCGCTGACCTCCTGCTGCGGCACCGACGGCCGCTCGCGCGCGGTTTGCCGGGCCACCCACCGGGCAGCCGCCCCGCCGACACGAGCCGGGGGCCGCCGGCCCGGCCGCCCCGCGCCGTTCCCAGGACGGAGATCGCGACATGCCCATCAACCCCGAAACCCCCCAGCCCGAGCCGCCCGCCGACCCCGGACCCGACGCCAAGAACGCCACGGACGCCACGGACGCCACGGACGCCAAGAACACCACCGACGCCAAGGACGCCGCACTCGACGCCTTCCGCGCCCCCGACCCGGACGGCCCGCTCACCACCGACCAGGGTGTGCGCGTCGACGACACCGACAACTCGCTCATCGTCGGCGACCGCGGCCCCACCCTGCTGGAGGACTTCCACCTCCGCGAGAAGCTCACCCACTTCGACCACGAGCGCATCCCCGAACGCGTGGTGCACGCCCGCGGCGCCGGCGCCTACGGCTTCTTCGAACCGTACGAGTCGCTCGCCGGGTTCACCTGCGCCGACTTCCTCCAGGAGGCCGGGCGCCGCACCCCGGTGTTCGTGCGCTTCTCGACCGTGCAGGGCCCGCGCGGCTCCGCCGACACCGTACGGGACGTCCGCGGCTTCGCCACCAAGTTCTACACCCGGCACGGGAATTACGACCTGGTGGGCAACAACATGCCGGTGTTCTTCATCCAGGACGCCGTCAAGTTCCCGGACTTCGTCCACGCGGTGAAGCCCGAACCGCAGAACGAGATCCCCACCGGCGCCTCCGCGCACGACACCTTCTGGGACTTCTGCTCGCTCCAGCCCGAGTCCACCCACATGCTGATGTGGGTGATGTCCGACCGGGCCATCCCGCGCAGCTACCGGATGATGCAGGGCTTCGGTGTGCACACCTTCCGCCTGGTGAACCGGGACGGGCGCGGCACGTTCGTCAAGTTCCACTGGCGACCGCGGCTCGGCGTCTGCTCCCAGGTGTGGGACGAGGCCCAGATCACCGCCGGGCGGGATCCGGACTTCCACCGCCGGGACCTGTGGGAGGCGATCGCGGCGGGGGACTTCCCCGAATGGGAGCTCGGTGTCCAACTGGTCACGGCGAAGGACGAGTTCGCCTTCCCCTTCGACCTGCTGGATCCCACGAAGCTGATCCCGGAGGAACTGGTGCCGGTGCGCCCGGTGGGGCGGATGGTCCTCGACCGCAACCCGCAGAACTTCTTCGCCGAGACCGAGCAGGTGGCCTTCCACACCGCCAACGTCGTGCCCGGGATCGACTTCACCAACGACCCGCTGCTCCAGGGCCGCAACTTCTCCTACCTGGACACCCAGCTGATCCGCCTGGGCGGCCCCAACTTCGGCCAACTGCCCGTCAACCGCCCGCTGGCCGACGTGCGGACCAACCACCGCGACGGCTACGGCCAGCAGGTCGTCCACCCGGGGACGAGTTACGCACCGAACTCGGTGGGCGGCGGCTGCCCGTTCACCATGGGCGGCGGCCACCTGCCGGAAGGGGTGTTCCAGCACTACCAGGAACGGGTCAACGGCAGGGCGATCCGGCGGCGCAGCCCCAGCTTCGCCGACCACTACAGCCAGGCCGCGCTGTTCTGGCGCAGCATGGCGGGCTGGGAGCAGCGGCACATCACCGCCGCGTTCGCGTTCGAGCTCGGCAAGGTGGGCGACGAGGAGGTACGGCGCCGGATGGTCGGCAACCTGGTGCGCGTGGACCCCGACCTGGCGGCGGAGGTCGCCCGGCGCATCGGCGTGCCCGAGCCGCAGCCGGCGCCCGAGGACCGGGCGGCGGCGAAGGGCGGCGAGGCGGCGGGCTCCCGGGTCTCCCCGGCGCTCAGCCTGGAGAATCTGCGCGGCAGCGGCATCCGTACCCGCAAGGTCGCCGTGCTGACCGCGCCCGGGGTCGACGGAGGCCAGGTACGGGCCGCGCACGAGCGGCTGGGTGCGCAGGGCGCCGTCGTGGAGACGCTGGCCGCGCACGGCGGTCACGTGGCCGCCCGTGGCGGTGACCCTCTGCCGGTGGACCGCCCGCTGCCCACCACCGCCTCGGTGCTGTACGACGCGGTGGTGGTTCCGGACGGCGCCGGGCCCGCGCTGGCCGCCGATCCGGACGCCGTCCGCTTCCTCGCCGAGGCGCTGCGCCACGGCAAGCCGGCGGCGCTGCTCGGCTCCGGCGTCGAACTGGCCCGGGCGGGCGGTTGCGACGCGCCCGGGGGCCTGGCCGGCGTCACGCTCCACGACCCGCGGGAGCCGGCGGATCCGGCCCTGTGGGACGGCTTCGCCCGGCTGGTCGAGCAGCACCGCTTCCCGGAGCGCTGACGCCGCAGCGGCGCCACGGACGTGCGGCGGCCCGGCGCCGTCGACCGTCTTCTTCACCATGCGCATCTGGGGCCTCCTCGCAGGTGCGGTGGCCGAGCCCTTCCCGGC